>DASRMB010000018.1:0-59613 GCA_035648135.1 Prolixibacteraceae bacterium
AATCATCTCGTATTTTCATCCACCGGTTTCACCGGCGGTTATTCATATTAAATCCTTTCAGGATTTCTTACAACTCCCAGGTTGAAGGTGAAATATTGAAAGTGCATGGGTTTTACATCATCAATTCAAATTTCCTTGCACATATTTGAAATAAATAATCATTATCTAAATGAAATACAGTGGCTTCCGAGTTTTTCAGTAGACCCCTATTAGATTGTTATAGTGTGACTTGTAACTGTTTTCTAACGTTGAAATATAAGCAGGGAGGGAGTTTTCCGATAAACTTCCAGCGAAGTACTGCTTTTGTCATCCCGATGAATATCGGGATCTATTTCCTTTCAAGGAAGCACTACCTGTCCGCTTTGGCGGAAAACCCGACTTGCTGGGTAGCTTGCAGTTGCATTTAAACGGATCACAGATTCGCAGGAGCAGATGAATCAGACTGTTATTTATTGCCATCTATTTTTCTTTTAAAAATTGTCTGGATATGAATTATGCTCCCTGCTCCAAATATTAAACCTGAAAAGAAATTGAATAATTCATATTCAGGTTCTGTATCACTCTGTTTCATTAGAAACTGTATCAAGATTGCTGATACTATCAATAAAATTGAAATAAAAACTGTCTTCGATTTTGTCATAATGTTATCTGTTTTTCTTATTATGCCGAGATCTGGGCATGGTGAATAACGTTCCACTGGACGGGAGTTTCCCGATGAACTTCCTGCGAAGTACTGCTTTTGTCATCCCGATGAATATCGAGATCTGTTTCCTTTCAACGAAGCACCGAAATCCGACTTGCAGGTATTTTGCTGTTGGCAGCAGTAATTTTATTCTCCCTTTTTAACTCGTTCCCATTCAGTCTTTAAAGTTATTTGTGTAAATCTTTTAACCTTTTCTATATATTCTTCCAAATCAACTGCATTCATATTACCCATTAGAATCTCAAGGCAACAATTTTCAAGTTCAGTCAATGCTAGTATAAAATCTTTGTCAGTTGTGACGTTTAACATTAATTCTGCTTTAGTAATAAGGAATCTTAGTTTCTCATATTCCTTATTTGATAGATTCTGTTTAGCAGAAATTGACATTGTTTTTGATAGGATTTTACTAATTAAAA
This sequence comes from Prolixibacteraceae bacterium, assembly GCA_035648135.1. Taxonomy (GTDB): domain Bacteria; phylum Bacteroidota; class Bacteroidia; order Bacteroidales; family Prolixibacteraceae; genus Aquipluma. The sequence goes on from DASRMB010000018.1 coordinate 1,120, forward strand.
CTCTTAATTCATTTATCCATGATTGCCGATTGCCAGATAATACGGTTTTATTAAAGTCTAACTCAACACTCTTTCTTACATTTTCGATTTGTGCTATAGCTATTTCTTTTGAATTATTAATTTGTTTTTCTGATACTTCCTTATTTGTTTTTCGATATTGTTTACTAATAATAATATTTGCAAGAACGGTTAATATCCCAATTAATATTGCTCCCACCCAAGGCATATTTTTTTGCCAATCAAAACTTGTCACACATTCTTTATTCTGATTGTTTTGTACACAAATAGGATCAATTCTATTCAAAAGGACTGTGTCGTTTTGAAGGATTATGGAGTCTTGTTTAGACAGAAATTTTGAATTTGTAAATGAAGAAAAAACAAGAAAAATAAGGAAAGGCAATATTAAAATATGTTTCATAAGACAATTATTCTTGGATAACTATAATTAATTGCTTCAACTATAGCTTGTGCTTAGAGAAGATATCGATTAAGGAATCAGCCTGTAAATCCCATCTATATGCTAAATGGACTTCCCAGTCATAGCCAAAATCCATATATGAGCTAGATAAATTACTGTCATGCTCATAACTTTTTCTTTCAATAGTACCGTCTTCCAACGTTTTTCTTGCTGTAAGAAAATTTATTTTATACAGAAATCTTGATATATCGTGAGCATCACCAACTTTCCCATTTGCAAAAATAAATTGACCTCGTTGAGTTATGTTGAATATTTTTTTATGTAATTCTGACGTTGAGAAAACGAAGCTATCTACTGCAAATCTTTCTTTTTTAGACGGTTTCATCCCGTATATCAATCGCTCAATTTGTGGGAGTTCGGATTTATATTCTGCGATTGTATCTTTTATTATACTTTTTGAATAATCTGGTAATATTGATAATATATGAGAAGATTTAATTATTGTTGAATTTACTCGATATGCTTGTCTTGCTGCCATTGTGCATAATTTCACTAAATCACGTGGGCGATTTCTAATAAGCGATAAAATAACTTTATACATTGGAGCCTTTTCCCATTTGCCAGTTCCAAAAAAAGTATTTTCAAAGATTGAATCTAAATTAAAAGCTATATGTCTCTGAGATGTTTTTAATAGATTTTCTTCATTTATAGATTCGCCCCAAAATGTTAAGAGTCTTTTGATTAACATTACAAATATTTCATGCAACTCATATGAATGCCAGACAACCCCTCCCTCATATTTATCCGAAGATTCATCTTCAATCCTAACCGCATTAAATACATCAGATCTTAATGCCAGTTTGAAAATTAATCCTGGATTTTCACTAGAAAGATCTCTAATACTGTTAATTAGAGCTGATATCATTATAAGTCCTTCTTTCCGATTTTGCCAGCCTCTGTCTAAATCGTCTAAATAAACGTCAATTTTGTTTGAAGTTAAAAATTTCTCTATTAGTAACTTTTGAGATTGAGTTATATCTGAATTATCCTTTTGTTGTATTACAGATTTAGTAATAAGTGGAATAATTCTTCCACCAACTTTGATAATTCTTGCTGTTATTCCCTCATCAATTATACCAAATTCACTTAATACTTTTTTTGCAATTATGTCAGTAAGTCCAAACTTCCATTTCCTAATACTAAGAATCAAACTTTCGTGTTTTTCACCAATTTCCCCGATGTCATCTGGTTTAATTAAAATTGGAAGATTTCCACTATCTTTTTGTTCTGACATAGCTATTCTGAACAAAGCAGATTTGCCAATACCTTTATGACCAACTAATATTTTAATAGGTAAATCTGAAATTATCTTACTATATGTTTCAGTTTTGAAATAATATTCTTTTAAACGGTCAATGTTTTCACCTTCACCATCATATGAACCAAATATCTTACGAATATTCTCGTCAGTGAAGTTAACTACTTTCTTTTGAGCCATGTCTATAGATATTAGAAAGTTAAATATAGTTAATTGTGCATTATCAATAACAATATAATTTTCGAACAGCGCACCTATTATTGCTGCCAACGTTCCGCAAATACACGCAGGACGGGAGTTACCCGATGAACTTCCTACGAAGATTTGCACTTTAAATTACTAATTTCCTGTCAACGAAGCACCGAAACCCGGCTTGCGGGTATTTTGCTGTTAGCGGTTCGGTTTTCGGTCACTTGAAACATTTGTATATTTTTATGTTTGCAAATTACTTGCAAATGTTGGCTCTCAATAAAATCCGTGTCAAACTGCAAAACTTTCTCCACCAGATTCTGCGCTAACTTTTCCACGAAGTTTAAAAACTTTGTCCGCGAAAATGTTTCCAGTTGCAGTCTATGTTAAGTTGAAAATGAACGTTTTAGTCAGAACTGACTCTCAAAAAGCGAAAACTTGTCAAACACGAAAACACTAAAAAACCATTTTGAAAATCTATCAAAGAATTTGGTTCTCTCAAAATGCGAGAACCTGTCAAACCCGAAACTTAAAAACCTAAATTTTAAAAAATTCTCGTTATTGTTTAGGCTTCTTTTTACTCAATATTGTCGTAATAAAGCCTATTATTGGACTGCCAAAGAGCGACCAAAAGACTGATTTCCCATAACCGATTTCTCGCTTTTCTCCAATGTATTTTGCAATTAAATGAGTCAGTAGAATGTAAACTACAATTATAGCAATCCAAATGTAATCCATAAGTTTAAATTTTAACAAGTTTCAAACTAAGCGAATATTTCAAGAACCAAAACTGTTTCAAAGAGCGAATAAACTGACCGCTAACTCGTAAATACCACCAAATATATACTACTTTTCTGATCTTTCTATTATATTAATCAGTTTTGTTTCATTCAATAGGTTTCGCATTTCCGGGAAGAATATTATTGGATTTGCCCCGATAATACGCTGATTGCTTTGGGCATACTCCATCCGGTATTTCCTGAACAGAAAAATACATTCGATGAAAAGGATATTCAATTTTAGTTTCCGCAGGTTTAATAGCAGTCACACATTTCAAATATAGGCCAAAGGTGATCCTTCAGAAGGCAGAGGGGATCTTTCAGAAGCCAAAGGAGATTCTTCAGAAGGCGGAGGGGATTCTTCAGAAGGCAAAGCAGATTCTTCAGAAGCTAAAGCAGATTCTTCAGAAGCCAGAGGAGATTCTTCAGAAGGCAAAGCAGATCCTTCAGAAGGCGGAGGGGATTCTTCAGAAGGCAGAGGGGATTTGTTTGGATTCGGTTACGAAGGTGAAAAAGCGTGAAAAAAACGGAAGAAGTGAGTGTAAAGAAAATCCTGCTGTTTGACAAGAAAGGGGAGGAGCTTGGTGATTTTTAGCGGAAGGTATTCGGGTTTTGGCTTTCAGGTAGTGAGCCTGCAACTAACTTTCCCCACAACATGATCAACTGATCGTGATTATTGTTGTTGATTATATGCAGTTTCACAAAAAACACATAAAGTCTCAGGGAGGAGTCATTTGGATGACTTATCTTTACCCAATAATATTTTGACGAGTCTTTTAAACACTTATCTTTACCAATCAAATGCTAAAATCTAAAAATCTCAATGGTATGAAGAAATTAATCGGTTTAATGGTCGTTGCCGGAATGATATTTTCCTGTTCGGCACCCAAAAAAGAATTTACTCCGTCGTATACAAAAGCTGACTTCGAAAAGCTTGTAGATGGCAAACAGACCACTTTATTCACCTTGGAAAATGAAGGCGGAATTATTGTGACCCTTACCAATTACGGCGCCAAAATCGTTTCCATATTTGCTCCCGATAAAAATGGGGAAATGGAAGATTTGGTTCTTGGTTACACCAATATTGACAATTATGTTTCCGGAGAAGCTGGTTTTGGAGCAATTGTTGGTCCGTATGCCAACCGGATTGCTGATGCGCAGTTCGAAATTGACGGTCAGGTGTATCAGTTGCCTGTAAACAATTTCAAAGCCTGCCTGCATTCAGGCGACAGTAGTTTTTACCGTCAGGTATGGGACGGAAAAGAAATTCAGTCTGCCGATGGTCCTGCTGTCGAAATGACATTGATAAGTCCTGATGGCGAATGGGGATTCCCCGGGAATAAAAACGTAAAGGTGACTTACACCCTAACCAAAGACAACGGTTTGAAAATCGATTACGAAGCCACTACCGATAAGTCGTGTTATTTCAATTTAACGAACCATGTTTATTTTAACCTGAAAGGTGAAGGCATGGGTGATATTCTGGATCATGTACTCGTGATTGATGCTAATTTTACGACTGCTGTAGCCGATTCTCAATTGATTCCGACGGGAGAAATTGTGGATATCCGCGGAACTGCAATGGACTTTACCACACCTCACACCATTGGCGAACGTATTGAAGATCCAATGCCTCAGCTTCGCATGGGTGGTGGTTACGATCATAATTACATTCTGAACAAAGATCAGGACGGCATCGAAATGACTTTCTGTTCCAGCCTTTTCGAACCGGCTTCGGGTCGTTACATGGAATGTTTTACTACCGAACCTGCTGTTCAGTTATACACCGGGAACTTCCTGAAAGGAAACATCATAGGGAAACGTGGAAATCCTTACGATTACCGCAATGGTGTTTGTCTGGAAACACAGCATTATCCTGACTCACCTCATCATCCTGATTTCCCGAATACTTTGCTGAAACCGGGAGAAACTCTGAAATCGACTACCATTTACAAATTCTCTGTGAAGGAGTAAGTTTCTGAACCATTTCCTGAAGAGAAAAATCCAGGTCTAAAACTTAAAAAATCCCGCTTGTTCATTCATCCGGGATTTTTTGTTTTAACCCTTTTTTGCAGCGGAGAGTCAATGTTTTGAAAAATTGTTTCGGTATGATTGAAATTTTTGTTTATAAAACATTTGATCCTATTAACTGTTCCTCCTGAAAGTAATTCTAAAACTTCAACTATGACTCCCAAGAACATTTCTTCAGGTTCTGGAACTTCCCCGTTTCTGCAGCAGCATTCGGCACCATTGCGAATCTGGCACTGGCTCACTTTTTTGTTTATAAGCGGATCGATCGTTACCGTATTGTTTAATTCAACATTGCTTTCACCACGTGACAATGTTAAGATGGTTCAGGAACAGTTGAAAAATAAAGGAGTTAACGTTACCGATGAGCAGGCTTTTGCCGTGTCGCACGAGTACGAAGACCAGATGTGGGATGTACATAAACTGATTGGTTTCGGGCTGACCTTTTTATTGCTTTCGAGGCTTGTCATTGAGTTCACTCAGCCTGAAGATGAGAAGATGAGCAACAGGCTTAAAAGAGCCATGGCCTCAGCTAAAAAGAATGGTGAAAACAAAGCTGAATACAGCCATTACATCAGGGTGAAATACAGTTATCTGCTATTCTTTATTCTTCTTTCGCTGATGGCGCTTACCGGACTGGGGATGGCTTTTGGACGTGATTTGGGCTTCAGCCGCGAGATTCACAAGGGTTTGAAAAATATTCATGCAATCATTCAATATGCCATGTACGCTTTTATTGTAATTCATCTGGCTGGTGTAATTATCGCCGAAAACGGGAAGATCAAAGGTCTGGTTTCAGGAATGATCAATGGCAATCGCTGAATCAAACGGGCTTCGGACTCGTTTCGATCAATCCTCCAATTAGAAGAATAACATCTAATCCATTGGTTTTATGCGTAAAGACGCACGGCCGTGCGTCTCCGGATCTTACCGATTTTTGATGTGTCTCCTGTGTCTCTGCGAACATCAAGATGTGTGGAATGTGAACTGCCATTAGACGCACAGCTGTGCGTCTCTACCCGGAATAATCAGGTTATAAGATTAAAATTAATTTGGGTAAAAAGATGATCAGTCCGCAAACCAGAGCAATTATCGCACAGATGAGTACAGCTCCGGCAGCGATATCTTTGGTGATTCGGGCGGTTTCGTGATATTCGGGAAACATATGATCGACCAGTTTTTCGATGACGGTATTGAATGCTTCCGCAGCCCAAACCAGGGCAATGACAATCAGTACAACATACCATTCGGTAGTGGATATCTTCAGAATAAATCCTAAGAAAACAGCAGCAATGGTGGCCAGTAAATGAATCTGAGCGTTGGGTTCCGACTTAACCAGTTCATATATTCCGGAGAAAGCAAACCCAAAACTTTTGATACGCTTTTTCAAACCGTTTTTACTTGTATTCATGTTCTTTAAAATATTTTTTATCGATCCATTGATTCAGTTTAAAAGTCAGATAGGCACTGCCGGCTCCGGTAATCACACCACCCAAAACATCAGTGGGATAATGTACGCCAAGATGCATCCGGGAGTAACCAACAGTTCCGGCCCATAAATAGGATGGAACAACCACATACCATTTCGGGAAATTCAAACTTAAAGTTGTTGCTGTTGCAAATGCGCTGGAAGTATGAAACGAAGGGAATGAAGGAGTTCCTTCGTAGACTTTATTCTGGATATCCGGATAAGTTTCGAAAGGCCGGTCGCGGTTGACGGAATATTTTAATGCAACGGTGGCCGCCAGATTGATTGCATTGGCAGCGACGAGCTGAAAGGCGGTGTTAACCAGTTTTTCGTCATGTTTGAGAAGTCCTGCAACTCCAAGGGTAAGCGGAATTCCAATGACAATTCCGTTATTGGTGTTGGAGGCCAGTTTCATGAAGTTATCTGCAGCCAGATGTCGCGGAGAATAAACAGCCCGAAGAAGCCGGATGTCGATATTCTGAGCGAACGACGAAACCGACAGCAATAAAAACAATACAATTAGAAATCGGTTTTTCATGCGTTTATATTTTTCACTCAAAGGTTTTTTTTTGTTTTTGTTTTTGTTACGAGTTACGGGTTCCGGGTTTCGATATCGCGTAACTCGCAACCCGTAACGCTTATATAGTCATCCTCTTGTGCGTCAAAAATTTGGTATTGTCATGGATGTTTCATGATAAGAAATTAAGATCCGTCATTTGGCTTATTTTTTCCAAAGCTACATTTAATTTTTAATCTCACCAGAAAGCAAAAGTCTTGCAAAGGACGGAAATTTGCAATTACCTTAATTTACTGATAATCGGGTTAAATGCTTTTGAGAAGACCATCACACTATCGCCAATCTTGAGGTTCTCCTGGTCATTGTCGAATGCGATGACTTTAATGACCTGATTGTTTCCGGAGATAACCGTAACGATATTAATCGTATCCTGCTTGTCGATTCGTGCAATTTGCCCCGTAATCTGTACTTTTCCGCTGATGCTGTTATCCGAAAAAACTGCTTCCGGATTTCCGCTTCGGGTGATTGTACCATTTTCGATACAAAGCACATGAGTGGCTAAGCGGAAGACCTCATTCAAATCGTGACTGACCATAATCATTGTTACACCTGTCATTTGGTGTGCCTGAACAATTTCATCCTGAAGTGAGTTGCGCATTTCAGCATCGAGCGCCGAGAGTGGTTCGTCCAACAGCAGCAGTTGAGGTTTACGCGCGAGGGCGCGAGCCAGGGCAACCCGTTGTTTTTGTCCGCCTGATAATCCGTCGGGCTTTCTTTTCCTGAATTCTGACAAGCCAAACAGACGGAGTAATTCATCCATTGTTTTTCGGTCCTTTTCGGGTTGGGCAAACAGAATGTTTTGCTCTACCGTCATGTTCGGAAACAAGGCATAATCCTGAAACATCAGGCTGATGTTCCTATTCTGAGGGATGATGTCGATTTGTTTTTTCGAATCGAACCAAACGGTGCTGCCGAACTGAATCAATCCTTTATCCGGTTTTACAAGTCCGGAAAGGATTCGCAAAAGCGTGGTTTTTCCTGATCCGGACTGCCCAAACAAAGCAACCAGTTCTCCTGTCCGGATGCTTGTCCGTATAGCCAGGTTCATTGAACCATGAGCGGTATGCATCATCTTTTCAATATCGATATTGATTACATCATTTTCCATGTGTCGTATTTTCTGTTGATGCTGTAAATGATGGTCAGCAATACCAGTGAAACCAAAAACAAAATAAGGGCATAACGATTGGCGGCTTCAAAATTGAGTGACTGAACTTCGTCGTAAATCGCAATGGAAGCCACACGGGTTTCGCCGGGCATGTTGCCTCCGACCATCAGCACAATACCAAATTCGCCGATGCAGTGTGCAAAAGTAAGTGCAACAGCAGTGATGATGGATGGTTTGATGTTGGGTAGCAACACCCTGAAAAAAGTTCGCATTTTCGATTTGCCAAGGGTGTACGAGGCTTCACGAAAACTATCGGGCAGAGAACGTAATCCGTTGTGCAGCGGCTGAACCATAAATGGCAGGCTAAAAATAACCGATGCGATCAAAATCCCTTCGAAAGAAAAAGCCAGCCGAATATCGAATCCCCTGCCGAGCCATTCGCCAAACCAGTTGCGCGGACTGTAAATCACCAGCATGTAATAGCCAATTACCGAAGGAGGCAAGACCATGGGCATGCTCACGAGAGCTTCTATGAGTGGCTTCATTTTTACCCGGGTATAAGTCAGCCAGTAGGAGAACGGTAACCCGATGAGTACTAGAATTCCCGTAGTTAAAACTGCCAGTTTGAGTGTTAACCACAATGTTTGTGCAAATGATACATCCATGATCTGAATTGTAAATGATGAATTTCCGCGTTCTATTTCTTCATTAACGAAACCTCGTTGGCTTTTACCAGGGCTTCCACTTCATCGCCAACAGCAAGCTGAAGATTATCAACCGAGCGGGTTGTGATAGCCGAAGTAATCCGTTCGGTCTGAAATTTCAGGTCAATTTTACTCAGTAACTCACCGCGTTCAATGTGCTGAACGGTACATTTCATGCGGTTGCGCATACTGATGATTCCCGAAAGGTTTTTGGCCAGCGAAACTTCCGTTTCTTTAAATACGAGATCGATGCTATTTCCAACCTGCAGCCATTCCGGATGAGTGGCCGATTCGATGAGCATGGCTGAAATGACGTGACCATCGACATCTGCATCAATCAAAATGATAGCTCCTGATTGTTGTATCCGTGAAATTTTACCCGTTAATTTATTCATAGTTATATTCTTTCTGTTTACAACTGGCAACCTGCCGGAAATCAAATTTTCATTTTCCCTTCTTCGGTCTTCGTTTCCCGGTCTACTTTCTCCGGTTGCTTACTGAATGATATATCCGTATTTTTCAAAAATAGGTTTACATTCAGGACTTAAGATATATTTCATAAGTTTCACTGCTTCAGGATTGGCTTTCCATCCTTTAACTATGGCCATAGCCTGTGCCACCGGTTTGTAACTTTTGGCATCGATTTCAAAAGTCGATCCTTTCATTTCAGGAGATAACGTTAAGGAATAAGCCAAAAATCCGACCTCTGCATTGCCAGTTTGAGCGAATTGTGCGGTCTGTGAAATATTGTCAGCATATACGATTTTATCATTCACTTTCTCAAGCAGTCCAGCCGACTTCAGGCATTCAACAGCCCGGTCGCCATAAGGAGCCAGATCGGGTTTGGCAACGGCAATCCGTTTGACCGACGGATCAGTCAGTACATCCATTCCTTTCGAAACATTAATGGTATTACTCCACAAAACCAATTTCCCAAAGGCGTATGTTTTAACTTCTCCGGAAACTAATCCCTGAGCTTTCAGTTTTACCGGAACAACATCATCAGCAGCCATGAACAAATTAAAATCGGCTCCATTTACAATTTGCAGGTAAAGCGCTCCGGTTGAGCCAAAATTAACCACCACATCAGATCTGGGATTTGCCTTCATATAGCTGTTTTTGATTTCTTCGAACACAAAACGGAGGTTTGCTGCAGCTGCAACTTTTACGGTTTGGGCCCGCATGCTTATACTGAATAAGGCTAACAGCAGGAAAATAGTTGTTTTTTTCATATTTTGCTTTTCTTTTATATTTCTGAATTATTTTGCAACGACAGGTGTTTTGTAGAATTTTGGTTTGATGGTAAGCATGATATAAGCGTACTGCGGAAATTTGGTTTCAACGGAAGTTGATTTTAGTTTCAGCATTCGTGTTGCATCATTTACAAAATAACCACACCAGGCAAACTGTATGGCTGTTTCAGGCGAAAACTTATAGTTCATGACGATATCCAGTTCCGAACCTATGTTTTTCTTAACTTCAGTGGTGCCCGATTTCATGTTTTTATCGAGCCGGTAACTGTAATATGTAATTACGGAACTAAGTTTCTTCGTAATTTTCAGATTTACGCCACCAAAATAGTTCATCAATCCACCCTTGGGTAAAGATGCCCAGTATTCCATGTAACCGTTGAACGAGTGGTTGACACCGTAGGGTAATTTGTTAAATGTCTTGGTTTTTGTTGAAGCTAAAGTATTTTCAGATCCCGAATAATAATCAATTCCGGCAAGCACGCCGATTTTGTCGGTGAACTTGTACGTAGTTTTCAAAGCGAGTAAATACGCATCCAAATCAACCGTAGGTGTGCTTTTTCCGAACTGATAATAACCGGTAGCAAAAATCCCCAGTGGCAAATTATCCTTTTTCAACTGTAAAGTACCTCCGGTTGTATAACGGTGATACAAATCCTGATCAGTTTTACTTTTCATGAATCCTTCATCAATTCCCAGTAAACTCAAGTCAAGTCCGTTGGTAATTGTTTTGGTCAGATGCAGGAAAGCCAGCTGTTTGTACATCTTACTTATGCTGTAATAGGAAGTGTCGGCATTGTAAGCTTTCTCATTACCATAGGCATAACCCAGCTGGGCTTCAAATCCTGTGGCAGAATACCTGAGTTGGGCCAGATCGTGCGAATTTCCGGTGTTGCTCCAGGGTGATAGACTGAACAGTCGCCCATCCTCGAATTGTACACCCTGACGGCCAATTTTGAAACTGGTACCTGAGCCAAGCAGCAATTCGGCCCAGGCTTCGTAAATACCCAGACTTCTATTCGATGCGGTTGAGGGTTGTTTGGTATTTGTTTCGCCAAACACACGTGCATCCTGCAAGGTCAAACGAGCGTTTAATAAACCACTGGTGTAGTTGAAATTTAAACGGGTGCGCTGAAGGGTAAAACCTGATGATTTGAGCGTATCAGCCAACGGTTGGTTAAATCCTTGCCTGTATTCCGACCGTGGCCGAAACTCAGCATCAATAGTGACTTGCCCGTAGCTTTCTGAAAAACTGAGCAAAAATACCAGGCCGAAGCTCAGTAATGCGAAAATCTTCTTCATTTTGTGTACTTTTAAGCGTTAAAATTGATTTGAATTTTAATAGTCCGGAATTTCTTAATCATTTGCAGCGATTGAATTCCGGGCTTTTTTTTGAATCGAATCTTGCATCCGATTTTATTTTTGCGATGTCTATGTGATCTTTTCCTTCCAGCCAACCAGCTTTTGCATCCGGACGATTGTCGTATTTGGTGAAGAATGGTTTGATATCGAGCAATGGCGTGCCATTCAGCATGTCAACCCCTTCAATGTAAAGGATGTTGTTTTCGATCTTCTTGAGTTCGACAATTGAGATCCCGATAGGATTGGGGCGGGTGGGGGCTCGCGTGGCAAAAATTCCATGTGGCTTATCGTCCATAAACGGAACCACATAAAGTTTGTATCCACAAACCATATGGAAATGATAGATTAATATCAGATGCGAAAAACCTTCCAGATCAAATAGTCCGGGACTTAAGTCCGGATTCAGTTCAATGGTACCTTCGGCTCCATTGGCTCCGCTGGGTTGAATTGGCATTTCGGAAATGGTGTTAAAAGGTGTCCGGATAACACCAATGGGTTGATAACTTAGATTTGAATCCATAATTTTTAGTTTTCGATATAAACAAGATTAGATAACGACAAGCAAAAAAAATCAGAAATTAATTTCCACGTTGATCTGATCAACCAGCTTCTTGACCTGGGCTTCAATGATCCTGTATTCTTTGAGAATTTTTTCGCCGTAAGCAGAAATTTCTGCTCCACCACCATTTGCTCCCCCACGCTGTTTGATGACCAAGGGTTCAGGAGCAGAACGATTCATTTCTTCAATCATGGTCCAGGCATGCTGATACGATATTTTCAGCTTTTTCGCTGCACCACTCAAGCTGCCACTTTGCCTGATTTCGTTCAGAAGTTCGGTTTTGACGGGACTTAAAAAACAGGTCCCGTCTTTTTTTACTGAAATATGGCATTCGACCTCAATCATAACTATTGGCAATTACAAGTTCCATCCTTACAATCGCATGGAGTACCAATGATTACTTCGGTCGATTTTATAATGGCAAAAGCTGTATCTCCCGCTTTAAGATCCAAATCAGCAATGGCATCTTTCGAAATAATAGCCGAAATAATATTTCCATTGCCCAGATCGAGCATCACTTTCGAGGTAATTAATCCTTCATCAACTTTAATGATTTTACCTTTTAACTGGTTTCTTGCACTTAGTTTCATGGGAATATATATTAGTTAATAAAAATTATTTCTGTGCGTTTCAATTATTTCCAATGGGAACTTCATCCTGACTTTTTGATTTATATACCTGAAATGAACAGTATGAAAATCGGTGAATCAAGCATCATACCAATATTGGCAAGTGCCTGAATTTGAGTTTTAGATTGCCTTACAGAAGTTATAAATACTACATTTTGGTAGGTGAAAAGATGCTGTTCTTACGAAAATGTTGGTTTATTCTCCTGTTTTCGGGAATCGAAAGGGGAAGTTGTAGCGTGTTTTTTTAGGAATTAAGTATCGAATAGCAACAGTTATTCTCAATCGAAGTCGATTACATTGAATTTCCCGATAATTTTTAGTTTACTTATTTCTAATTCTGAAATTTATCTAACTTTCGTTTTTTACCAATCAATCAGAAATGGCAAAACAAAATATAATCAGGCGGATAGGAAAGGTTTTTCGTACTATGTTCATTGGATTTGGAATGTTGTTTTTGGTCCTTCTGATTCTAAGTTTTACCAGTTTGCCCTATTGGGGGTATTATTGGTTGGGAACCAGTCAGTCGGAGATCACCGAAAAGCCTGATTACATTGTTTTGTTAGGTGGTGGCGGAATGCCCAGCGAGTCGGGCCTGATGCGGGTATTCTTTGTTCACCGGGCTGCAGTGGAGTCACCCAAAAGCCGCATTATCATTTCGATACCAGGGAATCCGGCAGATTCAGCGAGTACTGCCCGGATGGTAGCTGCCGAATTAATTCAAAAAGGAATCGATCCGCAACGGATTTTATACGAAGAACTCGCGACAAATACTCGCTCGGAAGCACTTCATCTGCAACGGTTCAATGCTGAGAACCTGACTGCAAAACCGGTTTTGCTGGTTACCTCACCCGAACACATGCGACGTGCCGTTTTGGTTTTCAAAAAGGCAGGATTTACCCGGCTTAATGCATTGCCAACATTTGAAAATGCAATTGAGGCTAATCTGTTTTTTGACGACGACAAGCTCGGTGGAAATAAAATGCCAATTCCTGATATTGGCAACCATACTTCAGTCAGGTATCAATTCTGGAATCATCTGAAATACGAAATCCTGATTGCCCGCGAAATGGTGGCACTCGGTTATTACAAATTACGAGGTTGGATTTGAAGAATCAGCACTGATTATTTTTTCAAAACCTGATATTGTATTTCAGGTTTCGGTGTAAATCACTTTCATTCATAATCAACGGATTGGATGATTGCGATCATTCTTTATGTTTCAAAGTGTCTGATTCTTTGTAGGTTTATGAATTAACAACTAAAACCTTTATTCCAGTTTGGCGTTGTTGAACCAGGTAGAAATTTGATTTTGACTTCTTCAATTGAATTAACTCTTATCCTATGAAAAAATTTCAGCTGTCGTTCTTGTGTGTTTGTTTATCGATCGTGCTTTTTGCACAGCCGGAGAAAAAGGATGAACTGATCAAAAAAAACTGGAATTTTGGTGCTCTGCCGACCATTACTTTTGACACCGATCTTGGGTTTCAATATGGTGCATTGGTTAATTTGTACAATTATGGTGATGGCAGCCGCTTTCCAAAATACAATCATTCGCTTTATTTTGAAGTTTCGCGTTTTACAAAAGGTAGCGGAATTAACAGGTTTTATTACGACTCCGATCAGCTGATAAAAGGATTACAAACATCAGTTGACTTAAGTTACCTCTCCGATCAGGGTTACGATTTTTATGGGTTTAACGGGTATGATGCGGTATATCAGTCGGATTGGATCGATTCGGATAACACCGCGGATTATAAGACACGAATGTTCTATAAGTATGACCGGAAATTGTTCAGGTTCAAGGTCGATCTTCAGGGAAAACTCTCCGGGGATCATATCCGTTGGATTGGAGGATTTAATCTTCAGAATTTTGCAATAAGTAGCGTAAACCTGGATAAATTAAATAAAGGAAAGTCTGGAAGTGATGTTTTGCCTCCGGTAGATGGTTTGTTTGAACTATATCAGCAGTGGGGAATTATTCCGGAGAAAGAGGCTAACGGAGGTTTTGTTCCAGCTCTTAAAGGAGGAATTGTTTACGACAGCCGTGATAACCGCCCCAACCCAATGAAAGGAATCTGGACGGAAGCTGTGCTGGAAGGTGCACCTGAATTTTTAGGTGCCGAGAGTTCATTTGCCAAGCTCAGCCTGATTCATCGTCAGTATTTCACCCTGGTTCCTAAAAATCTATCCTTCGTTTATCGCCTGGCTTACCAAACTACTGTTGCCGGTCACACACCATTTTATTATCAGTCGCAGGTCATTACATCTGTTTTGACGGGCGCCCTTTCTGAAGGCTTGGGTGGAGGAAAGACGATGCGCGGAATTCTTCGCAACAGGGTAGTGGGCGATGGCTTTTTCTATGGAAATCTGGAAATGCGCTGGAAAGTGGTTCGCTTCAACTGGATTAATAATAACTTTTATATAGGGTTGAATGCCTTTACTGATTTTGGCAAGGTGACTGAAAAAATAGATGTTAAAAGTATAATTGCACCAATGAGTTCGGTTCCTCAGCCCGATTATTTTAACTGGGATGCTGAGAAATTTCATTATTCATACGGTGCAGGACTTCGGGTTGTGATGAATGAAAACTTTGTAATTGCTGCTGACTACGGAATGACTCCCAATGAACAAGATGGCACATCAGGGATATATATAGGATTGAATTACCTCTTCTAGCTGATTCCGGAAATCAGTAGAAATTATTTTGGTGACAAAAAAAGTTTTCCGTGTAGTTTCGATTTTTAGGGATCAATTCATATTGTTGTGGGGAATGGTATTCTCCTCAATGAGGTAATCCGGATAAAAAGGCGTGATTTAGAGTAAAGACGCACGGAGTTGAGTCTCTGCGATTGTCATAATATCCTGTAATTATTGAGGAGACACTGGATCAAATTACTTAGCAGAATGACGCTCAAAACGAACCCTCAGCCGGGTGTTTTGACGGCCCTCGCACTCGCTTCGATCAAAGGATGAACCCAATTGAAAGACTAGTATTTTAATTGGGTTATTTGCATTTGATTGCGGTGGCGATCCGATAACTATCGGATTTTTTTTCTGCAGAAGAAAAGTAAAAGTGCGTCCCGCTTGAGGATAGTAGATTTGATTTTGCATGACCGATTTCTGTTTTGACTTCATATCGGAAAACAATACCAACGACTTTCCCCACACCCATATCAACTGATCCATTTTTAGTATCCCGGATTTTGAGTAATTTTGGGATTCAAATCCAGTTCGTCCTGAGGTATCTGGAATACTTCGTTAATGCTTTTCCTGAATTGTCCGTCTTTGCCGGTTTCCCTTCGGGCAGCAAAATCATGAAAATGATCCTCAGGTTCTCCCCATCAGATGATATCGTAAAACCGTTTGTTTTATTCCTAACGAGTCGTTATTGGGTATTTGAATCTAATCATCGGTTTGCTATTTCAATTTTTTCTTGAAAATTTCCCTGAATTTTTGAAGTTTGGGTACAATCACAATCTGGCAATAACTTTGCGATGAATTATTTGCATAATAATCCCGATGGTAGTTTTCGGCGGCATAGAATTTTTCAAACGCTGTAATTTCAGTGATCACCGGCTTGTCGAATACATTTTCGGTATTCAGTTCTACTTTGTATTTTTCGGCAATTTCTTGTTGTTCCGGAGAATGATAAAAAATTACCGAACGGTATTGTGTTCCCACATCGGCTCCCTGACGGTTGAGTGTGGTTGGGTCGTGAGTTTGCCAAAAAACTTCGAGCAGTTCGCGAAAGCTGATCGTCTTTGGATCAAAAGTGACTTGAATGACTTCGGCATGGCCTGTGGTACCCGTGCATACTTCTTTGTAGGTCGGATTTTTAACTTTTCCGCCCGAATAGCCCGAATCAACGGTTATAATACCTTTCAGACTTTTAAATACGGCTTCGGTACACCAAAAGCATCCGTTGCCGAAAGTTGCTGTTTCTTTTTGTCCTGAACTGCTTAACTGTGTCATCCCGAAAAGAATTAATTAATAAACCTGGTCATGGTATTTACTTGTGCTTCCAAACAGTCAGGATCGAAAAATGTTGATACAATAGCGAAGTCTTATGGTTAAATCTCCTGAAACGCTGATCGTTCGAATTCCAGAACTTCCAAATCTTTGATGTTTTTTCCGTCAATTACAAACCGAATGGCGGTACATACCTGATGAATCCCTTTATTCCCTGCAGCTCCTGGATTGATATGAAGCAAATGATATTTCGGATCGTACATCACTTTTAGAATGTGTGAATGACCGCTAATGAAAAGTTTCGGCGTATTCCTTTCTAAAAGTGTCCTGATGCGCTGTTCGTATTTTCCAGGATAGCCTCCGATATGGGTGATTAAAACATCTACCTCTTCACAAAAAAAACGCTGATCGACCGGAAACATAAGTCTGACAATATGATCGTCGATGTTGCCGTATACCGCCCGAAAGGTTTTGACGGCTGAAAGTTGGTCGGCAGTTTCTGCATTTCCAATGTCGCCGGCATGCCAGATTTCGTCAACTGATTCGAAAAAAGTAAACACCCGGGAACTAAGCATTCCATGTGTATCTGATAATAAGCCTATTCTTTTCATTTTAAATTGATTTTCCTGAATGCTAAAAATAGCCTATTTTTGTAACAAAATACGGTGATATGAAACGAGTTGTTATTGTCAGGCATGCAAAATCGGTACCCTATGGTTACGACGATGATTTTAATCGTGATCTTATGAGTCGGGGTGTTTCTGATGCCGAAAAAATAAGTTTACGACTCAGAGAGATGGATGTTTTTCCTGATTTGGTAATTGCCAGTCCGGCAGTCCGTGCGATGCATACGGCAACCATTTATTGTCTGAATCTTGGTTACGATATAACATCCATTCGTCAGGAAAACGTATTGTACGATGGGATAACCACTCAGGACTTCGTTGATATGCTTCAGCAATTGCCTGAAGATGTTCAGACGGTTTTTGTTTTTGGTCACAATCCAGTCGTTTATTATCTGGTCTACAATCTGGTGAAATATTTTAAAAACGATATGCCAACCTGTTCAACTGTTGGCCTCGATTTTCAGGTCAATAATTGGCTGGAAGTTTCGACCCGTGCGGCTCAGGAGGCTTTTCAGCTCACACCCAAAAATGTTTAATTAAAATATTCATGCATATTTTCTACACTCCTGAAATTTCAGGAAACACTTTTACTTTGGACGAAACCGAATCAAAACACTGTATTCGGGTTTTGCGGCTTCAGCAAGGTGATGAGATTACTTTGGTTGATGGGCGCGGAGGTTTTTTTACAGCTGAAATTACCGATCCAAATCCTAAAAAATGCACGGTTAAGGTGATCAAATCTGAACTGGATTTTGGGCTCCGGAATTTTCAGGTGCAAATTGCTATTGCTCCAACAAAAAATATGGATCGGATGGAGTGGTTTCTGGAAAAAGCTACTGAAATAGGAATTAATCGGGTAAGTCCGCTGCTTTGTCGCTATTCGGAACGGAAGGAAATAAAACTGGAAAGGCTCGAAAAAGTAATGGTTTCAGCCATGAAACAATCGATGAAAGCTTATTTGCCCAGGCTCGATGAGTTAACCAAATTCGCTGAGTTTATCAGTCAGCCTTTTGAAGGACAGAAGTTTATTGCCCATTGCGAAGAGCAGCACCGCGATTTGCTTAAAAATTTAATTGTTTCTAATGAGAACTATCTGATACTGATTGGTCCTGAAGGAGATTTTTCTACCGAAGAAATTGATGCAGCTTTAAAAGCAGGATTTCGGCCTGTAAGTTTGGGCGATAGCCGTTTGCGTACAGAAACAGCTGGAGTAGTAGCCTGCCACACATTCAATCTGCTGAACGAAAATTAATTAGAGATTTCTTCTTAAATATAATTATCAGCTCCCTGCTACATTCTGGTGTCAGGGAGCTGATAATGAAATACTATTTTGCCGGAGTAATAGTGATATTCCGATAATCAGCTGGAAGATGGTCTCCTTGCAGCATAATTGGGCCTGGTTCTCCTTCTTCACTGTCCAGTGCACCTCCGGTAATTCCCGGAATAATCTGGTCGCAAATTATCGTTTTCCCATTTGCTTCAATTGTGACGCGTCGGCCTATTAAAGTAATGTCATAGGTTTGCCATTCACCCGGAGATTTGGCCACATTTTCATTAGGAGTCAGGAAACCATAAATTCCTCCCAGGTAAATTGATGAAGGTTCCTTTCCTTTGCTATCTTCAACCTGTACTTCGTACCGACCTCTTAAATATACCCCGGTATTACCACCTTCCGGATATCTGAACTCAATATGCAATTTGAAATCTTCAAATTTCTGATCGGTAATTAAGTTGGTCCCAGGTTTTGGGCTTTTCAGAATACCATTTTCAGCTACCCATTGGTTGTCCTGTTTTTGCGAATGCCATCCATCCAGATTCTTACCATTAAAGAGTGTTATTGGTTTTCCCCATTCGGGTGATGTATTTCTTTTAAGTAAGGGTGCCCTTTCTCCAACAAATGAATGTTTGTCGCCCGAGCTGCTTGTGATGAATCCTTTGAGTTTATCATTTTCTATAGTTCCTTCAAAAACCATGTCATTGTCGGAGTTATCCCATTGTGGTGGAATACTAAACATGATTTTCCCGTCGTTAACATTTACTTTTGAAATTGGTCGGGCACTTCCTGCTTCGGCTACAAAATAGCCGACGAGGGTTTTAATTCCTGAAAGTTTAACTTCCAACCAGGAAGGAACTGTTTGATCTCCCATTTGAACTGTGATATCCCAACGGCCAATGATTGGCTGATCTCCGGCATTTGAATTGCTGCCTGAAGAATTTAAAGGTATCAAAACAAGCAAAGTTTGGGCGATTAACAAAATTGAAAAAAGTCGAATGCTTTTCATAATTAATTGATTATTGGTGAATAATAACCAAAAGTAATGTTTATAAATTCATAACTCAAAGATTGGCTGATTCAATTATTCAGCAAGTGCCTGTTCCATATCCTCAATCAAATCTGATGCTCCTTCAATGCCGACGGATAAGCGCATCATCGTTGGGCGGATTCCCATTTTCATGCGTTCGTCTTCCGGGAATTCGGTATAAATAGTCGAATATGGATGTATGATCAGCGATTTGTTATCGTTCAGGTTAGTGGCACGTCGAATAATTTTCAGCCGGTTCATAAAACGGTAACATTCTTCCTGACTTTCCAGATCAAAAGTCATCACCGTTCCGGGTACTCCGCCAAACTGTTTCAGAGCCAGATCGTAATATTCTGAATCTTTTAAGCCGGGGTAATCAACACGCGTGACTTTCATATTATGCTGAAAAAACTCACCCAGTTTCAGGCAATTTTGAAAACAACGTTCAACGCGAAGTTCCAGAATATCCAGTCCGGCGATCATGTAATTGGCTGTGTGGGCAGTCATCGGCATTCCTAAATTCCGGTAATAATTTTTCCGAAGACGGGCGATGAAAGCATTCTTTCCGTATTTTCCGGAGAAATCACTGCAGTTTGGATTTTTGCTCCATTCGTACAAACCATTGTCGATGACCAATCCGCCAAACGAAGTGGCACCGCCCGAAATAAATTTGGTGGCTGACATCACTTCCACATGAACCCCTAAAGATTTCGAGTCAAAAATATTAGGTGGGGTGATGGTACTGTCGGAAATCAGTAGTATGCCGAATTTGTTGGCAATTTCTGCCAGACGATGAATATCTGCGATTTCAAGTTGCGGATTGGTGACCGTTTCAAAATAAATCGCACGTGTATTTTCGTCGATCAGCGATTCAATTAATTCAGGTTTGGTGGTGTCAACAAAGCGTGTTTCCAATCCGTAGTCCGAAAGGCTCTGTTCGAAAAGCGCCAGTGTGTGACCGAATAAATGATTTCCCGAAATAATGTTGTCGCCTTGTTTGCAGATAGCCATCATAGTGGCTGAAATAGCTGACATTCCTGAAGATAAAGCCAGTACCTGATGTGCTCCGGTCAGTATTTTTACTTTCGTTTCGAAATATTCAACTGTTGGGTTGCTCGTGCGCGAATAGGCGTGCGCCGGCATTTCTCCGCGAAAATTTGCCGCAATATCCTCGGCCGAATCAAATTCGAAAGCTACCGATTCATAAATCGGCATGGCCAGTGCGTTGTGCGGATCTTTTTTCAGGAATGGTATATGGAGCGATCGGGTGGTGAAATTTTTCATTTTCAGGATATTTTGGTAACTTAAGTTCTGTTTTATTTATTGAGATTTACTTTTTCAAGCAGTCATCTTAACGAAGCGACACCTTCTTAACGGTTACGTCCGCTTTTGGCTTTTAAATCCAGCAACAAAATTGGCAATTATTTCAGAAGAATTGATTTTTTTTAGATTCAAATTGCCTGTTTTCCCGAAGCCATTCAATATTTCTATCTTTGGACAATCTAAAATACGGAAAATGAAATCCGGAGATCATGCTTTTAACTTTATACTTTCTATTTTTGTCCTGATATGAGGAAACTTGGATCTCTCTTTTTATTTTTTTTGCCAATGATGGTGTTTTCGCAAAGCACTTCGGTGCGAATTGCGTTGATGAAATACAATGGCGGTGGCGACTGGTATTCTAATCCAACCTCATTGGGTAACCTGATAGCCTTTTGCAACGATAAGCTGAAAACAAATATTAGTCCTGAACCCGGAACAGTAGAACCGGGAAGTCCGGACCTGTTCAATTATGCTTATGTGGATTTGACCGGACATGGGAATGTGTTTTTTTCGGAAGGAGAGGCTGCCAATTTGAGAAATTATCTGGAATCAGGAGGATTCCTGCAAATCAGCGATAATTACGGACTGGATCCGTTTATCCGTCGCGAAATGGAAAAGGTTTTTCCGGAGCTTGATTTTATTGAACTGCCATTCGATCATCCGATATATCATCAGAAGTATCAATTTCCCGACGGCTTACCAAAAATTCATGAACATGATGGTAAATCGGCTCAGGGTTTTGGTCTGATTTATAAAGGAAGGCTGGTTTGTTTTTATAATTATGAATGCGATTTGGGAGATGGCTGGGAAGACCGGTCGGTCCACAATGATCCGGAAGAAGTTCGCCAGAAAGCATTGCAAATGGGAGCAAATATCATTTCGTTTGTATTTAACCAGTAAAAATTAGTCTGAACACGAAGACCTCTATTTAGATTTGTCTTTTAGTCAATCTGCTTGGGGACCTTGTGTTATTTGATTTTAAAATAGAACTATGAAAGTTATAGGAATTAACGGAAGTCCGCACAGAAATGGCAATACTGAAATCGTAATAAAGAGCGTATTTCAGGAACTGGAAAATGAAGGTATCGAAACCGAGTTCATTCAATTGGGTGGTAAGCTGGTTCATGGCTGCACTGCTTGCGGAAAATGCAGAGAGATTAAGGACGGACGCTGTCACATCAAAAACGATGTGATTAATGATATCATTGCCAGGATGGTGGAGGCCGATGGAATCATTCTGGGTTCTCCGGTGTATTTTGCTGACATCACCACCGAAATGAAAGCCCTCATTGATGTTGCTGGTTATGTTACCCGTGGAAATGGTCATTTATTGCGACGGAAAGTGGGTGCAGCGGTAATTGTGGAGCGTCGTGGCGGAGCATTGCATGCATTCGAAACCATCAATAATTTTTTCCTGATCAGCCAGATGATCATTCCCGGATCGAGCTACTGGAACTTTGCACTTGGCGCAGCGCCCGGTGATGTTTTAAAAGACGAAGAAGGAATCCGCATCATGCATACTTTGGGTGAAAATATGGCGTGGCTGATGAAGAAGTTGGGGTAGGAAAGCGGTGTTTGAATTTTGATAACTCAAATCTAAATTACTTTTTGAATTCTTAATATTCCACGACCTTCCTATATTCTGATTGAATTTTTGAAGGGTATCACCCAAAAAAAGCAAAAGGGAATAATCTTTTCGGATTATTCCCTTTCTATAGCGAAGACGGCTGAAGGTTCAGCCTGTTTTGTCCAGTATTATTTACTGTGTTTAATGTTTGCCTGGGCAGCAGCAACCCGGGCGATTGGTACGCGGAATGGTGAACAACTGACGTAGTTCAATCCAACCTTGTCGCAGAATTCAATTGAACTTGGTTCGCCTCCATGTTCTCCGCAAATTCCAACTTTCAGCTTAGGTTTCACCGTACGTCCTTTTTTGAAAGCCATTTCAACCAACTGGCCAACACCACTCTGATCGAGAATCTGGAATGGGTCCTGTTTCAGGATGCCTTTTGCCAGATAATCGGGTAGAAATTTGCCGGCATCATCGCGCGAATAGCCCAAAGTCATTTGCGTCAGGTCGTTGGTTCCAAACGAGAAGAAATCGGCTTCGGCAGCAATATGGTCTGCCGTTAAAGCTGCGCGTGGAATTTCAATCATGGTACCTAAAAGGTAATCAATGCTATCGCCTTTTTCTTTAAATACTTTTTCGGCAGTTGCACGGATAATATCAGCCTGATTTTTAAGCTCAGCAACCGTTCCAACCAGCGGAACCATAATTTCAGGACGGGCATCAATACCTTTAGCTTTCAGGTTTAATGCAGCTTCAATGATTGCCCGGGCCTGCATGGCTGTAATTTCAGGATAGGTAATACCTAAACGGCAGCCACGGTGTCCGAGCATCGGATTAAATTCTTCGAGTTCTGAAATTTTATTTTTCACCATGTCGATGGAAATACCCATTTCTTTGGCCAGCTCTTTTTGTGTAGCTTGTTGGTGAGGCACAAATTCGTGCAGTGGCGGGTCGAGCAGACGAACAGTTACGCCAAAACCTTCCATGGCTTCAAAAATTCCTTCGAAATCGGAACGCTGATAAGGTAATAATTTGGCGAGTGCTTTTTCGCGGCCTGCATTATCTGACGAGAGAATCATTTCACGCATGGCTTTGATTCGTTCGCCTTCGAAGAACATGTGTTCGGTGCGGCAAAGGCCAATTCCCTGGGCGCCGAATTCGCGTGCAATGCGTGCATCGTTTGGTGTATCAGCATTGGTGCGAACAGTCATGCGGGTGAATTTGTCGGCTAAATCCATTATTTTACCGAAGTCGCCCGTAACGCCGGGATTCATCGTCTGAACTTTTCCTTCGTAAACTTCGCCGGTTGAGCCATTCAGTGAAATCCAGTCACCTTCGCTGAAGATTTTTCCATCCATATTCATTTTGCGGGCTTTGTAATCAATTTTTACAGATCCAGCTCCCGAAACACAACATTTACCCATGCCACGGGCAACTACTGCGGCGTGTGAAGTCATTCCCCCACGAGCAGTCAGAATTCCCTGCGCCAGGTTCATTCCTTCCAGATCTTCAGGAGAAGTTTCGATGCGAACCAAAATTGATTTTTCGAATTTCGATGCTTCATCAGCAAAGAAAACAACCTGGCCGGTAGCAGCTCCGGGAGAAGCTGGTAATCCTTTTGCCAGGACTGAAGTGCTTTTCAACGCTTCAGTATCAAAAATAGGGTGCAATAATTCGTCCAGCTTATTGGCATCGATTCGTGCCATGGCTGTTTTTTCGTCAATCATGCCTTGTTCGAGCATATCTACTGCAATTTTTACCATAGCCGCACCGGTACGTTTTCCGCTACGAGTCTGCAACATCCATAATCTACCTTCCTGAATGGTAAATTCAATGTCCTGCATATCGGTATAGTGATTTTCGAGTTTTTGCTGAACATCGTTTAGCTGAAGGTATAGATCGGGCATCGTTTCTTCGAGTGAAGGATAATTTTTAGCCCGGTCATTTTCTGAAATTCCAGCCAAAACAGCCCAGCGTTTACTTCCTTCAAGGGTGATCTCTTGCGGTGTGCGTGTTCCGGCCACAACATCCTCACCCTGAGCATTAATTAAATATTCACCGTTGAAAATATCTTCACCGGTTCCTGCATTACGTGAAAAAGCCACGCCGGTTGCTGATGTCGGTCCCATGTTGCCAAAAACCATGGATTGGACGTTTACAGCAGTTCCCCAGTCTTCAGGATATCCGTTTAGTTTGCGGTAATAAATGGCACGTGGGGTCATCCAGCTGTCGAAAACGGCATACACGGCGCCCCAAAGTTGTTCCCACGGATCGTCAGGAAAACTTTGTCCGGTTTTCCGAAGTACGGCTGCCTTGAATTGTACAACCAAATGCTTGAGGTCTTCCGGAGTAAATTCAGTATCAAAAGTAATTCCTTTTTGTTCTTTCAGTTCTTCGATAATTGCTTCGAACGGATCGATGTCTTCCTTGTTGTCGGGTTTCATTCCTAAAACAACATCGCCATACATCTGAACAAAACGGCGGTAAGAATCCCATGCAAACCGTGGATTCCCAGATTTTTTGGCAATACCCTGAACGGCCAGATCATTTAACCCAAGATTCAAAACTGTATCCATCATGCCTGGCATGGATACTCTTGCTCCTGATCTTACTGAAACCAGGCAGGGATTGTCTTTATCACCAAATTTAGTTCCGGTTAAATTTTCGATGTAAGAAACTGAATTTTCTACGACTGATTTGATCAGAGAAATAGCAGCGTCCCTGCCTTTTTGGTTGTAAACAGTACAAACCTCGGTAGTGATGGTAAATCCGGGAGGAACAGGAACTCCGATCAGGTTCATTTCTGCAAGGTTCGCACCCTTTCCTCCAAGCAAATTTTTCATATCGGCTTTTCCTTCAGCTGCACCATTCCCAAACGTGTAAACGTACTTTGTCATAGCGTGTAAATTTGTAGATTATTAATATGTAGTTAGTTGTTTGATGTCTGTTTTAGAAATAGTTCAAGTATTTAGTCTTTTGCGTATTATTTGTTAGTCCTTCGGTTAAGTTGAATTCATATATTAAACGAACAAGCATCTAATTTTTTCAGAGGCAGGTGAATACAAATATATACATTCGTTCATGAAGCAAGAAAAAATTGTACTGTTTAATTTTCGAAAAACTTAACATTACTTAACGGTAGTTAGAAACTCTTAACTCAATGTTGATGTATCTTTGTTCTGTTAGAGATAAGTAATATACGTATTAAGTTTTTTTCATAGAAATTAGGTTAGGTAGAAAAGGATGGTTGGGGCCATCCTTTTCTTTTTTTTTCTTTTTTTTCGCAATAGAGGTAACTGATTACTTGCAGTCACCCGGAGAGAATCCGTTTTAATCTTCTTTAACTTTGATTCAGATGCGTTAACGGAACTGATGATTACATTTGTACAGAGCAAAAATAATAAGAGTTTAGTTTTTTTTCATAGATAGATTAGGTTAGTTAGAAAAGGATGGCAGAGGTCATCCTTTTTTTATGACTTTTTTTGCTTGAGAGGTATTTGATTACTTGCAGTCACCCGGAGAGAATCCGTTTTAATCTTCTTTAACTTTGATTCAGATGTGTTAACGGAACTGATGATTACATTTGTACAGAGCAAAAATAATAAGAGTTTAGTTTTTTTTCATAGATAGATTAGGTTAGTTAGAAAAGGATGGCAGAGGTCATCCTTTTTTTATGACTTTTTTTTGCTTGAGAGGTATTTGATTACTTGCAGTCACCCGGAGAGAATCCGTTTTAATCTTCTTTAACTTTGATTCAGATGTGTTAACGAAACTGATGATTACATTTGTACAGAGCAAAAAAGAATAAGAGTTTAGTTTTTTTTCATAGAAATAGGTTAGGTAGGAAAGGATGGATAGAGCCATCCTTTTTTTATGACTTTTTTCTATCTGCGTTGTACTTGTTTGCTGCAGCTTATAGGCTTTAATTTGAAATCACAACATTCATGATAATTTCCTCAAAAGTCATCATGGGACTCTGATATACCAGGATAATAGTGATCGATAAGCAAGAAATCAAGGTGTCAAAATTTCATTATGTTTTCATTTTATCTGAAAATAGTTCCGGATAATCACTGATTTACAGTCAATGTGTCCGGTATATGAAAGAATCAAAAACTGGCAATAGATTTGACCACCTTTTCCCCGTATCTTTATTCTGAAATCAATTCAAACAGATAGATTATGAACTTCAATAATTTCACTATCAAATCGCAGGAAGCTATTCAATATGCTTTTACAGTGGCTCAGGGTAACAATCAGCAAGCCATTGAGACAGGACATATTTTGAAGGGACTTTTTCATGAAGCTGAAAATGTAACCGGTTTTTTGCTGAAAAAACTGGGTGCAAATCCGGTGGTAATTCAACAGGCGCTCGATCGCATTGTTGAATCGTATCCCAAAGTTACCGGAGGGGAACCGTATTTGTCGTCTGAAGCGAACAAGGCATTGCAAAAATCGATCTCTGTCATGCAGGAAATGAACGATCAGTTTGTTTCTGTTGAGCATATCTTGATGAGTTTACTGGAAACCGGCGATACCATTAGCCGATTGCTGAAAGACTCAGGGGTTACCAAAAAAGAATTGGAAATTGCAGTTAAAGAACTCCGGAAAGGTGCAAAGGTGGACAGCCAGAGTGCCGAAGATCAATTTGATTCACTCAACCGGTTTGCAGTCAATCTGAATCAGCGTGCAAGGGAAGGGAAGCTTGATCCTGTGATTGGTCGTGATGATGAAATCCGACGTATTCTTCAGATTTTATCCCGAAGAACAAAAAATAACCCGATACTGATCGGAGAACCAGGAACTGGTAAAACGGCTATTGCCGAAGGATTGTCTCAAAGAATTGTCCGCGGTGATGTTCCTGAAAACCTGAAATCGAAACAGCTTTTTTCGCTCGATATGGGCGCCTTGATTGCCGGAGCCAAATACAAAGGTGAATTCGAAGAACGCCTGAAAGCCGTTGTTAATGAGGTGATCAATGCTGATGGCGAAATTATTCTGTTTATCGACGAAATTCATACACTTGTTGGAGCCGGTAAAAGTGACGGAGCGATGGATGCGGCAAATATCCTGAAACCGGCACTTGCACGTGGAGAATTACGTGCCATCGGAGCAACCACGCTGAATGAATACCAGAAATATTTCGAAAAAGATAAGGCTTTGGAACGCCGTTTCCAGATTGTAAATGTGGATGAACCGGATACCTTGAGTGCTATTGCTATCTTACGTGGACTGAAGGAACGGTACGAAAATCACCACAAAGTGCGGATTAAAGATGAGGCGATTATTGCTTCGGTAGAATTGTCGCAACGATACATTACCGAACGGTTTTTGCCCGACAAGGCGATCGATCTGATGGACGAAGCAGCTGCCCGTTTGCGCCTTGAAATGGACTCGGTACCGCAGGAGCTCGATGAAATTGACCGGAAAATCATGCAATTTGAAATTGAGCGGGAAGCTATCAAACGCGAAAAAGATGAAAAGAAGCTTTCTTTTCTGAACGAAGAGATTGCCAATTTGAAACAGGAGCAATCAAAATTCAGAGCGCAGTGGGAAACTGAAAAATCGCTGATCGATGGCATTCAGCAAAAGAAGCAGGATATCGAATCGCTGAAGTTGGAAGCTGAACAGGCAGAGCGTTCCGGCGATTTTGGTCGTGTAGCCGAAATCAGGTATGGCAAAATCCGTGAATCAGAAACAGAAATAGAAAAGCTGAAAGTAGAATTAAGTAGTAATGAAGATCAGCATCTGATCAAGGAAGAAGTTGATGCTGAAGATATTTCGCAAATTGTTTCGCGCTGGACTGGCATCCCGGTTGCCCGGATGTTGCAGAGCGAACGCGAAAAACTCTTGCATTTGGAAGATGAACTGCACCTTCGCGTAATCGGTCAGTATGAAGCTATTCGCGCTGTTGCAGATGCTGTCAGGCGGAGTAGGGCAGGGCTTCAGGACGAAAAACGTCCGATAGGTTCGTTTATCTTTTTAGGATCAACCGGTGTCGGAAAAACGGAATTGGCAAAGGCTTTGGCTGAATATCTTTTCGACGATGATAATATGCTGACCCGCATTGATATGTCGGAATATCAGGAGAAATTCTCGGTAACACGGCTCATTGGTTCGCCTCCAGGATATGTTGGCTATGACGAAGGCGGTCAGCTGACCGAAGCAGTTCGCCGGAAGCCGTATTCTGTAATCCTGTTCGACGAAATAGAAAAGGCCCATCCGGATGTTTTCAACGTATTGCTTCAGGTGTTGGATGATGGCCGGTTGACCGACAACAAAGGTCGTGTTGCCAATTTTAAGAATACCATTATCATCATGACTTCGAACCTGGGTTCACATTTGATACAGGACCGGTTCGAACAAATGAATGAACACAATCGTGTTCAGATAGAGGAACAAACGCGTATCGATTTGTTTGATATGCTTCGGAAGTCTATTTCTCCCGAATTTCTGAACAGGATTGATGAAGTGATCATGTTTACTCCGCTGACACGAAAAGATGTACGGGATATTGTGAAATTGCAGCTCAACTTAATCATGCAGCGTATTCCGAATAAACAGTTTACCATTGAAATGACGGAAGAAGCTATAGATTGGCTGGCTGCAGTGGGTTATGATCCTACTCACGGGGCGCGACCAGTAAAGCGTATGCTTCAGAAATACCTGATCAACGATTTGTCGCGGGAAATACTTTCAGGAAGAATGGAAGGCCGTATCAAGGTGATAGTTGAAGTTGAAAATGACGAAATTGTTTTCAGGTATGAGTAATGAGTTGTAGATGGGATGACTGGAAGTGTGGCAAACAAATTCTTTGATTGGAAGTCCAATGGTTTGACATTACTTCAGTAAATACTATCAGGTTGGATTAATTCTGTGAATAATCAGAATTGTCAGGAATGAAAGAGCTGAAAAATTTTTACAATATCTTTCGGCTCTTTCGTGTTAAAATAATCCGTTTGAATTTACTAGTGTTTTATTCCATCAGCTGAAGGATTACTGAATATTTACCGAAATTTCAAGGAAAGAAGATCGCTGAGACAAAACGTATGTTTCATAACTGCTTTTTTAGAATCGACTCAATGCAATCGATTGGATTATTTTACTAAATTTGAAATCGCGAGTTAATACACGTAATGAAGGCTGGTAGTGGATTGATAATAAATGCTTTGTGTATGAACAATATTTGTCAGTAAATATAATTTCAACCAACTTAACCAATTATGAAAATTTCATCTTTTTCTATGGTGGTATTCATCTTTTCGCTCATTTTTGCACAAACCATCAAGTCCCAAAATGTAGAGTTTAAAAACAAGGAACAGGATAAAAAAGTAGAAGTATTTGTCGATGGCAAGTTTTTTACCGCCTACATTTATCCTGATGATATGGAGAAACAGTCACTTTATCCGATTGTGAGTGCTTCCGGAAAAACAATTACCCGCGGATACCCTTTAAATCCAAGACCATTTGAACGTACCGATCATCCGCATCATGTGGGTTTGTGGTTCAATTTTGGCGATGTTAACGGACTTGATTTCTGGAATAATTCATATGCAATTAAACCAGAAGACAAACCGAAATACGGAACTGTAAAATTCAAAAAAATTGTTTCTGAAGATCCTGAAAAAGGAGAATTGGTTACCAGTTCCGATTGGGTAGATATTAACGGTAAAGTACTTCTGAATGAAGAAACTACTTTCACTTTTTCGGGTACTGAAAATCTGAGGACAATCGTTCGAAAATCAAAATTAACGGCAGTTCAGGAAGTAACATTTACTGAAAATAAAGAAGGTTTGATCGGAATGCGTTTAGATCGGGCTTTTGAAGAACCTGCAACAAAACCGGAGAAATTTTTAGATGCCAACGGAATTGTAACCGAAGTTCCTGTCTTGAATAATGAAGGGGTGAATGGTATTTACCGAAATCCGGAAGGTGTAACAGGAGGTGATGTTTGGGGGAAAAGAAGTCCCTGGGTTGCTCTCCGCGCAGAGAAGGAAGGCGAAGTAATAACCGTTGCTATTCTGGATAATCCTCAAAATGCGAATTATCCTGCATGGTCTCATGCTCGTGGGTACGGATTGTTTGCCACCAATAACCTGGGTGGCCGCAATTTTGATAAAAATGCTGATGAGGTAAAAGTGGTACTGAAGCCTGGCGAAAGCATTGTATTTAAACATGAAGTAGTTATCGGCGGAGATCTTACTGATACTGAAATCAATAAACTAGCTGAAAATTTCAAATAGAAAGTACCTGAAATTACGACTTTAAACATTGTTTTTTTTTCTAAATACAACTAAACTAATTTGTAAATCATGGAAAATAACGAATCTAATTCGAGAAGGTCTTTCCTGAAAACCGCAGCAGCAGGTGCTGTACTTGCTGTTACTCCTGCTGTAATAAAGGGAGAAATAGTCATACCAACGGTTATTCCGGCTGGAGCAAAAGGTGCAAACGACCGCATACGTGTTGCCGTTCTGGGCATTAATGGCCGTGGAAAATCACATATCGAAGAAATTATGGGAATGGCTGCAAAGTCCAATGTTGAAGTTGCTGTTCTTTGTGATCCTGATATGAATATTCTTCAGGAACGTGCCAGAGAATTTGAAACAAAATATGGCAAAAAGGTGATGATTGAACAGGATTTCAGAAAAACCTACGATGATAAAACCATTGATGCTGTAACGCTGGCAACTCCCAATCACTGGCATGCCCTGCAAACGATTTGGGCTTGTCAGGCCGGGAAAGATGTATATGTTGAAAAACCTGCAACGCATAACATCTACGAAGGCAAGAAGGTGATTGAAGCAGCCTATAAATACAACCGCATCGTTCAGCATGGCGTGCAATTGCGCAGTTCGGTGGCAATCAGAGAGGCTGTTCAGCATTTGGAAGAAGGATTGATCGGACGGGTTTATATGTCACGCGGATTGGTTTACCGCTGGCGCCCTGATATTGGTGATAAAGGTATTTCGCAAACACCTCCCGGGTTGGATTACGACTTGTGGTGTGGTCCTGCTCCGATGCGTCCGTTTACCAAAAACCTGGTTCATTATAACTGGCACTGGCACTGGAATTACGGCAATGGTGATGTGGGCAATCAAGGCATTCACGAAACAGATCTTTGCATGTGGGGATTGGGTGTTAACAGCTTGCCAGAACGCATCACTTCCATGGGAGGCAAATTCCTATGGGACGATTGCAAAGAAGTTCCTGAAATTCAAACTTCTATATATCATTATCCGAAGGAAAAGAAAATCATTCAGTTTGAGGTTCGCAACTGGTGTACAAACCAGGAAGATGGTGCCGGAGTAGGCAATATTTTCTACGGAGATAAAGGTTATATGGTCGTGAAAGGTTACGACACTTATGAAACCTATTTGGGTGAAAAACGCGAAAAGGGCCCAAGCAGGTCGGAAAAAGGAGAATTAACACTTCATTTTCAGAACTGGTTCGATGCTATTCGTGCGCGCGATATGAGTATTCAGAACGGACCAGTTCAAACCGGTCATTTGTCATCGTCCCTGGCACATCTGGGCAATATTTCGTATCGTTTGAGCCGACAGCTGGAGTTTGATTCTGTGGCCGAACGTTTTATTGGTGAAGGTGAAAGTGAAGCCAACAGCATGCTCACCCGCGATTATCGTGCGCCTTATTTATTACCCGAAATTGTTTAGATTTGGGTTTGTTCATCAATTGAGGTTTAAAAGAAGAGGGGATCGTTTGGCAAACAAACGATCCCTTTTTTTTAGTTTCAGAAAAGTTCGGTTTTATATTTTACGATTGATTTTCTTATGCCATTTTCTTAAGTTTGGAACTTACAAATACAAATTATCTGAAAAGATCCTTTGTGAAATGAGAAGAAATCAAATATTCATAGTGTTATTGATCATTTTTGCAGGATGCAACTACTCCAATTCAAAAACTGAAAACTCCATGAACTCAAAAGTTAATATTATTTTCTTGCATCATAGTACTGGCAAGAATATCTGGAAAGGTGAAACTTCCAGAGTATTTTATAAAATCTTTAAAAGAGGGGACGTTCAAAGTTGGTTTAGTCGTTTTAATAAAAATAAAGGAACCAATTATCAGATAGAAGAAATGTACTTTCCTAACAACGAAGGTGGTTATGGATGGAAGAATTATCCATACGATTACTATAATATTTGGATTAGGCATGAAGGAGAGAATGATTTTATGGGTGAACCGACATTAGAAACACTGACGAAAAAATTTAATGTTATTATTTGGAAACATTGTTTCCCTGTGGGTGATATTTTGCCTGATACAGGACAAGGTGATGTTGATTCGGAAGCAAAGCGGGTTGAGAATTATAAGCTTCAGTATATACGTTTAAAAGAAAAGATGCGGTCTTTCCCAAATGTTTCATTTATCGTATGGACCGGAGCTGCCTTAACAAGAGGAAGCTCAAATCCAGAGAAGGCCCAGCGGGCAAAAGATTTTTTCACATGGGTTAAAGAAGAATGGGATGAACCTGGAGACAACATTTATTTGTGGGATTTTAACGAGCTGGAATGTGAAGGTGGATTGTATATGAAAGATGAATACGCTTCTGGACAAGTCGATCCTCATCCAAACAAAACTTTTGCAAAGCAGGTTGCTCCAATGTTTAGTCAGCGAATTGTTGATGTGATTGAAGGAAGGGGAGACTCTTCTTCTATTAAGGGATTATGAAAGGGACAAGAACCAAAATAAAAATCACGAAGCAAATTATCTCCGTGATTTTTATGATAAGGTTTTAAAAAAGGCAATGTTACAATATATCTAAGATATGAATAAAGAGTAGATACTCGTAGAGTGGGGCAGAGCATCGCAGACTTCGGCGTGAGGTCGGTCGAACGATGCGAAGGGGTCAGTCATGACGAAGGAACAAATACAACATTATTTTATTCCTATTAACCTGAGTTCGATATAAAATTGGTTGTACGAAATTTGTATAATCGCCCCATCCCCAGCCCTTCCCCAATGAGGGAAGGGCGTTTCGGATGCTGAAGTTCTTATTTTTTGTTCTTTAAAGAGTGTTTTTTTCAGAACTTGCAGGATGCAAAGTCCCAAGTTTAGGGAATATAGGGGGCAATATCGAATTCAATCTTTTTATGTGGTTGATTTTCAGAAACTAATATATCGAACTCAGGTTATTACGTAATCAATTTTTATTTCAGGAAAAACGAAAAAAAAAGCTCCTCCAAAGAAGAGCTTTTTTAGTTATTCCGTGAAATCCTTATCCTGAGTAAGGACTTTACTAAAATAGATTTTAAGAAATATTACAATTCAAATACAGAATCGTCGATGCCTTTGTTGACCTCTATACTTGAAACTACAATATCAAAGGATTGAGGGCCTGCTGATTGTTTGATCTTAAACGGGTATAAAACACCATCAACGGCACGGTAATCAGAATAAAGGGTCGTTACACTCATCTGCCCCTGCTGGGCCACTGATTTAACTTTTAGTCCACTTTTCTGATCATAAAAATCAACTGTGTTTTTACCTGAAGGTAAATTTATCTGAACTTTCCATGCTGGTTGGCCATCCACATCTTCTGAACCTTTCAGTTCAGTAGTGATACCTAATTTGTCAAGGTATAATTCAGCATTCAAGGTCGATTGAGCTATCATCTCTTCCAGTTGGGTACCGGTAAGTTCCTGGTTTCCCATCTGGCTTTTAACCATAGCTTTTACTCCATTGCAAACCTGTGTCGACATTACATTTCCACCCATCAGGGTTTCCATACTCATCATATTCGGCGCTTTCTGTTTGCTGACCATTTCAATATTCATCCCCTGCATCGACATCCCCATCTTGATAGTCACATCGTTGACTTTTGACAGTTTGTCCTTGCCTCCGATTGCCTCCACATAGTTGGATATAACATCCATCCCTGTCAGATTTGCAGGAGCTTCCGCTGCTATTACCAGGTTGCCATAAAAATCACGTTGTTCAAGCTTACCGTCCTTTGAAAACTGTGCCATCGTTTTTTGAAGCTGATCAGCATTACCAACGGCGATTATATTTGCATTTTCAGGTTTTAAATATTTCTTAGCCATTTCCTGAATGTCGGCAACCGTAACTTTGCTGAGTTTTTCGAGATAAGTGGCGTAATAATCTTTGGGCAATTTGTATTTTTCAATATTCAGGGCAAATCCGGCAATGGTTGACGGATTTTCAAGCGACCTTGCGAATGAACCGTTCATCCTGCTTTTTACCTGTTGCAACATATCCTTAACAACAGGTTCATTAATCATCCGCTTAATTTCAGAAAGCAGTTCAATCGTTGCACTGTCGGTTGCTTCTCCTTTTACCTCAGCTGAGGCATTGAATGAACCCACAAGTTTGTCCGTTTTTAGCGATGAATAACCACCATAGGTATAAGCATGCTTTTCCCTTAAATTGGCATTGATGTATGAGGAAAGACTTCCACCACCCAGTATCGAATTCATAACACTGGCTTTGATCGCATCCGGATTTCCCGGTTTAAATTCAAGCGGATAGCTAACCATGATTACTGATTGTACAGCGCCATCCCTGTTCCCGATAACTACCCTGGGCGATTTATTCAATTCAGGGAAATTATACGAATGAGTTGGAACAACTCCTTTTTCCCATTTCCCGAAATATTGTTTAGCCTGCGATTGTGCTTCCTTTAAAGTAATGTCGCCGACAATAATCAGGTAAGCAGTATTTGGTCTGAAATAGGTTTTGTAATATTCTTTGCATTGATCCAATGTGATATTTTCAAAGGTTTTTTCAGAAGTTATTTCACCATAAGGATGTTTATTCCCAAACATCACCGCAGAATTAATATTTTCTGCAATTGCTTTTGCTTCATTCTTCGAGGCCTGAATTGCAGAAATATTTTGTTTTTTCAATTTTTCCAACTCTTCAGCTGGAAATGAAGGATTGTATAAAACATCAATCATAATGTCAAGAAGTTCAGGGCTGAATTTAGTAAGTACCGATCCGGAAATTCCTGTTGAATAAGTGTTTAATGATGCCCCGATAAAGTCAATAGCTTCGTCGATTTCTGCTTTTGATTTAGTGGTGGTTCCTGCCCTTAAAAGATCGCCTGTTATTGAAACATAGCCAGCCTCGTTTCCTTCAATGATTGGGTCGATATCTAAACTGAGTTGGTAGTTTATTTTCGGAATTTTATGGTTTTCCACAACGATTACTTTCAAGCCATTGTCCAGCGTAAAAAGTTTGTAATCGCCGAGTTGAATTTTTGGCGCCGGACCCGGTTCCGGGCGAATACTCCTGTCGAGCTGGGCATTTACTGTGAGAGAAAGTAAGATGATAAATATGGAATAAACTATTTTTTTCATGATCATTTATTTTTGAGTGAGGACTGTTTTTGTGATGTTTTAGGAAGGTAATACAAAACTACCCGGTTGTCTTTCCTGAAATATTCGTTGGCAACACGTTGAAGGTCTTCCCGTGTTACTGCCAGGTATTTATTCAGGTCGGTATTAATCCTGTTGGCATCCTTGAAATAGGTATAATCTTCTGCGAGCGTACTTGCTCTGCTTGCTATTGTCGAATTTTCAGTAACAATCTGGTTTTCGACTTGATTTTTTAATTTCTGAAATTCCTTTTCTGGAATTAATTCTGTTTGAGCTTTTTCAATTTCCTTTTGCATTGCAGCTTCCAGCGTAGCACAATCGAGCCCCATGTTTGGCAGGGCTAAAATTATTGCCAATCCCGGGTCTTCGAATGGGAGAGGGATGGCAGCTACCTGAATGGCGAGTTGTTGTTCATCGACCAATGATTTGTATAACCTTGAACTTTGCCCGGTAGCAAGTAGTTGGCTCAACATTTCCACGGCATAAAAATCGTCGGTACCCATTGCCGGGATGTGATAGGCCTCAAATATGGCTGGTAACTGGATGTTGTCGTAAATGGTATCTCTGACTTCCGTATGTTTCATTTCTTCAGTCATCGTGGGGCGATATATTTCTTCTTTTTTTTTAGGTATATCGGAGAAATATTTTTCGGCTAATTTTTTGGCATTATCAAAATTAATGTCGCCAGCCAGAACCAGTACCGCGTTATTTGGAACATAAAATGAATCGTAGAATTTTTTAAATTCTTCGTCTTTGGCGGCTCTGATATGGTCTGCGTCTCCAATTACAGTCCATCTGTAGGGATGATCAACAAATGCCCTTTTTAATGTTTCCTCTAATATTGATCCGTAAGGGCGGTTATCGACTGTTTGTTTTTTTTCTTCAATAACTACTCCTTTCTGAGTGGCAATACCAATCGAATCAACCCTTGCATGAAGCATACGTTCCGATTCGAGCCAAAGTCCCAGCTCAAGCTGGTTTGAAGGAAGAATCTCGTAATAATAAGTTCTGTCCCAGCTTGTGTTGGCGTTAAGTGTTCCACCTGCGCTTTCAACAATTTTATCGTACTGGAAGCGGTCGATGTTTTTGGTACCTTCAAACATCAGGTGTTCAAAAAAATGCGCAAACCCGGTTCGGTCGGCTTGTTCATTTTTTGACCCTACATGGTACATGACCGAAACGGCCACAATAGGAACAGAGTGGTCTTCCTGTACGATTACGTGTAATCCGTTAGGTAGGTCAAACTCTTTAAACTCGATTTCGGTTGCCTGGGATGTTTTCCCAAAAGCAACCACAAAAAATGTAATTGCAAGAATCAGGATTTTTTTCATGTTAACTTCATTATTAAGTATTTGGAAATTTTTTTTTCAATCTGCTGTTCAATCACTGAACTGATAAAAGGTCAGAAATGATCGAACTGTTTAACGAAAATATAGGTATTGAAAAAGTTAATATAATTACGAATGATTAATACAAAATTTCACAATGTTGATGTTGGGATATAGCTGGCATTTAAATGTTATTTTTGTGATGAATTAATTTTTAAAAGAACTTCGGTTAAACAATGACTGACTTTCCATGTTTAACGGTCATAAAATAGTCCTGAAAATATTAACCTATGAGTAGTTTTGATGCCCGTGCCCGTGAATGGGACAAAGATAAGATGCATATGAATCGTTCGGTTGCTATTGCCGCTGAGCTTGAAAAAATGGTACCGCTTGATCCTTCGATGAAAGCCCTTGAATATGGTGCAGGTACCGGAATTCTTAGTTTTTTGCTAAAAGACAGGTTTTCAGAAATTACCCTCATGGATAATTCTCAGGAAATGATCAAGGTTTGTGTTGAAAAGACCGAATTCTACCAAACATCGCATATCGTACCGGTTTGGTTCGACCTGGAGCATAAGGATTTTGATGGCAGATTTGATATCATATACAATCAGATGGTTTTACATCATGTGAATGAATATGAGGCCATTATTCATTCATTTTATTCGTTGCTTAATCCTGACGGGTATTTGGCCATTGCCGACTTATACACTGAAGATGGCTCGTTTCATGGCCCCGATGTTAAAGTCCATTTAGGTTTTGATCCTGCTAAGCTCAGGGAAATCCTTAATGATGCTGGTTTTAAAAATATTGAATACAAAACTTGTTTCGAAGTAAAACGTGAATCAGGTATGACGTATCCGGTGTTTTTACTGGTTGCGCAAAAGTAGAGAGATAGCAGGTGGACCAGAACAGGCAGAATAATACATTTTAACTTGTTAAGATCTTCTCCATTGAATTTCGTTCTTTTTCGGAGAGCGAGTCCATTTCATCAAGAGCATGTTGAATTTTTGTTTTAAAGTTCCAGCAGGTCATTTGGCGTAACGAAAGACGGCGGCTAAATTCGTATGTTGAAATATCTTCCTTGCCTTTGCATACATTGTAGGCGATATAAAAGGCTTTGCTGATTGGAAATTTAATGCCATGAAAAATGGTACCATTGATCGCAGTTTCTTTGGCTTTACATTTGGTACAACGACGGGAAAAGGGTTCCTGTCCGGGGCATGAGTTGCTATTTCCACATTTCTTACAAACAAAACCATTTGTCCATTTTATCCCTGCCAGAAATTCAAGGCATTTTTCATCACTTCGGAACATTTCTTCAAGTTGCTCAGGACTAAGACTATTGCTGAAAATCGGACTCATAATCAATATTTATTGCTGCAAAAGTAAGTTAAATTAGTGTTACTAAAGAGATTTAAGTGTCATTAATGCGATTTGCTATTTTCTTTTATTATTTTAGCAGACTAATAATTAAGTATAGTGTTATGGCAAATAATTGCGAAGTTAAACCAAGACCGCGAACAATCAAAGAGTTTTTTACATCAGGGTATTTCTGGAAACCATTTTTGGCAATTGCTTTTGGAAGCCTTGCAGGATTTTCGTATTATTACTTTGTAGGTTGTACTTCAGGAACTTGTGCAATTACAAGTAGTCCTTATATGAGTACATTTTGGGGCGGAATGATAGGCTTGTTTTTAGTGAAAAGTCCCTGCAGCCGTGGCAAGTGCTAAACAATATTTAGAGTTGATCAGTCGATTTTTTGTAATCGCGAGGCTTAATTCCGTTTCTGTTATTATCCTTCTTTGCTCAATTCAATTGCAGCATCACGGCTAAACAGACTGACAGCATTCTTCTGTTCCATTCAATCAGTTTTTTGCTACGCTTTTCATTAATTTCATTGTATTCCCAGTCAACCGGACGGCAATGCTTTCCCGACAGAAGTTGAAAAACTTCTGTGCTGTTATTGATCCTCATTAAAAAGCAGACATCGAACCCCGATGTGTCCGCAAACCACTATTAACAATCAATTTATAGTTGTTTTGATTATTATCAGGAAAAGACCCGTGAATTTTTCAGGTTAAATATTCATCTGTAAGGAGATTGTCAGGTACATTCATTTATCTTTGTGAGCATTCAAAAAAATAAACGATGAGCGAAAGGTCCTTGATATTAATTACAAACGATGACGGTGTTTCAGCAAAAGGATTGAAGGAATTAACTGAAGTTATGCGTCTTTTTGGGGATGTTGTGGTCGTTGCTCCAGATAGTCACCGGTCGGGGATGTCCAATGCAATTACTGTTGATCATCCGATAAGGGTTACCCAAACTGTTGACGAAGAAGGTTTTCGGGTTTTTAAATGTACCGGAACACCAGTCGATTGTGTCAAATTGGCTTTTAATCAATTGCTCGATCGCCAACCCGATTTTGTGGTTTCAGGAATTAATCATGGTTCAAACACTTCCATCAGTGTGGTTTATTCGGGTACAATGGGCGGAGCGCTTGAAGGTTGCATTCACGGTATCCCATCGATTGGCTTTTCATTAAACGATTATGATCCGGAAGCTGACTTTTCCAGAGCCAAGATTTATGTCGCCAGAGTTTTTCAACAGGTGGCTGAAAATGGATTACCACCTTTTGTTTGCCTGAATGTAAATATTCCGAAGGGAGAAATAAAAGGTGTTAAGGTTTCGAGACAAACTTCCGGGAAATGGGTCGAAGAGTTCGACAAACGGACGGATCCGCACAAAAGGGATTATTTTTGGATGTCCGGTACTTTTCAGAATTTTGAAGAAGATGTGGCTGATACTGATATCCTGGCTCTTGATGGCGGATACGTTTCGGTGGTGCCGGTGAACGCAGATATGACTTGTTACCAGACTTTTGAAAGTATGAAAGGCTGGAGATTTTAACATGACAGTGCGTAAAAGAAGCCGTTACGACCGAATTCTGACAGGTTGGTTAATCGGAACAATTTTGCCGGTTATTATTTTCCTGATTACTTATGAAGTCAAATACAGCCACATGGATTTTCTGATTTTCCTCCGGAACATGTGGCAATTGAAAATATTCCTGAAATTGCTGAGTCTTTGTGTGTTTCCCAATCTTGGGTTTTTTATGTTTTTCTATCGTAAAAAGCAGGATATGGCTGCACGTGGCGTCATTCTGGCAACTTTTATGTATGCCTTTTTAGTGCTGATTGCCAAACTAATTTAAAAAATTAAAAAGGAAGGTAATCGTAGTGGATCGTAGCAGAGAATAGAGAAAGTCATTCATGGTCATTAGCTTCGCGTCATTCGTGGTAAAAGCGATATGTGAGTTGACAGTCAATGACTTATTAAAATTAATAACCACTGACCTGGAACTTGAAATTTGGAACTTATGAAGTATTACGTTATAGCCGGTGAAGCCTCGGGCGATTTACACGCTTCCAACCTGATCAAAGAAATCAGTCTGATTGATCATCAGTCGCAGTTTCGTGGATTTGGCGGCGATTTAATGGAAAAAGCAGGTATGACGGTACTGAAACATTACCGCGACATGGCTTACATGGGTTTTGTTCCAGTGATCATGAATCTCAGTACAATTCAGAAAAATTTCAGGTTTAGTGAACAGGATATGCTTGATTTTCATCCTGATGTATTGATTTTAATTGACTATCCCGGGTTTAATCTCCGGATGGCTAAATT
The DNA here is from genome assembly GCA_035648135.1 of Prolixibacteraceae bacterium. Lineage (GTDB taxonomy): Bacteria > Bacteroidota > Bacteroidia > Bacteroidales > Prolixibacteraceae > Aquipluma. Next base: position 41,676 of record DASRMB010000018.1, read on the forward strand.
CGCCAAAGAACATGGAATACGCACATTCTATTATATTTCGCCAAAAATTTGGGCATGGAAACAGAAACGGGTTTTTCGCGTGAAAGCCTATGTCGATGAAATGTTTACCATTCTTCCTTTTGAAACCGATTTTTACCGGAAGTTTGATTATCCGGTCAATTATGTTGGGAATCCGCTACTCGATGCCATACTGGAAAAGAAAACAGAACCTGATTTTCCCCGATTTTTTGCTGAAAATGAATTGCCCGACAAACCCATTCTGGCACTTTTACCGGGCAGCCGAAAAGGAGAGATCAGTGTTTTGCTGCCCACCATGCTGAAAGCTTCGGCTCAGTTTCCCGAATTTCAATGTGTCATTGCCGGAGCTCCTAATATGGGAACTGAATTCTACCAACCTTTTATGACCGATCATCAGGTTCCGATCATCTGGAATAAAACATACGAAATATTGATACACAGCCGTATTGCCATTGTTGCTTCGGGAACGGCAACACTCGAGACTGCGATTTTAAATGTTCCACAGGTGGTAGTTTACCAGATGACTCCCAACTGGTTGTTTAAATACCTGAAGTATTTTTTGATCACCAAATGGATTTCATTGGTGAACATCATATTGGAGCGAGAAGCAGTTACCGAATTAATACAGTCGGATTTTACGGTTAAAAAGGTAGTTTTCGAACTCGGAAAAATCCTGAATAATCCGGAGAATGAAAAAAGGATGCTGGATGATTACCGTGATATGATGCTTCTTATGGGCGATCATGGTGCTTCGAAAAGGGCTGCGAAATTGATGGTTGAAAAGTTGAAAAGGTAAATATGCCTAAGGCTAGCTCAATCACTAATTTTAGCCTGATTTGTAGAGTTGTTTTAGAATGTTCATTGAATAAGATACCACGAAGTGGTATAATATTAATCACCCCCGGTAAAACCGGGGGAAAGAGTAACATTAATCCGGAACCCCGAAGTGGGTTCAATAAGTATATTTTTTGTTAAAATTGAACCCTTTTCAGGATTCTTGATTTTTTTGTCTGTTTTATTCCCCCAATTTTATTGGGGGTGATTAATATTAAATCCTTTCGGGATTTTCACATGAAATTAGCAGCTTATTCCGTTATTTTTTTTGCGTATGTACAGTTTATTAAAGAAAGAAATTGCCAGTTTTTTTGGATCGCTTACAGGCTATGTGGTTGTTTTTGTGTTCCTGTTGGCCACCAGCTTGTTTTTGTGGGTTTTCCCCGGAAATTACAATATTCCGGAAAGCGGTTATGCTTCTCTTGATGGCCTTTTCTCGCTGGCGCCCTGGGTTTATCTTTTCCTGGTTCCGGCAGTAACGATGCGATTGTTTGCTGAAGAAAAACGGTCCGGCACCATGGAAGTGCTTCTGACCCGGCCACTTTCGGTATTTCAAATTGTTTGGGCCAAATTTCTGGCTGGATTGCTATTGGTTTCCATCACCTTGTTGCCCACACTTATTTATTTCTATTCGGTTAACGCGCTGGGCAATCCGGTAGGTTGTATCGATACCGGCGGAACATGGGGCGCTTACATTGGGCTGTTTTTTCTGGCTGCCATTTATGTAGCCATTGGCTTGCTGGCTTCAGCATTAACTGATAATCCGGTTTTTGCATTTATTCTGGCTTTGTTTCTTTCCTTTCTGGCCTACCTTGGCTTCGATCTGGTTGGTTCCATGCAACTTCCGTCAGCCATTCAGCAATCGATTATTGGCTTCGGAATAAACGAGCATTATACTTCCATTAGTCGCGGTGTGATCGACTCCCGTGATCTGATCTATTTTATTTCTGTCGTTTTTATCTTTCTTTTCCTTACCAGCCGGATTATTCATTTCCATAAGATTAATCTCCGGAAGGAAGTCAAATCGGGAAGCTGGGTTCTTCTGGGTGTTATTTTGGTGAGTTTTCTGTCGGGACAACTATTTTTCCGGATCGATCTGACTGCTGAAAAAAGATATTCAATCACTGAAGTTTCTAAAAAGCTGGTGAATAATCTTGAAAAGCCTGTAAATATTACTCTTTATCTGGATGGAGAATTGCCGCCTGGTTTTCGCAAACTTCAAAAGTCGGTTCAGCAAAAAATAGATGATTACAATGCCTATTCCGCGCAACGTATTAATCTGATGATTATTGATCCTTATGAGATTACAGATTCAAAACGGAGGGATCAACTTTTTGCAGACCTTGCAGGTAAAGGACTTCAGCCAACCGATATCCGCCAGAATACCGAACAGGGAACAGTTACCCGCCGCATTTTCCCGGGAGCGATGATCGAATACGGGGAAAAACTAATGAGCGTTAATTTGCTCAATAACAATCCGGCGCTTCATGCCGAGGTGAACCTGAATAATTCAATTGAAAGTCTGGAATACGAGTTTTCGTCCGCTTTTTCGGAACTGATGAATACCGAAAAACAGACTGTCGCTTTTCTGTACGGACAAGGTGAGCTGAATGAGAATGAAAGGCATGATTTTGCGGAAGCTCTGGCCGGAAAATATGCGGTAGAAAAGGTCACTGTGCAGGATCTGGATTCTAAAGATGCTCATATCAAGGCGCTCATTGTGGCTAATCCGACCCAGAAATTTACCGAACACGAAAAATTCTACATCGATCAGTACCTGATGAATGGTGGCCGGATCATGTGGTTGATCGACCCGGTAGCGGTAAGTCTGGATAGTTTGAGTACCGGATACATGACACTTGCTTTCCCGCGAAACCTGAATCTGGCCGATCAGTTATTCCGGTATGGCATCCGTCTGAATGCCAACCTGGTGCAGGATGCCGAATGTGTGATGATTCCGGTGAATACAGCTCCGGCAGGTACTCCGGTGAAATTTACTCCGGCACCTTGGTATTATTCACCTTTGCTGATTCCTTCCGAAAATCATGTCATCAGCCGGAATATGAACCGGGTAAAAGCTGAATTTGTGAGTTCAATTGATACGGTTGGGAAACAGGAGACGGTTCGCAAAACGGTTATTCTGGCAAGCTCAGCCTATTCACTGGTTTCTGAAACTCCTGTCGAAATTAGTTTGTCGAGTGTGAATAATCCGCCCGATCGCCGCCTTTTCAAATATCCATCGCAACCGGTGGGCGTGTTGCTCGAAGGAACATTTACATCGGTCTTTAAAAACAGGATGGTCGATTCGTTCGGGGTAAAGGCTTCCGGAGTAAAAACTGAAAGCCAGCCTACTAAAATGATTGTTTTGGCCGATGGAAACCTGATGGCCAATCAATACCGGATTGCCGGCGGAGTTCCCGAATTTATGCCGCTTGGTTATGATCGTTATTCGCAGCAGACCTTCGGAAATAAAGCTTTCCTTTTCAATGCCGTAAATTATCTTTGCGACGACAACGGTTTGATGGAGCTTCGTTCACGGGTATTTAAAATCCGTTTGCTCGATAAAGTCAGGGTAAAAGAAAGTAAACTGAAGTGGCAAATGCTTAATGTGCTGAGCCCACTGATACTAATTGTTTTATTTGGGGCGGTGTTTGTGTATATTCGCCGTCGTAAATACAGGTGCTGATTTCATCTTTGCATAATTCTAAATTACAAATAATCTTTTGGTTATAAATTAATACAATAAGCAAAATATTCGCCGGATGGAACTCACATGTAGTTGTGAAATGGTGGTTGTGATTGATTTCTACCATGTTTGTTTCTTTTGTATAAAATATTAAGCGATCAATAGGTAAAAAATATCAAAGTTTGTATATTCGTGTGCTTCCCGCTGGTCGTAAACGAAAGTGATCTCAGGGCAAATTAAGGATGATGAAAATAAAACTCTAAAAAAAATATCAATGAAATTTGTTGTTTCAAGTACAGAATTACTTAGTCATTTAGCTGCCATCAGCAAAGTGATCAATTCCAAAAATACGCTTCCTATTCTGGATAATTATTTGTTTTCGCTGGAAGATAATCGTTTGACAATTACTGCTTCTGATCTGGAATCCACCTTAATTACAAGTCTGGAATTAGATAATATCAGCGGAAATGGTATAATTGCAGTTCCTGCAAAAAGGATGAACGACACGTTGAAAGAGTTTCCTGAACAGCCGTTGACATTTCAGATTGACCCTGAAACATTTGCCATTGATATTTTTTCACAGAACGGGAAGTTCAGTATTGTTGGACAAAATGGTGAAGATTTTCCGCAGCAACCTACCCTGAATGAAGAAGTCGCTTCAACCATCGATCTCAATCACAGTGTATTGTTGAATGGAATCAATAATACACTTTTTGCGACTGCCGATGATGAACTTCGTCCGGTGATGAACGGTATTTTTGTTGAACTTACAACCGAAGATATCAAGTTTGTCGCTTCTGATGCGCACAAGTTGGTTCGCTACAAAAGGTTCGATGCGAAAGCCGAAAAAGATGCGTCTTTTATACTTCCCAAAAAACCGGCAGCTATCCTGAAAAGTTTGCTCCCCAAGGAAGATTTTGATGTTAAACTCGAGTTTGACGACAAAAATGCCTTTTTCACCCTGAGCAATTATAAACTAATTTGCCGACTGGTTGAAGGAAATTATCCAAGTTATAATTCAGTTATCCCGGCAAACAATCCAAATCAACTGATTATCGATCGCGTTGAATTTTACAATACCGTTCGTCGTGTCTCCGTATTCTCGAATCAGGCAAGTAATTTAATCCGGTTAAAATTAACTGAAAACCAATTGGTTGTTTCGGCACAGGATATTGATTTCGCTATTTCAGCTGTTGAACGCCTGAATTGCCAGTACGAAGGTGAGGACATGGAAATCGGTTTCAAATCAACTTTCCTTCAGGAAATTTTAGCTAACCTTTCGGCAACCGATGTGAAAGTTGAACTTTCGGATCCAACACGTGCCGGATTATTGTTACCTGCTGAAAATGAAAATGAAGAAGAAGATGTATTGATGCTTTTAATGCCAATGATGATCAATGCGTGATCTCTAAAATAATTAATGAGTTAAACCTAACAGTGAAAATCTGTTAGGTTTTTTATTTTAATCGTAATACCATATAAAATAATACTATGAATCTGAACCTCAAAAATCCGATGGTTTTTCTTGATCTGGAAACAACAGGAATGAATATTGTGACCGACAGAATTGTTGAAATTGCACTGATTAAAGTTCATCCCGACGGAAAAGAAGAAGAAAAACAATACCGGATCAATCCTGAAATGCCGATACCGGATCTTGTAAGTAAGATTCACGGTATTTATGATGAGGATATAAAGGATAAACCGACTTTTAAGGAAGTGGCTAAAACTATCGTTCAGTTTATCGAAGGTTGTGATTTTGCAGGTTTCAATTCGAACAGGTTTGATATTCCATTGCTCGCTGAGGAGTTTCTGCGCGCCGATGTTGACATTGACCTGAAAAAACGCAAGTTTATTGATGTTCAGGCCATTTTCCATAAAATGGAAAAGCGCACTCTGAGTGCAGCCTATAAATTTTATTGCAAGAAACCGCTGGAAGATGCGCACACTGCCATGGCCGACACCAGGGCGACTTACGAAGTACTGAAAGCTCAGCTGGATGCATACAAAGACGAAGAATATGAAGATCATGCCGGTAAAGTTTCTAAACCCATTGTTAACGATATTCAGGCGTTGAGCGAATTCTCGGCGTACGACCTCAATGTGGATTTCGTTGGACGAATTGTTTACGACGAAAATGGTGTTGAAACAATCAACTTCGGGAAAAATAAGGGGATTGCTGTTGAGAAAGTTTTGCAGGAACAACCCGGGTATTATGGCTGGATCCTGAAAAGCGAATTCCCATTGTATACAAAAAAAGTATTGACAGCCATTAAGTTGAGGATGAAGTAATAACCTGAGCATCGTTTTTTGTGATTCTTCATTCATTCATTCATTCATTCATGGTCATTTAGAGTTTTATATGATACTATCAGTGACGTGAAACTATTGACTATGAATGACAATTAATGAATTCAAACGAATAAACCTAAAAATGAAAATTATCTGTGTTGGTCGCAATTACGTGGCTCATGCCAACGAATTGAATAATGAAATTCCTACGGAACCGGTATTGTTTATGAAACCTGATTCGGCTTTGCTTCGCAACAACGATCCATTTTATATTCCGGATTGGACGAATGATGTGCACCACGAAATTGAGCTGATTGTGCGGATTAACCGTTTAGGTAAGAACATCGGGAAACGGTTTGCGCAACGGTACTATAAAGAAATTGGTATCGGAATTGATTTTACAGCGCGCGATGTTCAAAATTCGCTGAAAGATAAGGGATTGCCCTGGGAAAAATCAAAAGCATTTGATCATTCAGCAATGATTTGTCCTGAATTTGTTCCCATCCAATCAATGCCTGACCCTAATGAAATCCATTTCCATCTCGACATTAACGGAAATACTGTTCAGGAAGGAAATTCGGCATTGATGATTTTCCCAATTGACGATATTATCACTCACGTATCGAAATACTTTACCCTGAAAGTGGGAGACCTTATTTATACCGGAACACCTGCGGGAGTAGGACAGGTAAAGACAGGTGATCGTCTGGAAGGATATCTGGAAGGAATAAAAATGTTTGACTTCCAGATTAAATAAGTGTTGATTTTAAGGAAAACTAACTATTCAGGTTCAATTTAGCTGCTGATTTACAGATTTCACAATGCTAATTCTTTTTAGTATAGCTCTTGTTGCAGTTCTGCCTGGCTGCATTGCTATTCCTGTCCATTTTGTGCACATAAACGAAATTTCCTGTTTTTTACTGTCTATTCAAATTCCTTTAAAAGGACGTTGTCGATAAATGGCTGCAGCACAGGTGTGATTATTTCCGTTTGCTGCAATCTTGTTGGAACCCATTTTACCGTCTTTGTATTTTACGTCCTGCTTGTTTGGAGGAAAATACTATGATTTGATCTTAATCCATCGAACACAGATGAATAGCTATGTTTACATAGTTTTTTAAGAGGCTGTCTCAAAAGATCGGGACAGCCTTATTTTGTTTTACCCCTTTTCTTTAATGATTTCAACGATTCAAATCTCGGGAGGATAAATTGACTTTTGATACAGCCTCCCCCAATTCCAATTAGTTACCGTTATAAATTTAGAATAATTCATTTTTTGAGATCTGAATTTTCTTTAAGTGTTAAAAAACGTTAAAAAATATATAATTGTATTAAATGAATTTGGGACATTATAAAATATTTTAATAACTTAGCTTTTGTTATTGATATTGTTTATGTAGTTGTTTAATAAAAGCAAACATATATGGCAAAAATTAATGAAATCCCCCAAAGTTTATCGGTAGCTGAATCAAATCAGATTAAATTCAAACGAAGAATCCTTAGTTTACTTCATACGAATGGATTTACTTCTGCACCAAAACTTAGCAAATGGCTTAAAATTAGTTTGCCAACCTGTCTGGTATTGCTAAATGATCTAATTTCATTAGGCTATGTGAAAAATATTGGAATAGGGGAGTCAAGCGGTGGACGAAAACCTAACCTTTATGGTTTGCCTGAAAATAGTTTCTATGTTATATCGTGTGATTTTGCCCGCTACGATGCCAGTATGACCATCTGTGACAGCTATAGTAAATTTGTTACGCCTGTAGTTAAAATAGATACGCAAATTGACGATCCGGAACTTGTTGAGAAATTATTTCAGGCTGCACAGAAACTCATGGCAGAAAATCATATATCATATGATAAGATATATGGTTTGGGAGTTGATATGCCTGGCTTGATTGATTCGAAGGAAGGAATTAACTTTACGATTAAAGATAAAAAGTATCAAAACATTAGCAGGGATTTGAAAAATAAATTTAATAAACTGATTTATATTGATAACGATGCCAGAATGCATGCTTACGGTGAATTTCATTTCGGCGCTGCCAAAGAATATAATAATGCTATTATCATCCACTGGAGCTGGGGCCTCGGTCTTGGTATTTTTATAAATGGCCAGCTATATAGTGGCAACAACGGTTTTGCGGGTGAATTCTCACATATTCCAATGATCGAAAACGGAGATTTATGCATTTGCGGAAAACGTGGCTGTTTGGAAACTATTGCATCCTCAAATGCAGTTATGAGACATATCAAACAGGGATTTGCCGAAGATGCAATTTCTTCATTGATTAATAAATTTAAAGATGATCCCGAAAAAGTGACTCCCGAAGATGTGATCATTTTCGCCCGGCAGGGTGATGAATTTTGCATATCAATTTTGAATGGAATAGGAAAAGCCATGGGTAAGGGCCTTTCTTATATTATTCAGCTGCTGAATCCGGAAATAATTGTATTGAGTGGCCCGCTTTCGAAAGCCAAACAATATGTTTTATCTCCGATTCAACAATCCTTAAACCTTCTGTGTCTCGAGAAAATATCAGGAAATACCAAGATCATTGTTTCAGATATGGGAGATCAGTCGGCTTTGTTGGGAACTTCAGAAATGGTTTTTCAGAAAGTTTTTACTGAATTGAATTTTGCTGAATTAACCATTGATTAGAATGACGTGTGTTTATTACTTATTTGTTAACTAAAATTAAAGCTAATGCGAAAGGTTTTATTATTGACTGTAATGTGCATTGCGCTGTTAGGAAGTGCCATGGCACAGCAATCGGTATCCGGAACCGTAGTTTCCGAATCTGACGGACTTGGAATTCCAGGTGTTACCGTATCAGAGAAAGGAACTGCGAATGGTGCCTTAACCGATTCGGAAGGAAAATTTTCCATTAAAGTAACTTCAGGAACAAGTACCTTGATGTTTTCATTTATTGGAATGAAAACGGTTGAAGAACCGTTAAACAACCGTTCTTCAATCAATGTAAAAATGGCCTCTGAAGACATTGGTCTGGACGAAGTTGTCATTACTGCTCTTGGAATCCCCAAAGAAGCTAAAAAGCTGGGATATGCTGTAACTGAAGTTAAAGGAGAGAAATTAGCCGAATCATCAACTATCAGTCCCGTAAATGCTCTTCAGGGTCGTGCTGCCGGTGTTGATATTGCTCCAAGTGAAGGTGGTATATTTAGTGGTACCAAAATTACCATTCGTGGTAATTCTACTCTAAGTGGAAATAATATGCCAATATTTGTTATCGATGGTGTAATTATCGATAACACTACTTCAGGAGGAAGTCAGTACGGGGGTGTTGACTGGGGAAATGAACTTAAGAATCTAAATGCTGATGAATTTGAATCAGTTTCTGTACTAAAAGGCGCTGCAGCTACTGCACTTTATGGTTCACGTGCATTGAACGGAGTAATTGTGATTACTACCAAAAAAGGAAAAGAACGCAAAGATTTGGGCGTAAGAATATCACAAAGGTATAACGTGAAAACGGTTTACGACGGGCCAGCCTTTCAGAATATATATGGTGAAGGAGCGCCTCCAGGATATGATACACGGTATGATGATATTTATGCACCTCAAAAATCTTTCCTGACCAACGCGCAGGGCGAACCTTATCTTGAAGGAGCATCAGGCGACTGGTGGGTGCCACTTAGTTATGGACATAAAATGGACGGATCCCAGGTACGTGATTACGAAAATAATTGGGTAGCATATGATCCCCAACCAAACAATGCCCTTGATGCATTTGAAGCAGGTTATCAGTCGAATACGAATGTAACCCTCGATGGTGGCGGCGAAAATTCCACCTTCCTGGTTTCACTTTCTCATTTTGGTGAAACCGGAACTCTGCCTGGTAACAAGTTTACCAGAAACTCAATTTTCTCGAAGGTGACGCGGAATTTTAATAAGTACATTTCTACAGAACTGGGCTTAAGTTATTCGAATTCTGCGCCTCAAAATCCGGCAGGAAATATGATGCAGAATTTTGTTACCGGAAACTGGGCTCGTAATTACAATACTTCCTATTGGAGGACCCGATACAAAGCGGCGCATGGCGGTATTCCTCAGACACAGCCCGATGGAACAATTGACCCGGGTGCAAGTATTCCGGGCGCGGATATTTGGTTTGATCTGTATGAAAACAGTAATAAACGGGTTGAGGAATCTCTTCGATTGACTGGTAGAATGACCTTTACTTTGACTGATTGGTTCAACGCAGTTGTCGATGGGTCTTTAAATAATTACTATGTGAAGTCAGAAAGCAAAATTCTGGGACAGGGTTATCGAAATTCTGGAGGTAGTTACGAACTAGACCATTCAAGAAAAGAACAGTACGACATAAAACTTTGGTTGAACTTCCATAAACAATTAAACGATGATTTTGATGCATCTCTTTCGTTGGTTGCAGAAGACTGGGAATCGTCCAACAGTTATACCGGAGCATGGACAACTGGTGGATTGATTGTTCCCGGACAATATTCACTTTCGAATAGTAAGCTTGAACCAGGACAGAAAGCGGGCATTGATGGAACAAAAATATTGCAGTCAACCATGTTCTTCACTGATATTGCATGGAAAAATCAGTTATTTTTGAATGTTTCAGGACGTAATGACTGGTCATCTACATTGACTTATGCCGATGGATCTGGCTCATTCAGTTATTTCTATCCATCACTTAGTTTATCGTGGTTAGCCAGTGAAACATTTAAATTACCTGAATTTGTTGACTACGGTAAATTGAGATTTTCATGGGCACATGTTGGTAATGATTATAATCCGTATGATATCAATCCGGGTTTCAGCCGTACCGGAACTGTAACAAGTTACAACGGTGATTTACCAAGATACAGCTTTAAGAATGATCAAATGCCAAACCTTGGTATTCGTCCGGAGGACAAGAAATCTATTGAGTTAGGTTTTGAAACTAAAATGTTCAAAAATCGCATCGGTGTAGATTTTTCCTATTACAAAGAGAACACCTACAACCAAATACTTGCGATTCCTGAAAACTTCTACACCGGAGTTTCGAGTCAGTTAATCAATGCCGGTAATATTCAGAACAAGGGTATTGAGATCGCATTGAGTCTGGTTCCGATTAAGCTTAAAGATTTCAGTTGGTTTCTGAATATTAATTATGCACGGAACAGAAATACCATCATCGATTTATTTCCCGGAATTGAGGAATATAATCTGTATGAAAGCTGGAATTATGGAAACACACGTATTGGAACAGTCGCTGTTGTTGGAGGCCCATGGGGAGTTCTGATGTCAGACTCAAGTCCGGAAGTTTATAACAATACAGCGAATGAAAATGACCCGATGAATGGGCAAAAACTGTTAACATGGAATGCCGGCCAACGTGGTGGTTATTATACCAGAAGTTATGAAAAACAGGTAGTCGGGAACATGAATCCTGATTTTACAGGAAGTGTGCTTACCGGATTTGATTTTAAGAATTTCCATGTTGAAGCTTTGTTTGATGTGAAAATCGGTGGCGACATTTCAACCTATTCAGGCCGATACGGAACCGCTTATGGTTTGCTTGAATCAACCCTTGCAAACCGCGATTTAGAACACGGTGGATTTGAATGGACCAGTACCTGGACCGGAAATACTTATGACGATGGTTATATTCCTGAGGGAGTATTTAAGGAAGGTACAATTGTTCAAATGAAGAATTCGAGCGGCGAAACAGTAAGTAATAATGTTGGAGGTATGACCTATAAAGATGCCTTTGAACAAGGATTGGTTGAACCGGTGCACGGAGCATGGTGGCATTGGAAAAACAACTCATGGGGTGGTGGTGTCATCGATGAGGCTGTCCTTCAGGAAAATTCCTATATCGGTTTCAGGCAGCTTACAATAAGTTACCGTATTCCTTCTCCTATATGCCGAAAAGTTGGTTTTTCCTCAGCTGATGTAGCCTTCTTTGGCCGCGATCTGGGATTTGTTTACAAAACCTTAAAGGATAATTTGAATCCATTCAGCATTAGAAGTAATGAAGCAGGATCTGCTCACGAATGGCAACAATCTCCTTACACAAGAACTTTGGGTATTAGCCTGAATGTAACGTTGTAATAAGTTGTTTTGAATTGTAAATATTTAAAATGCAAAATATGAAAAAAGGAATATATAAGATGCTATCGGTAGTTCTGTTGACTATTTTACTGGTTAATTGTACCGATCGGTTTGCAGAAACAAATAAAAACCCGGGAGAGGTAACTGATCCTGATCTCACACATCTATTCACCAATGCCTTGTATAACAGTGCAGGGGACGAGTACCTTCAATGGTTCTACAACAATAGCGTATATTTTTGGAGATATGCTCAAATGACTGTAGCAAGAGCTGGAACAGGATCTGACTTTAATAATGTAGCTGCTTTAGGCGGTGTTCCACTCTATCGGGTTATGATTGATATGAAAGAAATCCGCAACCGGATTGATAACATGGATCCTGAGAATAAAGCCGTTTATCAGGCTTTCAGAGCAACTACTTTTATCCCGGTTATTGAACTTGCGATCAGGGAATCAGACTGGCAAGGAAGCCTGGTTTATTCAGAAGCCATTGATGCCCGTTACGGGGGAAATTTAACACCTAAATTCAATTCTCAGCAAGAACTTTTTGATATCTGGATTAACGAACTTGATGATGCAATTAGCGTATTAACCAGTGCCGATGCAACTCAAGTTCAAATCGGGAATCAGGATTTTATGTACTCAGGCGACTGGGAATTGTGGGCCCGTTATGCCAATAGTTTGAAACTGCGTATTGCAGCTCGCCTTGAAAAAGCGGATAATCCCAAAATGAAACAAGTTTTGTCTGCAATCGTTTCTCTAAAAGGTAAAGATGGGAAAGTACTGTTGATTACAGAAGAAGACCAACAGGCTGTTTGGGCTCCTAGTGCAAATGAATTGGGCCCGGGCGGAACAAATTCACTCTGGATTGAAAATTATGCTCCATCCAAAAATTACAGCATGTTTTTGCGTAAAAGCAATGATCCGCGCCTTAGAGTTTGTTTCCGGACAAATTCTTTGGACGACGCTGCAATAACAGCTTTAGAATCTACAGCCGGCATAACAGTTCCCAAATTCGCTAAAAAACCTGTTAACGAGCCATGGGATAGATTGATTGGCGGACCTGTTGCTCCCGACAGTTCTGGCGTAAATGATTATTTTGGTGCCACTTTAGTTGATGCTGACGGTGCTAAATATAGTCGTCTCCCTTATGTCGATTATAATTTCATTAAACCAAAGCAAGATGGACGTACGGGTGAGTATATGAATTATATTTTGGGTGCCCCTGAAGTATGCCTCTATTTGGCAGAATTTATTGAAAAAGGTTATATATCTGGCATTGGAACGGCACAGGAATGGTATGAAAAAGGTGTGTCTCTTTCAGTTCAGAATTATGACAACCGTGCAGCAAAAGCGCAAATTTCAGACTACGCAACGCGTGCACTTGCAAGCGGTGAAATCGACGCACTTCTTGCAAAGGACGATGTTAAATATATTGTTGGTGACTCAAAAAACGTCGAAAAGATTGTCCTTCAGGAAATGGTAAATTTATTCGATAATCCTTACCAATGTGTGTCTGTAGCCCGTCGGACTGGCTATCCGAAAAAAGGAAGTACTATTTGGGCATGGGAACTTTACACCGTTTCCGGTACCGAATTGAAACTTCCACGTCGTTTCCCGGTAACAACTCCAACGATTGATAACAATAAGGCCAATTGGCAGACTTCCATTACCGATCAGGGATTTACTCCTGACAACAATATGGGTGACGTTTTGAATGCAGAAAGAGTTTGGTGGGATAAAACAGCACCTGACTATGGTGGTGGTCAATAAAACCAGACCATTTATTATTAAAATATTTGTAGATTTATAGAAAAGAGGCTGTCTTGCGGGACAGCTTCTTTTTAATTTTACAATGTCAAATTCGAAATTGTAAATTAACTCTGTTGTATTAAATATTTGAATGAAAAACCTTCAGCTATGAAAAAAATAATTAGTGCTTTAATCCTGATCCTGTTTTCTTTTTCAAATTTTGCTTTTTCGGCTAAAATGCAGATTGAAGCTGAGATAACTTATCAGGTTATTATCAATGGAAAACTCAGAACGGATGGGCCGGCAACAAAGCTGTTGTGTTCTTCATCTGCTTCAAAATCATGGTCAGAGAATACTTCTGAAAAACTAATTTCAGGTGTTGCCAAGGAAGCAAACTACATCGATTTTTCCACTGAAAAGACTTTTCAGGTAGCCAGTTTCTCTGATGGTAAAACAATCCATACTTCAATGGCTTTTTCAGAATATCCGGTTCTGGAAGAAACCAATGAAACTGATGTAATTCTTGGCTATACCTGTAAAAAGGTCACAACATCACTTCGGTCAAATTCAATCGACATCTGGTATACCAAAGAATTGGGAGTGAAAGGTTCCCCGGCAATGGCTTACGGAATTCCTGACGGATTGGTATTGAAAATTATAAGGAATGGAAATTATGAAATAGTGGCTACTGAAGTTAAAAAGCTAAAACAGAAGGATACCGAATCTATTCTTTCGTCTGAGATGGGTGAAGGCATGGATTTACCTTTGTACAAATACCGGATAACTGAGAGTTTGATCACCACTGTAAATGTCTTTAACAATGAACAAATCAGTTTCGGTAACGAGATTGTAAATTCGACAGATACTGAATCGGGAAAAACCTTTAAATATTCTGAAGGAACTGTCATCCTTAAGAAAGTTAAACTACCGGTTGTGCCTGATGATACACAACTTTTTGTTGAATTATACCAGCATTCGAATGGCGATGCTTATGACCGGACTGGAACCGTTTTTCTGATTTCTCAGGATAAAGAAAAGTCGTTTCTGGATGGCCTGAAAAATGGTACCGCCGCTTTACCAATGTTTCAGGCCAGAAACGGAAAATCTTATCAGGGAGTCATTGCTACCGAGAACTATTCTCCGCTGGTCGAAATTATGCGATTTTTCACCTCGTTCGGGATTGGTCAGTTCAATGATAAAGTTACCGTTTACGGCGAGCAATGGGAAGATTCTACCTTTTATAAACAAGAGGTTACCGAACTGCTTCCTTTGTTGCAGGACGAATGCTGGGTAGGTGTTTTTATTGGTAATTACGATAAGGGTGGACATCGTGTAAGTCTGAAATTGAACTATTATCCCGGAAGTATGGAAATTTCTGAAGAACCTGCAAAAAGGTATTGGGTCCTGCCACTTTTCAATACCTTAAATGTAATGGAAATGTCGGGTCAGGAATACGGAACCATGTTCGAAAATGATTCACTGAAGATTGATTTTACTGTTCCTGAAGGTGTAAGTAATATTCAGATGCGATACATTACAACTGGCCACGGAGGATGGGGTAAGGGTGATGAGTTTAATCAGAAAATGAACACCATTTTGCTTGATGAAAAGATTTTATTTCAATTCACTCCATGGCGAAGCGACTGTGGCACTTTCCGAAAATACAATCCTGCTTCCGGTAATTTCTGGAACGGTGTAACTTCAAGCGATTACAGTCGTTCCGGCTGGTGTCCGGGGACGGCAACCAACCCGGTCTTTTATCCGGTATTAAATCTTTCATCCGGAAAACATAAAATATCTGTAGCTATTCCGATTGGAAAAAACGAAGGTGGAAGTTTTAGTTCCTGGAATGTTTCAGGTATCCTGATCGGGGAATATGAATAGATCTGGTTTAGACTGAAAGACTGTTTGAATTTTTGAAAGGCCACCTGATGGTTTACAAATGGAAGAACGATAATTTATTACTCACATATTTATTACTCACATATTGATGCCGTTATAATCAAATTTCAGGATTATGGAATCACATTGAGAAAATATTTTGGGTTCACTTCTTTATTTTAAGATTCAAAAAGAGTCAAATAAAATGTTTGTTTTCAAATCATTGCAGATTTTGCCGGAACCATAGGAAGGATCAAAAATTGTGGTCTCGATTTTGACTCGGTAAACCTGACCAGATATGAAGTTTTTTGATATTTCAGCCAAAAAGAAAAGCGCTTAAATCGTTGGATTTAAGCGCTTTTGATATGATTTGACTTCAGTGCCCAGAACAAGGGCACATTTTAAAATAGAATAAGCTTATGTTCAGTGATTTACGGAGTCTGAATTTTCATGGTCTCGATAAATACTCTGCAATGATATTGAAGAACGTTTTTACTAATCCAAAGATAACGAAAATTTTAATTTGAGCTAAAATGTATTGGATTTAATGAATGCTTGCTTAAATAATTTTCCTTTAGGTATTACTCTCTCCAATAATTTCTCTCCAAAGTTATTGATCGCATCCCGGAACAGTCAAGGGTTTGGACTTTTCGGAAATACTTTACTTAAACAACGCCGAAGGCGCTAGTTCAGTTTTTCGCATACTCAAAACTGACATTAGCCCTTGACAGAATCCGGACTGCTCAATTGGGTTTGGCTCAAAATTAACAGGAGAGCCAGCCTATAAAAATCCGCAGGGCAGCGGTGAAATACATGAAATTTTTCGAGGGCATTAAAACGTTGGATGAATTGCGCAAGGAATACCGCAGATTGGCATTCCTTTATCATCCCGACAAAGGTGGCGATACGGCCATCATGCAGCTGATCAACGATTTGTACGACAGGTTATCCAGAAAACTGATTAACGGCAATACCGATTTTTCGGAAGGACGAAAGGAATACGAACAACAGGTCTCCGAAGAGATCCGGCAACGACTCGACCGGATTATATTTATCCAGGGAATTGAGATTGAAATAATCGGTTCCTGGATCTGGATTACCGGAAATACTTTTGCAGTCAGGGAAACCTTAAAAGGAGAAGGATTTCGATTTTCACATCCGAAAACTGCCTGGTATTGGCATAAAGGAGAATACCATAAGAAATCCGGCAAATTGATGTCGATGGAAGCTATGCGTGAAGCCTGGGGTTCAGAGAAAGTTGAATCTCAATATGCCAATCAAAACAATTTCATTCACTAAAATTCATCATCATGACTTACAAAAACGATCCCCGGCAAATTACTGCAAAGTTCAGTTCAACATGCTCAAAATGTGGTTGTATCCTGAAAAAAGGCACAAGTATTTACTACTGGCCATCCGATCGGAAGGTTTTCTGCCTCAATTGCGGTGAAGCTCCATTCAAACAGTTTCTATCATCGGCAGCCGATGAAGAAGTCTACGCCGGAACTGGAAATCCATATTCTGGATGATACTGAAAAGTGGCTTTGCCACTTTTTTTTAGTCGTTCACTCAATCCCAAGAAAAAAAATAATCAATTGGCTTTCCGGAGTGGACAGAGAAATTCTAGTTACACTCAAATTACCGGGCAAAGTTATTTACGCCATCCGGAAAAGTAAAGGGAGCTTTTCTCCTTCCGTTAGGGAAATGAAAAACTTGCTTCGCACTCGTTCAGCTTTTTCCTTTTTAAATCATAGTACTGACAGGACATGTCCTGTCCCTGCGACCCCATGCAAAAACCTAACATTCGCCCATTGACTAGAATCCGCCTGGCTCAATGGATTCTACCCGTAATTTAATCGAAAGAATTCCTCGGGGGCTTTGCCCCGGGGTTTCCTATAAGTTTTCCCTCATGAGAGGGAATCTAAATACAGAATTTTGGTTTTTGACCCTAAGGTCAAAATGAAACCAGCGAAATACCCCTATGGCTCTGCCTCGGGGATAGTTGGTTTCAAGAAATTCTTTTATTCATAGCCTTTGATCCGGCTTCTGTTGGAAGTGGATTATTGGCATCGGCTTCAGGATTATCAGGTTTTGAGATTGCGGGATCGGATCAGGTTTATTTTCAGGCTCAGGCTAAAATAGTTAATAATACTGTAGTAGTAAGTTCTTTTTCAGTAGCTGTTCCTGAATATGTCAGATATGCCTGGAGTGATGGATTTGCCGCAACTTTATTTAGAGTCCGTCTACAAACATCAAATTGTTGATAACTAATCATATATAGCCTTTTTGGGGGAATGGTTTTTTATTAAATTTAAGAAAAAAACACCATGAGACTATTTGAAGATTTTAAGATAAAGTTTGAGAAGCCCGACTGGGCCAGGGATCCTG
>DASRMB010000019.1:0-113360 GCA_035648135.1 Prolixibacteraceae bacterium
CTGAGGGTTCGTTTTGACAAGATTTTTGCTTACTTTTCATCCCCGCCTGCCGTCGGGCAGGGATTGGAAAAGTAAGGGCCAGTCCGGCCTAAGGACAGAAAACGGATTTGAAATTGACCGTTTTAATATTGCTCCACAACTTTATGAAGTGATCCGAAATTAGACTTTCAGGGAGGATCTCGAATCAGCAAAAAGTTGGACAAAAAAAAACGTCCGGATTTTATTCCGAACGCTGTGAATATTTTATAGAGGCTACAAATAGCTATACTTTCGCCACTTTTTCCGCCTGTCTTACTTTACTTCCAGGATAAACTTTCAGCGCTTCTTCCAGAATTTTCAATGAAGTAGCCAGATCTTCTTTTTTAAGAACATAGGCAATACGCACCTCGTCTTTACCATACCCGGGAGTAGTGTAAAACCCGGTTGCAGGTGCCATGAAAATGGTTTGATTTTCGTATTCGAAGTCGCTAAGAAGCCATGCACAGAATTTGTCAGAATCATCAATTGGAAGGCGTGCCACGGTGTAAAAGGCCCCCATCGGAATTGGCGAATAAACGCCGTTGATGCGGTTCAGTCCGTCAACCAGAAATTTGCGTCTTTCAACGTATTCATCGTACACATCGTGCATGTATTCCTTGTTGTTTTCCAGCGAGGCTTCGGCTGCTATCTGACCAATTAAAGGTGGACTTAAACGAGCCTGACAGAACTTCATGACATTTTTCTTCAATGCCTGGTTTTTGGTAATCAGTGCACCGACCCTCAGGCCGCATTCGCTGTAGCGTTTGGATACAGAATCGATCAGAACCACATTCTGCTCAATTCCTTTCAGGTGAAAGGCTGAAATATACGGAGCGCCGGTATAGCAAAATTCACGGTACACTTCGTCGGAAAACAAATACAAATCGTATTTTTTGACCATGTCCCGAATTTGTCTCATTTCGGTACGGTTATACAAATATCCGGTTGGGTTATTTGGGTTGCAGATCATGATTCCTTTGGTGCGCGGAGTGATCAGCTTTTCGAATTCTTCGATAGGAGGCAATGCAAAACCTTCCTCAATTTTTGAAGGAATAGATCTGATGACAGCTCCGGCCAGGATTGCAAAGGCTGTATAATTGGCATAAGCCGGTTCCGGTACGATGATTTCATCTCCCGGATCAAGGCAAGCCAGAAAAGCAAAAGTTACCGCTTCCGAACCTCCGGTAGTAATGATGATATCGTCGGCTGTTACGTCGATGTCGAATGTATGATAGTACGCCGCGAGTTTTTCCCGGAATGATTTGATTCCTTCACTGGGAGAATACTCCAAAATTTTCCGGTCGATTTTCCGGATTGCTTCCAACGCATTTTCAGGCGTAGGCAAGTCAGGCTGCCCAATGTTCAGGTGAAACACCTTTCTTCCCTTTTCCTTGGCTTTGTCAGCCAGAGGAACCAGCTTCCGGATGGGCGAATCCGGCATCAAATTACCCCGCTCCGATGTAATAGGCATATTGTAAAAATATTGTCAGTAAAGGCAGCAAATATACGATTATCAATTCTATATTAAAATTTTAGTTTTTTATTTAATGTGAAATATTAACGGCTTAATAACTTTCATTTTATCAGGCTGTGGGCATGATTTGTATTAATCGGTGTTAGATTTGTATGACAACTTTCGCTTTTCTGGATTTTATTGCGTTTTATCATGTTTTAAAGGTGCAATTCATTTAATTTTGACTCATAGAAAAACATAAATACTACAGCGATGATTATAGGAGTTCCAAAGGAAATTAAAAACAACGAAAACCGTGTTGCTTTAACTCCAGCTGGTGCAGCTGAGATGGTGAAAAGTGGTCATACCGTTTTTATGCAGTCAACTGCCGGTATGGGAAGTGGATTTAGTGATGAAGATTACATTCATGCCGGTGCAACTATTCTTCCTGCGATTGAGGACGTATACGCCATTGCGGAAATGATCATGAAAGTAAAAGAACCTATTGAGTCAGAATACAAGCTAATCAAACCTGATCAGATTTTATTTACCTATTTCCATTTTGCTTCAGGTGAGCCTTTAACCATGGCCATGCTCGAAAACGGATCAATCTGTCTGGCTTACGAAACGGTTGAAATGGCTGATCGTTCATTGCCATTGCTTATTCCTATGTCGGAAGTTGCCGGTCGGATGTCGGTTCAGGAGGGTGCCAAATATCTGGAAAAAACTTTTGGTGGATACGGTGTATTGCTGGGCGGTGTTCCCGGCGTGCCACCTGCAAAAGTCCTGATTATCGGTGGTGGAATTGTAGGAACCGAAGCTGCAAAGATGGCTGGTGGCTTGGGCGCCGATGTTACTGTTATTGACATGAGCCTGAAACGCCTGCGTTACCTCGATGATATTATGCCTGCCAATGTAAAAACCATGATGAGTAACGAATACAACATCCGCGAGATGGTTCGTAATTCTGATGTGATTATTGGTGCTGTATTAATTCCTGGGGCAAAAGCTCCTAAACTGGTTACCCGCGACATGCTTGAAACGATGAGACCGGGAACTGTATTGGTTGATGTTGCTGTTGATCAGGGTGGTTGTTTCGAAACCACTGTAGCAACGACACACGATCATCCGACTTTTGTAATTGATCATGTGATTCACTATTGTGTAGCCAATATGCCCGGAGCTGTGCCTCGCACATCCACTCTGGCATTAACCAACGCTACACTGCCATATGCCATACAGATAGCTAACAAGGGGTGGAAGAAAGCATGTAATGAAAATGATGCTTTGAGAAAAGGCCTGAATGTTGTTCAGGGTAAGGTAGTTTACGAGGGAGTTGCTGAAGCCTTCGGATTACCTTATCAGGATGTTCAGACAGTGCTTTAATCCTGAAAAATCCCGGGTTGAAATCTTTCAACCCGGGATTTTTACTTGGAAAATATTTATAGATTGTTTTTGGATGAACCTTTTTATGTCATTATAAAAACCTGTTTTATAACTTTATCCAATAAACTTCTCCATTATTCATTATCTGAAATTGAATTTAAAATATCAATTATTTTCTCATTCTTTACAATTAGCATCCCAAGTCGCTCATGCGAGATGCCACTTAATAGTTTGTAGGTGTAGATTGGATTGTCTTCAATAAGTTCTGAGTCAAAATACATGAATTGTATTCTGTTAATATTTTTAATTTCTTCGGCGACTTCAGTAATGTGAGTTGAAATGTAAAAGGTGCAATTCTTTATTTTTGCAAATGATTTAATAATTAAAAGAGAGGCATCGAAGGCATCTTTTACATTTGTTCCCCTGAATAATTCATCAAAAATTACGAAGATATTTCTTTTCTCTTTAAATCTTTAAAGCGGTCTCTTTTACTCGTTTTACCTCGCTATAAAAATGACTATATCCTCTATTCAGATTGTCTGAAAGGTTTATCGTGGATATTATTCCATTATAAATTGTTGTTTTCATTTGGGCAGCAGGAACAGGGAAGCCTAAATGAGATAGGTATATTGACAATCCTAAAGATTTGAGAAAGGTTGATTTGCCTGACATGTTTGGTCCAGTCAAAAAACATAGACTCTTTGTCCCATCCATTTCAACATTATTAGAAACCGCATTTTCTATTAAGGGGTGAAATAATCCGGTTATTATTAGTATTGGACTTGATGCTGACAAATATTCCGGGAATGAAAGGTTATTATTTCTTGCTGCTTTGGCTATGGATATAAACGCATCCAAAGTGTATGTTAGGTGAATAATTTCGAGTATTTTGTTCTTATACTTTTTTCTAAAAAGATTATCAAACTGATTCAGTTTGACACATGAAATTTTTTCTTTTATGGTGAGAATCTTTCTAATGTCTTTGTATTCAAAGAACTCTTGTGCTATTCGAATCTGCGTCTCAAGTTCTTTCGGAAGAGTGAAATTGATTATTGATTTAAGTTTTTCATCAAGATGCTTAAAAAGAAAAATCAACTGCTTCGTTCCGGATTTGATGATATAATAGTCATTTATCGGGTTTAGTTTGTAGGAAATAGACTGAATATATGCATCTAATAAATTATTTCGTAAAGCCGATATGTTTAAATTTAAATAGTGTTCAATGAAATCGAATTGACCGGAATTAATGGTAAGCTCGAATTCAATATCATAAATGAATTTTATCGTATCTCTTCTCTGTTGTAATTCGTCAATGTCAGTTAGGGGAGAATGCATCAGCGTGTTTAAATGCTTTTTACCTCCCATTGTTTTTGTAAAGTTGTAATGGTTAAATATGGAGTTTGTTGATTTCTCATTCCCGAAAATCTCTAGGTCCTGAATGGTTTGCTTGTCGAGTTCGAAATTCATTTTCCGAATATGGTTTATTTAGTGTTGGTAATTCTTCTTGCGGAAATTACGGTTTCCTTTTGATAATTACAGAAAAATCTATGATTAAAAAATTCTAATATTTCACAAGTTGCTAAAAATGATCTTGATTAACTACAGTTGATTTTATTCTTCCAACGAACTAATTTTTCTATTTTTGCACCTTCATTTAAAAGAATAAATACAATCCCATGGATATCCCCAGCAAATACAATCCCGCCGAAGTTGAAGATAAATGGTATCAGTACTGGATGGAAAACAAATTTTTCCACTCCGAACCTGATGAACGAGAGTCATATACCATTGTTATTCCTCCGCCCAATGTCACTGGAGTTTTACATATGGGGCATATGCTTAATAATACTATTCAGGATATTTTAACGCGACGTGCACGCATGCTTGGCAAAAATGCCTGTTGGGTTCCGGGTACCGACCATGCTTCAATTGCCACCGAAGCCAGAGTGGTGAACAAGCTGAAAAATGAAGGGATTTCGAAATTCGACCTGAGTCGCGAGGAATTTCTTGAACATGCATGGGAATGGACCAACAAACATGGCGGTATCATTCTGGAACAGTTGAAAAAGCTTGGCGCTTCGTGCGACTGGGACCGAACTGCTTTTACCATGGATGAAGTGCGCAGCGAATCGGTGATTAAAACCTTCGTTGATTTGCATAACAAAGGACTGATTTACCGTGGTGTTCGGATGGTGAACTGGGATCCGGCTGCAAAAACAGCTTTATCCGACGAAGAAGTAATTTTTAAAGAAGTACAGTCGAAATTATATTACCTGAAATATCAGATAGAGGCCCCCCTTAGTCCCCCCAAGGGGGGAGAAAAGAACCCACAGTACAAGACTTCCCGCAAATCGGATTATGAATTATTAAAAAAGAATGCAAAAGATTTGCGCCGTTTTTCAACCGAGGCAGAAAGTGTTTTATGGGAAATGCTACGTGCGAATGAACTTGGTGAGAAATTTAGGAGACAGCACATTATTGAAGATATCATTGTTGATTTTGTTTGTCTTTCAAAAAAACTTGTAATTGAAGTAGATGGAGGATATCACAATAACCCGGAAATTCAGAAATTGGATAAAATCAAAACTGATATTTTAAACGAATTGGGTTATGAAGTTATTCGCTTTACAAACGAGGAAGTCTTGGTAAATACTGATTCAGTTGTACAATCTATCCAAAGTGCGCTTCAAAGCTCCCCCTCCGGGGGAGTTGAGGGGGCTTCGTTTGTGACCATTGCAACCACCCGTCCGGAAACCATTCTGGGAGATACTGCTGTTTGCGTTAATCCAAACGATGAGCGTTTCCATCACCTGAAAGGCAAACGCGTTCTGGTTCCGCTGATTGGTCGTTCTATTCCGATTATTGAAGATGAATACGTTGATATGGAATTCGGCACAGGTTGTTTGAAAATTACGCCTTCGCACGATGTGAATGACTACGAAATTGGTTTGCGTTTTAATCTGCCAAGCATCGATATATTCAATGAAGACGGTACTTTGAGCGAACAAGCCGGAATGTTTGTCGGCGAAGATCGCTTTGTGGTCCGCGAAAAAATTATGGTAGAACTGGAAGCTGCCGGAAATGTAGCCAAGGTAGATGATTACACCAATAAGGTGGGTTTCTCGGAGCGTACAAATGTGCCGATCGAACCTAAATTGTCAGCCCAGTGGTTCCTGAAAATGGAAACGCTTATCCAACCTGCTACTGAAAATGTACTGAACGATACCATTCAGTTTTATCCGCCGAAATTCAAAAATACCTACCGCCACTGGATGGAAAACATCAAAGACTGGTGTATCAGCCGTCAGTTGTGGTGGGGTCACCGTATTCCGGTATGGTATATAAGCCCCTCACCAACCCTCCCCGGAGAGGAGGGAGCTAACAACTACGGATTTGTTGTGGCTGAGAATGAAGAAAAAGCCCGGGAACTTGCCATTGCCAAACACCCCTCCCTCGGAGGGGATGGGGGAGGCTTTACCCTGCATCAGGATGAAGATGTGCTTGATACCTGGTTTTCGAGTTGGTTGTGGCCGATCTCGGTTTTCGATGGTATCTGTAAACCTGAAAACGACGAAATAAATTATTATTACCCAACCAACGATTTGGTGACTGGTCCTGATATTATTTTCTTCTGGGTGGCCCGGATGATTATTTCCGGCTACGAATATCGCGGTCAGTTTCCGTTCAAAAATGTGTATTATACCGGAATGGTGCGCGATAAACAGCGTCGGAAAATGTCGAAATCGCTGGGTAATTCGCCCGATCCGCTCGACCTGATTGCTACTTACGGAGCCGATGGTGTTCGGGTGGGAATGTTGCTTTGTTCACCTGCCGGTGGCGATTTGATGTTCGACGAAAGTTTACCGCAGCAGGGTACAGGTTTTGTAACCAAAATCTGGAACTCATTCAGACTGGTTAACGGCTGGGAAGTTGATGCCAAACTTCCACAACCTGAACATTCAAAATTGGCGATTAGTTGGTTCCACGAAAAGTTCAGCGAGATTGTTGAGCAAACCGACGATCATTTCGATAAATTCCGCATTTCGGATGCACTTATGAACGTGTACACAACCGTTCGCGATGAATTCTCCGGATGGTTGCTTGAAATGGTAAAACCTGCCTATCAACAGCCGATTGACGGAAAAACTTATCAGGAACTGATTGATATTTTTGATGAAATATTGCGTTTCCTGCATCCGTTTATGCCTTTCGTCAGCGAAGAAATCTGGCAGTTGCTGACCGAACGCCAAAAAGGTGACAGTATCATGATCAGCTCATGGCCCAAATCAACCGGCTACGATGAAACACTGATTGCGCAATTTGAAGATGTGAAAGAAGCTATCTCCGGATTACGGACCATCCGTACCAAAAATAATATTCCGAACAAGGATCAGCTTGAACTAGCTGTATTGGTTGGTGATAAAGGTTTTACTTCGGAATTCAACAGCGTTTTGGTGAAAATGGGTAACCTTTCTGCCTTAAGTCTGGTTTCCGAAGAAGTAAAAGGATCTGCTTCATTCCTGGTTAAATCCACGACGTTCTTTGTTCCGATGGGCGGAACAATTGATGTGGAAGAAGAACTGAAAAAACTTCAGGCTGAACTGGATTACACCAAAGGCTTCCTGAATTCAGTACTAAAAAAACTGAGCAACGAACGTTTTGTGGGTAGCGCTCCTGAAGCGGTTGTCGCCATCGAACGTGCCAAACAGGCCGATGCCGAAGCCAAAATCAAAGTTCTGGAAGAACAGATTGCAGGTTTGAAATAAAATATTAGAATATAGAGAGGGCCTGATTCCAAATCAGACCCTCTCTAAAAATTAATCTTTATCATCATCAGCTTTCGGAGTAAAGAATGCCGCATGTACTGGTGCCGGACATTTACTGTTTAAGCCATGAATGGCAGCCCATATCACTTGATTGAACTGTGCATCCGGAATCCGGTCTTCCTTGCTGAAGTCAAATTTTTCGCTTAATCTCGACATGGCAGTTTTTTCAGTGTTTTTCAGGTTTAAATCGACCAGATTTGCTGTTGACTGAAAAGGTGGATGAGTTGCTGTTTTGTTAAAACACCTCCACATGGGTTCGGCAGCTGCATCGTATTGACTCATAGGTGGCAGCCCGAGAATCAGTTCAATGGTACGAAGCGCTGATGAGGTTGAATACATGGTGTGATCCACAAAACCCTGTTTTACAAATCCCCCGGCAAGGTAGGCTGTTGTCCGGTGCGCGTCCACATGGTCCGGTCCGTTTTGGGCATCGTCTTCCAGTATAATCACTACACTTTCATTCCAGATAGACGAATGGCTGAGGTGTTCAACGAAAAGGCCACAGGCTAGGTCGTTATCTGCGGCATGTGCTTTGGGTGTGGGTCTGCCAATTTTTAATCCCTCGGTGTGGTCGTTCCCAAACCGAATGGTATTCAATTGCGGAACTTTTCCTTCCCCGAGTAATTGATCAAAATCGTTTTTCCACTGATAGAAACGAGTTGTATCGCGAATCGACATATTCCAGTGAGCATAGGTTGAGCAAAAATGATCCTCCAGTACAGGAATGGTAGGAGTATTGTCATTAGAAATAAATTCAGCATAAGTCCGGTACGAAACGCCAAGCCGGTTACAATAATCCCACAAAAAGCCGTCTTTGCTGTTGGCCGTTTTACGATTACCTTCACCAGGATAATATCCGCCCCTGCCACCATAACTGGTTGGCCAGTTCTTTTCCAGATAATCGGTGGCGTATGCTCCCATTGTCCAGTTGTGTCCATCGGCACTCACTTCTCCATCCACGTAAAAGTTATCGAGCAAAACAAATTGTTTGGCGATTGCATGAAGGTTTGGAGTTGTATTTTCACCGAAAAGAACCAGTCGCGGATCGCCGTTTCCTTCAGGAATGTCGCCCAAAACCTGATCGTAAGTCCTGTTTTCTTTAATAATATAAAAGACATACTTGATGGGTGACGGTTCGCCAATTCGGGATGGAATTGGATTCCCTTCTTGTCCGTTCGAAAGCATTTCATTCTCCTTGCTGTATGGCGTGTTGTTGTATACCGACCTGGAATAAATGCTTAACTGAGTGTCGTCGGGTTTGGGTATTGCCTGAAGGGTTCCTCTGAAAAGTCCGCCGATATATTGAACTTTAATGTTTTTGTTCGTCATTTCCCTGTGATGTTCCACCTCTTCTTTTTTACTGACAGGACTTGGGCCGTATGGATTGGCTTTCGATGTCAGCCCTTTTCCGTTGGCCACAAAAATTGTATTCCCGATAACCCTTACACAGGTTGGATACCAGCCAGTCGGAATAAATCCCTTACTAAAACTATTGCCGGGCTTGCTTACGTCGAATACTGCAAGCGAATTGTTGTCAGCATTGGCGATGAACAAGGTTTTGTCATCGTTACTAAGGGCCACGCTGTTGGTCGTCGATCCTGCAGGCGAATCCGGGTAAAGGGCCGAATTTAAAACTTCAATAACTATTTTTTCTTCGGTTGAAATTACCGAAACCGAATTGTTGTTGGCATTGGCTACATAAAGGTATTTCCCGTTTCGTGACTGACACATATCATTGGGATTATCGCCAACCGGAATCCAACCGACCATTTGTTGTTTTCGGGTATCGAACAAGTCAACTTTATTACATCCCCAACAGGTGATGAAGAGTGTTTTGCCGTCATTCGAAAGCATACATTCATAGCCTTCACCGCCCAGCGGAAACTGGCTTTTTACTTTTTTTTCTTTTAAATCGAAGGTGTAAAGCGAATTATTCAGCTGTGTAACTGCATACAACATCTGCTGCTTATCGTCGACTGCAATACCAGTAATTGAAATATTTTCAGGCCAGGGTTTGCCAATGACCAGGGTGTCGAAAGGAACCAGTTTGTTGTTTTTAATCAGGTATCGCATCACCCAGTTGTCGTTTCCTCCGGAAGCATACAAATACTTTTCATCTTTGGAGAAAGTAAGTCCCAACCATCCTTTGGCAATAACCACAGAATCGAGCACCTGTATCTTATTGACATCAATCAGTTGGATACTTTGATCGCTTTGCCCGTTGTTGGTCACAGCCAACAATTTTCCGGAAGGAGATACTGCCATATTTAAAGGTAAATCGCCAAGCGGCAATAGTTTCCCGACAGGAGAAAGTTTCCATCCGTTCGGTAACGATATCCGGCCGGATTCAATTTCGCTCAGACTCTGGCCGTAAACTTGAACAACAAAAAAAGATAATATAATAAGGCCGGTGATAATGGAACCAGTTTTTAAACGGATCGAAGACATATCGAATTTTTTTAAGTTGTTTTTGAAATAAATCAGCTGGTTTAAATTTCGGCAATAGTTTTTAATATTGGCGATTCTCAAATTAATTTTGAATTAAAAAAAACATTTGTTTTCTGACTGATTACAAGTCGCTACTCATGCCTTTTGCTTTTTATGAAATAGTGTGGTGTATGTCGGAATAATCAGGCCGTTTGATCAGGCTGTAACGTGGTTCGTGGCACTCTTCTAATTTCTATAAATTGTTTACTTAACATTTTCTCCTGAATGATTTAAGAATCTTTATTGACGCTGAAATGGACTGTCTATTGTTAATAGTTGTTAAATTTCGTGCTTATCGTAAAGTATTTTTAAAATTATCGAATTTGAGATAGGGGTGTTTGTTTTGTGAACTGTTATGTAGTCGTATTGCGGAATTTTTTTTCATAAGTTTGTTTTGGTTTTTGTTTTTAGACATATTGTCTGACTTGAAAACATGAAGGGCATGGGGTGAGATCCGATGCCCTTTTTAATTTCAAAAAGCAAAAAACTTCCGGACATAGACTTTTGCTTCGTGTAAATCCGTAACATTCGCTGTTTTTTTAACCCCTGCTACCTGGCAGAACCTTTATTGCAAGCTCCTTTCGCATTTTTGAGGAAAGTCTGGATGTGGAACCGTTCATTAAGATCAATCAAATAATCATCTTCTTTCGCTAATCTTTTCCATTTCGACGCAAATTTTAGGCTTCGAACGCCTTATCTTTGCATGCTGTAAGTCTAAAAACCGTTATTTAAAATAATCATTTCAGAAATATATACATTATGACCTTAATTAAATCAATTTCAGGAATTCGTGGAACTATTGGTGGGAAACCGGGTGAAGGTTTAAGTCCGCTTGATGTTGTAAAATATACAGCTGCTTATGCTGAATGGGCGAAGCAACAGCATCAGGGGCAGGTGATCACCATTGTGGTTGGTCGCGATGCCCGCATCTCCGGTTCGATGGTTCAGTCGCTGGTTGTTGCCACACTCTCCGGAATGGGCTGCAATGTGGTTGACCTCGGAATGGCAACGACTCCGACCACCGAGATTGCGGTGACGGGAGAAAAAGCTCAGGGTGGAATTATCCTGACTGCCAGTCATAATCCGAAACAGTGGAATGCGCTGAAGTTGCTCAATTCTGATGGAGAATTTTTGAATGCGGACGAAGGTGCTGTTGTGCTGGAAATTGCAGAAAATGAATCGTACCGTTTTGCTGAGGTTGATGATCTTGGTACGGTTTTGATCAGGGATTATACCGATATCCATATTCAGCAGGTACTCGCTCTGGAGTTGGTTGATGTGGAAGCTATCCGGAAAGCCAGATTCAAAGTGGCTATTGATGCGGTGAATTCAGTTGGTGGAATTGTTATCCCGGCTTTACTGAAGGCGCTGGGAGTTACTGATATCGTGGAAATAAACTGCGAAGCCACAGGACATTTTGCACATATTCCGGAACCAATTCCGGAAAACCTTGTGGAAACTGCGGAGATTATTCGAAAAAAATCGGTGGATGTCGGTTTCGTTGTCGATCCGGATGTTGACAGGCTGGCTATTATCAGCGAAGATGGTTCGATGTTTAACGAAGAATATTCGTTAGTTTCGATTGCTGATTATGTGCTGAGTCATACTCCGGGGAACACGGTTTCCAATCTTTCTTCGTCGCGTGCCTTACGCGATATTACTGAAAAACACAACGGAACGTATGTTGCCTCGGCTGTTGGTGAAGTGAATGTAGTTGCTAAAATGAAAGCAACCAATGCTGTGATTGGTGGTGAGGGAAACGGTGGAATTATTTATCCTGCTTCACATTACGGACGTGATTCGTTGGTTGGAGTTGCCCTGTTTCTAAGTTTGCTGGCTAAATCAGGCTTGAAATGTTCTGATTTACGAAAAACTTATCCCGACTATTTCATCTCGAAAAATAAAATTGAGCTCACTCCTGAAATTGATGTGGATGACATTCTGGTGAAGATGAAAGAAAAATACTGCCAGGAACAAGTAACCGATATTGATGGTGTGAAAATTGATTTCGCTGACCGTTGGGTACACTTGCGGAAATCGAACACTGAGGCAATTATTCGTATTTATGCCGAAGCTCCATCGATGGCCGAAGCCGACCAACTTGCACAATCCATTATTCAGGATATTCGTTCACTGATTATTTAACGATCGAAGCTGGTCAGTATACTTTATAATACTGACCAGCTTCGATCGTTGTTTTGTAATCTGCTTAAAGCATGGAAGTTCAGATTTTTTTTTATTCGCGTTCCTGCTTAATCAAATGGTAGTGTGAGGTCAGCTTTTTTAATTGCCGGCGTTTACGATTTGAAAGCTTGTCTGTTATTGTTCCAAGAGGGACACCCACTGTTGGTCCGAAAAAAGGACTGAATCCTTTGCCGTGTGAGCCCTGTTCCCGTATGAAATATTCCTGCATGGAATGAAGCTCATAACCGGATAGTTTTTCCATCGGTGCAAGGCGTTTAATCTCACTGACTGTTTCGTCCAGATTTTTTTGCTGCTGTTCTTTTTTATCTGTCACATCAACCTGCATCAATTCCTGAATTTTGGGTTCCAATACGATTGTTTCTCCGTTATTCTTTGCGGTAATAAATTTTCTTTGATAAGCAATGTGAAAAACTAGAAGGGAATCTGTATCCGCGATTTCAATCTGGAAAAACCCGTTTGAGTTGGTCCGAACTGTTTTTCCGGTTATTGTGTTGATAATCGCCACATCAGTTACAGGTATTGAATCCGTACTCACAATAATCCCTGAGAGTAGCGTTTTGCCAGATTCCTGTGCTAAGCATTGGAAGGCTGAAAATACGATGATAATCAGAACAAAAAACCGCATCATGACTTGTTTTGAATTTGAAATTCCAAACCCGACGATTGGGGAGAATTGGAACAGACTAATTTACATCCTTTTTTACTTAATAAAGCATAAATATCTTTAAGAATTCTTTCATGCCAAATTATTGTGCCAGATGTGAAAAAAACAGGAACTTTATTTAAATAGATGTAATAAAACATATGTTTTGATTACCAATTTGGCATAAATGTTGAGCGAAACGGTAACTTCAAATTCACTCTGCCGTTGTCGGATTGAAATGGGATTTGATCCTTGCCGGATAGGTTTTCTGATCCGGATACATTTTTGAATTTTCACCGTTATTCTCTTGTACTAACAAATACCTAACGATAAATCATAAACCATGAACTACAAAAAAATCCTTCTGGTAGCAATTCCTGCGGTCCTGTTGCTTATTCTTTATTATTCTTTCAGGGAAGGCGAAACTGATTACAACAAGGTTACTGTAAGTGTAAAACGAGGTACGTTTAATGCTTTAATCTTTTCGTCCGGACAATTGGAATCAGAAAAATCTGTAAGTATTCAGATACCGGAAAAATTGAAAGACCGGAATCTTCGAATCTGGGAACTTGCAATTACCAACATGATTGACGAAGGATCACTGGTCGATTCGGGAGATTATGTAGCTACACTCGATCACAAGGCGGTTGAAGAGCAGATTAAACTGGCGCAGGACGAGATGGATAAAACGCTTTCGGAATATGAAGACAGTAAAATTGACTCGAATCTGAATCTTAGTAATCAACGGGATGTGATCGTTAATGCCAGTCTCGATGTGATTGAAAAGAAAATAATCATGGAGGAATCGGTTTATGAATCTCCATCGATTAAGAAAAAAGCCAGTATGGACTTTGATAAAGCAACCCGGAAACTGGAACAGGAGCAGAAGGCTTATGGTTTGAAAACGAAACAGGAAGTGAATAAGGTTGACCGGAAATACATCAACTATCGCCAGGTGCTTGAACGTTCAGGCGAATTGCAAAAACTTTTTGAGGCGTTGGAAATTACTGCACCGAAAGCAGGAATCCTCACTTATTTTAAACAACCATGGGGCGAAATTACCAAAACGGGTTCAAAAGTCTCGATGTACAATTCGGTTATTGCCACCATTCCTGAAATGTCGAATCTGATTTCAAGAACTTACATCAATGAGATTGATATTTCGAAAGTAAAGGTTGGGCAGAATGATCGAATAGGGATTGATGCTTTCCCTGATAAAGAATTGTCAGGACAGGTGATTTCTGTTGCAAATATTGGGCAGGCTATGCCAAACAGCGATGCCAAGGTGTTTGAAGTTAAGATTAAAATATTTGGGAAAGACAAGGATCTGAAGCCGGCAATGACAACAAGTAATGCTATTGAAGCCGGTCTGTTTGCTGATACCTTAATGGTTGCCACTGATGCCGTTTTTGAAAACGACAGCCTGAAATTTGTGTATCTGGGGGAAGAAAATCCGGTTAAACAGATTGTATGGCTTGGTGATGAAAATGAAAACCATGTACTGATTAAAAAAGGATTGAAGGAAAACGATGTGGTTTGGCTTTCGGAACCGGTTAATGCGAATGAACTGAAGTTTAACGGTTTGGATATATATTCTGAAATACTGAAAGAGAAAGAGAATGCCAGAATGCAGTCTGAAAAAGAAAGGGAAAAAATGCTGAAAAAGAAATCGGAACCAATGCCGCTTCCCGGTGGCACAAATCCAATGGTTATAAAAGCAAATCAAGTCAAATAGACCAGCTTCACCTAAAACAAAAAGCGATGATTTTTAAAAAATATTTTCACGATATAGTGATTGGTTTTGAAGCTATTATTGACAATAAACTCAAGTCGATCTTGACCGCATTGGGTATCATTTTTGGTGTGGCAGCGGTCATTAGCATGATGGCAATCGGAAATGGCGCCGAGCAGGAGATTCTGGAGCAGATCAAAATGGTTGGTGTAAATAATATTATTATTACACCAACCGAAGTCTCCGAAAATGGAACGGGTACAAGTACTCAGGAAGAAAAAACAGGTACAAAAAAATTCTCAAGGGGACTTACTCTTATAGATTTGCAGGCTATTGAAGAGATTATTCCTACCATAAAAATCGTTAGTCCGGTTATTTCGTACAATTATTCAGCCATTATCGATGGTAAAAGTAAACCGGTAGTGCTCGAAGGTGTAAATACAAGTTATTTCGAAGTATTCAACATCGGCTTACAAAAGGGCGTTATTTTTAACCAGTTACAGTCGGAAGCAGGTCAACCTGTTTGTGTGATTGGTGATAACATTAAAACTGTATTTTTTAATCAGAAAAATCCGATAGGGGAATACATCAAATGTGGTCAGATTTGGCTGAAAATAATTGGAGTCATTGAACGACGCGATTTCACTGCCTCTGCTTCTGACGAAATGGGGATTAGCAGTTCTGATAATAAAATATTTGTTCCGGCACAAACCATCTTGATGCGATTTAAAAACCGTGCTCTTGTACGAGCCGATGAGGTTGAAAAGGCAAACGCCCGCCGTAGGATCGTTATTACTGATTCGAATGCCAGTTCAGAAACTGTGGATAAAAATCCAAATCAGCTCGATAAGATTATTTTGCAGGTGAAAGAAACCGAACAACTTGCAGCAACTGCCAGCATCGTTAAACGATTAATGCTGCGACGTCATTCCGGACTTTATGATTTTGAGGTGACTATTCCTGAACTATTACTCAAGCAGCAACAACGCACCAAAAAGATATTTAATATAGTTTTGGGAGCTATTGCTGGTATTTCGCTTATTGTTGGCGGTATTGGAATTATGAATATCATGCTGGCATCTGTCATGGAGCGGATTCGTGAAATAGGAACACGCCAGGCTATCGGAGCTTCCCGGAAAGATATTGTGGCCCAGTTTCTTGCTGAATCAACGCTGATCAGTATTTCCGGTGGAATTATCGGAATTATCCTTGGAGTCGTTCTCTCGAAAATAATTACAGCAATGTTCGATATTAAAACCATTGTTTCATTCTTCAGTGTTTTCATCGCATTTGGAGTTTCGGCTTTGATCGGAATTATGTTTGGATATATGCCTGCCAAACGGGCTGCTGAAAAAGATCCGGTTGAATCATTACGTGCTTAAAAATATATAAAATGAAAAAAATAATACTATTTCTGATTATCCTGATTTCAGGATTTGGCCTTCGGGTAAATGCCCAGCAGGAATCCTTTAGCCTGAGTCTGGATGAAGCAATTAAGCTTGGAGCTAAGAATTCGCTGGATGCTTTCAGATATAAAAACACCTATCTTTCAGGCTATTGGGAATACAGATACTACAAAGCTGATAAATTACCCAGTTTGGCCATGACTTCCAGACCTATCAATTTTGACCATACCCTAAGTTTGGATTATAATTACACGACTAAGAAAAATGAGTATAATTTGCGTAATTATCTGAATTCAGAGGTGTCAATGGAGTTGAACCAAAATGTTGGTTTTACGGGAGGTACGCTTTCTCTGAGTTCTGATCTTGGAATGGCGAAAAATTTTGCCGGTGACAAATCAACAACCTATCTTGCCTCTCCGGTGAATATTAATTATAGTCAGTCGCTAAACGGCTACAACGATTTAAAATGGAAGTCAAAGCTCGAACCCCTAAAATACGAAAAAGCAAAAAAGGAGTTTATTCAGAATCAGGAGAATCTGGCGATGAAATCGACCGCTATGTTTTTTGATTTGGTTGAAGCTCAGATCCAGCTTAAAATTGCTCAAAATAGCTTGTCGAATGCCGATACTTTATATAAAATCGGGAAAGGCCGGTTCCAGGTTGGAACGGTAACACAGGATGAACTGCTGAACCTTGAATTAAACCAGCTTAATGCCATTCAAGCTTTGAGCAGGGCAAAACTTGAAGTCATACGCTCACAATCGGGATTAAATTCATACCTGATGCTGAAGAAACAAACCCAGATAAATTGTGTTGTGCCTGCAGTAATTCCCGAATTACAAATCATTGCTGATGAAGCATTGGTTCTGGCACTGAAAAGCAATCCGGTTATTATCGATCAGGAACAGCAAATGCTCGAACAAAACAGGCTGGTTGCAAAAACCAAAGCCGATAACGGTATAAATGCCAGTATAAATGCTAATTATGGACTTAGTGGATCAGCTGGCGTAATCGATAATGTTTACGATAATCCAGGGAATAGTCAACGTGTAATTGTCGGATTAAGTGTTCCGTTGGTTGATTGGGGTCGCAGAAAAGGTCAGCGGATGATGGCAGAATCAGATCGTGAAGTTGTGAGTGCCCAGGTCGAACAAGCTCGCAATGACTTCGAACAAAACATATTCCAATCCGTCATGGAATTTAATATTCAGGCCGAACAGGTTCGGAATGCGGCCAAAGCAGATACTGTTTCGCAGAAAGGCTATGAAGTTACTTTTCAGCGGTTTCTGATAGGTAAAGTTGATGTCATTAAACTCAATATTGCGCGCAACGACCGGGAATCGGCCCGCAATGCATACATTAGAGCTGTCAGGACCTATTGGAATTATTATTATCGTTTGCGCATGCTTACACTTTACGATTTCGTGAAAGCTGAAAACCTGTCGGCAGAATATGATAAAATTATTCAAAACTAAACTTATGTTAAAGAAAAAAAAATACCTGATTCTCATTGCTGTATTGACAGTCATTGGAATTGCTGTACTTATATCCTTTCAGATTAAACCTTCCGCAGGGAAATTCTATAAAGTAAAAAAAGGAGATCTGGAAGTAATTGTTAACGCTAAGGGAGAAGTAAAAGGTGAAAATTTCACTGAAATAAATCTTCCAGATGCAGTTTGTGATCAGGAATTACGTGTTTATCAACTTAAAATTATGGATGTTATCCTCGAAGGGAAAGCCGTAAAAAAAGGTGATTACATTGCTAAACTTGACGAAGGCCAGCTTGTGACTATGATGCGGGATAATATGCAGCAGAAGGAAAAAATGGATGCAGATTTGCGTAATGTAGTGTTGGATAGCACGGTTACTTTGTCAGAAAGAAGAGAGGCTGTCGTTAACGCTAAACTCGATCTGCAATACCTGCAGATCGATCTGGATCAATCCAAATATGAGTCGGAGGCCTATCAGCGTAAAACTCAAATGCAGTATCAAAAGGCTGAAAATGAAATTGATAAAATCGGACGAAATTATCTTTTGGAGAAAAACAGGCTGAAAATTCAAGTGGTCCGATATCAATCACGGGTTGCCGAATTTCAGGATAAAATCAAGAAATACCAGGAAGCATTAGTCTCAACAACAATTAAAGCTCCGGAAGACGGAATTGTGATGTTTGCGAAAGACTGGATGGGTAAAACTTACGGTAAAGATTCTGAGATAAACATCTGGAGACCATTGATAGCGACTCTGCCCGACATGTCAGTCGTAATTAGCGAAACCTATATCAGGGAAATTGATATTGCAAAAGTACAATTGAATGACAGTGTCCGGATTAATATTGATGCCCTGCCTGATAAGGTTTTCTTGGGAAAAATAATCAAAATCGCGACGATTGGTGAAGATCACAAGGACTTTGACATGAAGGCTTTTAAAGTGATTATTCGGTTCGATAAGTCGGACAAGGAAATGAAACCGGGAATGAG
The DNA here is from genome assembly GCA_035648135.1 of Prolixibacteraceae bacterium. GTDB lineage: Bacteria > Bacteroidota > Bacteroidia > Bacteroidales > Prolixibacteraceae > Aquipluma. Next base: position 18,637 of record DASRMB010000019.1, read on the forward strand.
CGCGAATAACGATATCATCATTGATTCATACAGAGACAAATTACTTCTTCCTTTGAAAACTGTATTTTCGAAAAACGGGAAGCAAATTGTTTACCTGAAAAGGGGAGGCGATATTACAGAACAGGAAATAGAAATGGTTGCTGAAAATGAAGAATTTGGGGTCGTTGAAAATGGAATTAAGGAAGGAGATGTCGTTTTACTCTATCAACCTGAAGAATTCAAACTTGAAGGTGAAAAAGTTGCCAACCGATAAATGATTTAAAATCAATAAATGCTTGGTTTAGGGTTATTCAAATCGTTTCATTGTTCTGTTTTACACTTGATAATATATACGGCAAAGGATATTCTTCGAAGTGTGCAGGATGGTTTGATTCGGTTAACTTCGGACAATTTAATTTCATATTTTTTTGTACTCATTAGGATCTAGGTTCGTCTGGTTCTCCATTGTGAAATTGGGAGCTTTAACAAACGTTTTGAATTTTATGGCGGATTTGGATTAAGGGTTTTTGTACATTTGAAAGTCTTGACTTACAAAAACCTAAACCTTTGTTATGAGAATTTTCTTTTTGAGCCTGTTCATGTTCATGTATTTCTTCTCGTTTTCAAATTCTAAATTTATTCGGGGCTCTAGAAAGTTGCACAACGATTCGCTTGTACACACCAACAATGAAAACTATATTCTGCATGTTATGAAGGCGACTGCGCCTTTAAAAATTGATGGTCTGATCAGTGAGCCTGATTGGGCTGCAGCTGAAAAGGCCGAAAACTTTCATATGGTTCTTCCGGTTGATTCAGGCCAGCCAAAATCTCCGTCAGAAGTTGTAATGACCTATGATGATAAAGCATTTTACCTCGGAATTACTTTTTTTGATACTATTCCCGGTAAACGGATTATGGAATCATTCCGGCGCGATTTTGTATTTGGGAATAATGATAATGTCCTTGTTTTTTTTGATACGTTTCTGGATCAGACCAATGGTTTTTCATTCGGAGCTTCGGCTTCAGGAGCAAAATGGGATGGAACTCAATCTAACGGGGCAGAGGTAAATTTGAACTGGGATTGCAAATGGGAGTCGAAAACTATTCAATACAAAGATCGTTGGGTAACCGAAATGCGTATTCCTTTTCGCTCGGTGAGGTTTAAATCGGGTGCCGACAAGTGGTATGTCAATTTTAGTCGGCTCGATCTGAAGACCAATGAAAAAACAGCATGGGCGCCTGTTCCCCGTCAGTTTCCAACAGCAAGCCTGGCCTATACCGGTGTTTTGCAGTGGGATCAGCCTTTACCAAAATCGCCTATGATGGTTTCGGTTATTCCGTATGTTTTCGGAAGTGCTGCAAGGGATTTTGAGGCCGGCACCAAAACTTCTTACCGTAAAGATTTTGGTTTCGATGCCAAACTTGGAATTTCAAGTTCCATGAATCTTGATCTAACCTATAATCCCGATTTTTCGCAGGCGGAAGTCGATCAGCAAGTAACTAATCTCGACCGGTTTGAATTATTGTTTCCGGAGAAACGACAGTTTTTTCTGGAGAACAGCGATCTGTTTTCGACCTATGGATTTAGCTCAGTAACTCCATTCTTTTCGCGCAGGATTGGCCTGGATGCTCCGGTTCTGGCAGGAGCCCGGCTTAGTGGAAAATTGGGCAACAACTGGCGTCTGGGATTAATTGATATGCAGACTGAAAAAACAAGCGATCAATTATCACGTAACTTTTTGGTCGCGTCGTTACAAAGAAAGCTTTTTGCCCGATCCAGCATTGGCTTAATCCTGGTAAATAAAGAATATACCAATGAACCGACAGTACAGAATTTCAACCGGGTCGTTGGTGTCGATTACAATCTGGCCAGCAGCAACAATGCATGGAACGGAAAATTGTTTTATCACCGTTCGTTTAGTCCTGAAAATCCCGGACAACAATTTGCCCAGGGATCGTCGCTATCTTATAATAGCCGTCGGGTTCATGCAGCTTTAGCAGAGGCGAATGTGGGTGAAAATTACAATGCGGAGGCTGGTTATGTTAGGCGGAAAGGTTATAAATTGCTAAATCCTGAATTCAGCTTTTTATGGATTCCGAATAAAAAGGTGGTCAGTCACGGAATTGTGCTGGATGCTGATTATTATTTTAATTCGGCAAACACTCAGGTTGACCATGAATTTAAATTCATGTATAAGTTCGAATTCAGTAACCGTTCGATTCTGGATGTCGGAGTTAAGGATTTATACACGCTCCTCGATCAGGATTTTGATCCCACACACATTAGCCAGACGACTTTGAAAAAAGGTACTGAATATTCCTATCAGGGATTTTTTGCTGATTATTTTTCGGATACCCGGTCGCTATTTAATTATTCGGCATCAGTGGTAAGTGGTAGCTTTTATAATGGTACTATTGGTATCATTGAAGGGCAAATGACTTACCGTTTTCAACCCTATTTGAGAATGTCGCTCAATTTTAACTATACCGCGATCGATCTCCCGGCACCATTCGAAAAGGCCGGATTTTGGCTGCTTGGTCCTAAGTTGGATTTGACTTTAAGCGATAAAGTTTTCTTTTCATCATTCGTTCAATACAATGAGCAAATCGATAATATGAATATTAATCTGCGCTTTCAATGGCGTTACCAGCCGGTTTCCGATTTGTTTGTGGTTTATACCGATAATTATTTCACTGGCGACTGGGGCTCCCGAAACCGGGCACTGGTGCTGAAACTCTCGTATTGGTTAAACTAAAGTTCGGATGATGCGATTTTAAACCGAATTATTGAGGTCGAATTTATAAACTTGCGAATCCGTTTCAGAATTTCTCAAAAACGCCCAGTCCAAACAATGCGAAATCGTATTTGACGGGATCTTCCGGATCGAATTCACGAAGTTTGGCTGTGATTTCTTCCACTGCTTTCCAGTCGTTTTGTGCTCTGGTGAGTAAGCCTAATTTTCGTGCAACATTACCTGTGTGAACATCGAGCGGAAGCATTAATGCTGAGGCTGGAATTTGTTTCCAGAGATCAAAATCGACACCGGTTCGGTCCGATCTGACCATCCATCGAAGGAACATGTTCAGCCTTTTGGCTGCGGCACCTTTTTCAACATTCGAAACGTGTTTTCCTGTCCGGTGTTCATGTTCGAGTTCAAAAAATATACTCCGGAAATAAACCAGGGCACCAAATATACTTTGTTCTTTCTGGAATCCCCGCGTGAAAACTTCTTCCAATCCACCATGATTCTGGTAGATATTCTTCAAAGCCTTCAGGAAATAAATACAGTCAGTGCCGTTGAATGTACGATGTTTGAAGTCTGAAAATATGTTCCATTCATCTTCCGGAGTCTGAAACAAAAACTCAATCGGATTATTGTTTAGGAGTGACGTCAATTTCAGCGCATTGCGGATAATTGTTGGTCGTTGTCCCCAGGCCAGAGTTGCAGCCAGAAATCCGGCGATTTCAATATTTTCTTTGGTGGTGAAAAGGGCTGGTACCTGAATGGGGTCGGTTTCGATAAACGAAGTACGATTAAAGCTCAGTACTTTCTGATCCAGAAATGATTTGATATCTTCCTGAAAATCGGGCATTGGCAGGTTTTATGTAATTTCTGATAACTGAATACTGTGACTGAACACTATTTTACATTTCGATAAGCCCATCCTTCATCCGGATAATGGCATCGCTTTGGGCCGCAAAACTCTCATCGTGGGTTACAATGACAAGGGTTTGTTTAAACTTGTCACGTAGTGTGAAGAACAGTTCGTGCAGATCTTCACGGTTTTTGGTGTCCAGATTTCCTGACGGTTCATCAGCTAAGATCACTGACGGATTGTTAATGAGTGCTCTTGCTACAGCAACACGCTGCCGTTCGCCTCCTGAAAGTTCTCCGGGTTTGTGGTTTAAACGATGCGATAAGCCTAAAAACCCGAGGTATTCTCTGGCTTTTTGCTCGGCTTCTTTTTTCGGTGTTTTGGCGATAAAGGAGGGAATACAAACATTTTCGAGGGCCGAAAATTCAGGAAGTAAATAATGAAACTGGAAAACGAATCCAATTTGCCGGTTTCTGAAGTCGGCCAGTTGACGCTCATTCATGACCGAAATATTCTGTCCGTTGATAAATACTTTTCCTGAAGCCGGTTGACTCAACGAACCAATAATCTGAAGTAAGGTTGTTTTCCCTGCGCCACTAGGCCCTACAATTGAATAGAGTTTCCCGGCCGGGACTTCAAGATCAATTCCCTTCAAAACCTGAAGATCTCCAAACGATTTTGTTATTTTTTCGACTCTGATCAAGCGTGGAATTTTTTAAGGTAATAGATTTTGTGCATTGAATTGAGCTGTCCAGTTCAAAAATATTCAATTCCAAAAGGAAGGATAACTAAAGGCTAGATGCTAAAATCTGTTTTGGTCTCTTTATTTATATTCCCAGTTTCATGGGTTATATTGCTTTTTATTTCCTTAATATCCTGGTCAACTTCTTTGGTGTGTGCGTTAACATCCTCTTCTATATCGCTCTTAATTTCTTCGATTTCAGTGGATTGTTTCTTGATATCTTCTTCGATGTCGCTTTTTATTTCCTTGATTTCACTGGTGTGTTTTCTGATACCTTCTTCAATATCGCTTTTAGCACCTTGAATTGTTGTTTTAATCTGGCCCAGATCACTGCCGGCATCATTAATTTCCCGTTTGATTTCGTTGGTAGCTTTCTGAAATTCGCGCATAGCCTTGCCCAGTGTCTTGGCAACATCAGGAATAGCCTTGGATCCGAAGAATAATAAGGCTATAAAAATGATGAGTATTATCTCACTTCCACCCATAAATGAAAAATTAATTAGTTGGTCTGAAAAAAATCTGAGCAAATATACAAACTTGTTTTCTACAACTGTAACAGATGCTGAATAATGATTCGGAAGAATTCGGATTTAATTCTGAACCCGGAGACAAATGTAGTTTTATCTCTTCTGTTAAGGATTGAGAACCGTTCTTGACTGGTCGAATCGGATTTTGACAAAATGAAAGAAGCAGGAACTTCAAAAGCCTTAGCTAACGAAATCCCTGCTTCAACAAGTTATTCAGATTCTATTTAACTAAAATCAGATCATTTTTTTTTAAATTTATTCATCGTATCGTAAACGATAGGAGTCGCAACAAATATGGAAGAATATGTTCCTACACCTACACCTACCAAAAGAGCAAATGTAAAGCCCTGGATGGATGTGCCTCCGAAAAGGAAGATGGCAAACAGAACAACCAATGTACTCAATGATGTGCTGAATGTACGACGTAGTGTAGAGTTCATCGCGTGATTCATATTGTCCTCAAGTTTCCGTTTTGGAAACAGGTGGATGTGTTCACGAACACGGTCATATACGATAACAGTATCATTGATCGAATATCCGATAACTGTCAGGATCGCTGCGATAAAGGCCTGGTCAATCTCCAGAGAGAAAGGAAGAATCCCGTAGAATAAAGAGAATACACCAAGGGTGATGATTGTATCGTGAGCGAGGGCAGCAATACCTCCCAGTCCATACTGCCAGTTACGGAAGCGGATCAGTATATAGAGGAAGATAATCAGCAGTGCGAAGAAAATGGAGATTATTGCATCCTTTTTGATGTCGTCAGAAATAGTTGGACCTACTTTCTGAGAACTCATCCGGTGTTCCTTAATGAAGGTGTCGAGCGTAATGTCGCCAATAAAACCTCCGGTTTTAAGACCCTGATACATTAAATCTTCTATTTCATTGTCAGCATTTGTACTGAGATCAGCAATTTTATAAGAGGTTGTAATACGAACCTGATTGTTGTTCCCGAACGATTTTACTTCTGGCGCATTATTATTAAATGATGCTGTGAGTGCGTTTTGCACATCGGCAACTTTTACGTCATTATCGAAACGCACCACATAGGTACGACCACCTTTAAAGTCAATACCTGCATGGAATCCGCGGGTCACAAACGATATCAGGGAAATAACGATCAATATTCCTGAGATGAAGTAAAATACTTTTCTTTTGGACAGGAATAGGATTTTTGAATCACGCAACCAGTGGGAAGTCACTTTAGCTGTAAACGTGATCTTTTTATTCTTGTTTAGCTGACGTTCGAAAATGAATCTGGAGATGAAGATGGCAGTAAACATGGAGGTTAGGATACCGATGATCAGGGTAGTAGCAAAACCTTTAATTGGACCTGAACCAAATAAGTAAAGAACGATACCAGTCAGCAGTGTTGTAACCTGACCATCAATAATTGCGGAATAAGCTGCCTTATAACCATCAGCGATAGCAAGGCGTATCCCTTTCCCACCTATTATTTCTTCCTGAATACGTTCGTAAATCAGCACGTTGGCATCCACCGCCATACCCAGTGTTAAAACGATACCGGCAATACCTGGCAGCGTTAAAACAGCTCCGATAGAAGCGAGAATTCCAATGAGGAAGAACACATTCACGATCAATGCGATGTTGGCAGTCATACCTGCACTTTTACTGTAGAAGAAAAGCATATAGCCCAGTACCAGTAAGAATGCAATACCAAACGACCACATACCGCTGGAGATAGCTTCACGACCCAGTGAAGGACCAACTACGTTTTCTTCAATAATTCTGGCAGGCGCCGGCATTTTTCCTGATTTCAGAATGTTTGCCAAATCCTTTGCTTCTTCAACACTTTCCAAACCTGTAATTGAAGAACGACCTCCGCTAATTTCGCCGTTTACATTCGGATAAGAAAACACATAATTATCCAGAACGATGGCAATTGATTTTCCGACATTTTCTTTAGTCATGCGGGCCCAAACCTTTGCTCCTTCGGCGTTCATCGACATGCTGACTTCCGGACGGCTACCCATATCAGCGTAATCCTGACGTGCATCGGTAATCACATCACCTTCGAGTGGCGCACGGCCATCGCGGCCAGTCACTTTAATAGCGATCAAGCGGTAGAATTTCTGATCCTTATCAATTGCTTTGGCTGTCCATTTTAATGCAAGGTTACGTGGAAATATAGATTTTATCTGATCCATTTTCAGGTAAGTGTTTACCATCGCTGTATCCTTAAAATGAGCTGTTCCTACAGCTGCACCCGGAAATAACTCGCCTTGAGCAGTTGCGCTTGGCGATAAAACGGCGAACAATGGAAATTGCTTTTTCACATCATCGTTTTTATCGACCAATGTTGAATCGGCTTTTGCTTTACTCTCCATTTCGCTCAACAGGCTGTTCGACTCTTCAGTCGGGACTGCTTTTGCTATTGTGTCAGTTTGAGTTACAGGTGTTTCTGATTGTAATGAAAGGATTTCAGCCAGTTTCTGGTTGGCCTGTGCCAGATAAGGGTATATTTCGCTATTATCGTATGTTTCCCAGAATTCGAGGTTGGCAGTTCCCTGCAGCAGTTTACGAACACGTTTGGGATCGTCAATACCTGGAAGTTCAACCAGAATACGGCCTGCTGTCTGCAAAGGCTGAATGTTTGGCTGAGCCACACCGAAGCGGTCGATTCTGGTACGGATGATGTTAAAGGAGTTTGCTATGGCAATATCTGTTTCCTTGCGTAAAACATTCAATACTTGAGCATTGGTCGAATTGTATTTAACCTGATCTTTTAATTCGAGTGTGTTGAAAATTGAAGCCAATTTAGCATTTGGATCAATTTCCTGAAATGCATTGCCGAAAAGCGTTACGAAGTCTTTCTGGCTATCTGTCTGGTTTTTAACTGCCATGTTAATCGCAGCAGTAAACGTCGAATCTTTACTGAAGTTTGACAATGATTTGATCAGATCAACCACGGAAACTTCAAGGGTAACGTTCATTCCACCTTTAAGGTCAAGGCCGAGACCTAATTCAAGTTCTTTGACTTCTTTGAAAGTGTATTTGCGGAGTCCCAACAAGTTGTAAGCAACTTCACTTGACATCGAGTCAAGATACATCAGTTCCTTTTGTTTATCTCCTTTTGCATACTCTTTGGCTGCATTCTCAACCTGGCTTGCCTTAAAGGTAAACATCAGCTGATACACGCAAATCAAACCAATAAGTATTGCAAAAACTCTAATTGCACCTTTGTTTTGCATTTGATAGAAATTTAAATTGTTTATTATTAATTATTTTGATTGAATTATTCTATTTCTGTTGTAATCTATTACAAGCATCTGCGCATACACCAAACGTTAGTCGTTTATGTGCAATGATCATTTTTGGCAGATCGTACTGAAATTAGGAAAGTGGAGGAATGTCGTCGGGGCTGGCATACAGAACCCGGTTAAATGGAAGGGAATGAAACGAACTTACTGATGGAAAGCATGAATGTAATGTTTCAGCTTTCATTAGTTGAAAAGTCCTTGAATTATAATGTTTTAGTAAAAATTTATCATGAGAGCATGCAACACGGAAGCGAATTAAAAGGTCTGTACCCGAAGTTTTTAAATTGTATGTGGGGACCTGGTTGCAGAAAATTAGTTTATAAGTTCCTGTTTCATCAGAACCCGGAATTTCACGGACACTGTCGGCAAGTTTCTGATTGGCTGAGTGATACATGTCGAATGCAGTCGCAGCACCGACCAGTGCAAGCATCAGGCAGAGCCGCATGATAAAATGTCTGGACATGTATTTTTTCAGATTCATAGACTTCTTTTTCAGCCGCCAAATATATTTATTTTTTTTTGATTCTGGATGTCTAAAATTCCTGCTGTCTGACAGACTTTGGATTCTGGAACTGAATGATCTTTTGTGCATAGTCAATTGTGCATTGATAATGCATCAGAATATCGCCACCCAAAAGACCTGCAATTCGGTACGGGGTATATTTCCCGTAAATGTCGTTTACATGTTTCAGGTCAATCAGAGCAACTTTCTGTCCGGTAATTTCCAAATCACCAAAACGCAGATAAAACATTTTCCCAACCGAGGTTTCCATCATGTCCTGATTAATGCCGGCACTTTGATATTCTTCCAGATTGTCGGAGTCAATAATTTCGTAATACGAACTCAGATTCACATCGAGCACCGTTTTCGAAGCTCCGGTATCTATAATCCAGCATGAAGGCGATTCATCTTCGAAATGACCTTCGATGAGGATATGATAATTGTCCTGTTCGAGTTCTATTATTTGTAAAGGAATTTCATTCATAAATCAATAAACAATTCAAAATTCAAAATTTCATGTTCCATCCTGCCGTTGCCTTTTATTTGATGTCGAATCGTAGAAGAAAGCTCAATTTTTAGTTAAAGTATTAAAATATACCGGTCTGATAACAGTCATGTATATTGTCGTTTCTCTTTAGCGAATGTGGTAAATGTAAAAAAAAAGGCTCCCGCAATTCAGCAAGAGCCTCAAATATAGATTTTATTGTTTGTATTGTCTTGAAAAAAACTAAAGAATATTCATTCCATCAACAACATCCATGATTTCTTTAACTGATTTGGCCGATTCATCCAATAAGGCTTGTTCGTCAGCAGTGAGTTTTACTTCAATAATTTTTTCCACACCGTTCTTGCCTAATTTAACAGGAACTCCCACGAAAATATCTTTCAGGCCAAATTCGCCTTCCAATTTCACACAACATGGAAAAACTCGTTTTTGATTCATAACAATAGCTTCAACCATCTGAGCAGCTGCAGAACCTGGAGCATACCATGCTGAAGTTCCCATCAGGTTAACCAATTCGCCGCCACCTTTTTTAGTCCGATCGATGATTTTGTCAAGCGTTTCCTTGTCGAGTAACTCAGTGACAGGAATACCGGCAACAGTTGTGTAACGGGGTAGTGGAACCATGGTGTCGCCATGTCCGCCCATTAATAAGGCCTGAATGTCGCGTGGCGAAATATCCAGTGCTTCAGCCAGGAATGCACGGTAACGGGCAGTATCGAGGATACCAGCCATTCCGATTACTTTATTTTTTGTAGTTTTTGAAACAGCGTATGCAACGTAAGTCATTACGTCAAGTGGATTCGAAACAATGATGATAACTGCATTCGGAGAATATTTGATCACGTTTTCGGTGACACTTTTTACAATACCTGCATTGATTGAAATCAAATCATCGCGGCTCATTCCCGGTTTGCGCGGTACTCCGGAAGTGATGACAACAACGTCAGAATCCGCAGATTTTGAATAGTCATTGGTTGCACCAACCAAACGAGTGTCGTAATAATTAATGGGGGCAGTTTGCCACAAGTCCAATGCTTTTCCTTCAGACAAACCTTCTTTAATATCAAGTAATACTACTTCGTTTACAATGTTTTTTTCGGCTACGATCTGTGCGCAGGTAGCTCCAACATTCCCGGCACCAACAACTGTTACTTTCATGAATTGTATTTTTATGGATTACTTTGTTTTAATATACTTTTGCAAAGATAAAAGGTATTTTGGATTGAGGCCTTAATTTTACGTTGGTTTAACAATTTAGTAAAAAATCAATCAGTCAGTTTGTTACACTTGTATAGTGTGCTTAAAATGCTTGGTCTTTATCACAAATTTGAGTCAGGAAAGCATTTGAGGATAAAATACAGAACGATTATGCCAGACTTTCGGTTAAGTATAAATTGAGAAACTGCATTCATTCTGTCAGAAACCTGATCCTTAAAATATTTATCTTCAACAAAATTGAATTGTTGTGTTACTGGGATAAAATTATCTTTGCACAAGCAAAAAAAGTTTTGACCCTTCGTGTATCGTTTTATTCAGGTAATTCTTTTTCCTGATTTCGATTGGTGAAATTCTTTTTTTTGTAAAAACATTTCCGGAAGATAAAGGTTTATATAAACAAAAAACTAAAAGAATAATTATGGCAGACAGATTATCAGATCCTATTGGCCGCTTAATGGGACTTCGGTATAAATCACATCCATGGCATGGTGTTTTTATCGGTAAAGATGCTCCGGAAAATGTTACTGCTTTCATTGAAGTGGTTCCTACGGATACCGTTAAATATGAGATCGACAAGGAAAGTGGGTTTCTAAAAATCGACCGGCCTCAGAAATACTCCAATGTAGTTCCTGCCCTTTATGGATTTATTCCCCAGACTTTTTGTGGTGTATCGGTTGGTGCATTCTGTATGGAGAAAAGCGGCAAAACCGGAATCAAAGGTGATGGTGACCCAATTGACATTTGTGTTTTAACTGAAAAGACTATTGCTCACGGTGATATTCTGGTAGATGCCCGGCCAATTGGTGGATTCCGAATGATTGACGGAAACGAAGCGGATGACAAAATCATTGCGGTATTGACCAATGATGTGGTTTACAGTGTATATAAAGATTTATCGGATCTTCCGGATATTGTTGTGGAAAGACTCAAACACTATTTTCTGACCTACAAGGATATGCCAGGGAAAGTAAGCAATACTGAAATCACTCATATATATGGAGTAGAGGAAGCGCTTGAAGTAATACAATGTTCAATCAGTGACTACCAGAAGCGGTTTGAAAATCTTGGGAAACTATTGTGAAGTGAAGCCTGCCCAAGCCCTTCAGTGGAGAAGGGATGGGTATGAGGCTTAAGTAATGAGAACTATTAAATGTCGTATTCTGGTTTTGACAAAGTGTCCTTTTCAAGCGAGATACCTGAAATTGATTTCACCACAGATTACTCAGATAACCAGAGATTTAAAAGCTGCTTTATATCTTAATCTGTGTAATCTGTGGTGTTGATTTTTACTCATGGAAGCAGCAGAGCTGCAAAACGAGTATTTATAACTGTGTTAAAAAAACACGACATTATTTCATTCTTATTGCTTATTTTCTTTTCAGATCCAGGTTTGAATAGTTAAAGCCATTCTTTTCGTCGAACAGGTCTTCGCGCGCCGTTTCTTCCCATTCTGAGTAATCTATTTCAGGAAAATAGATATCGGCATCAAAGTCCTGGTGAACCAAAGTCAGGTATAGCTTGCCGGCGACAGGGAAAAACTGCCGGTAAATCATTCCACCTCCGATGATGAAAGCTTCTTGTTCATCTTTGACCGTTTCAATGGCTTCGTCGGTAGAGAAAACCATTTCACAACGATCAAAATGGTCTTCGGGATTGTCGGTAATGACTATGTTCCGTCGGTTTGGAAGTGCACCTTTTGGCAAAGAAAGTAAGGTGTTGCGACCCATGATTACCGGATGTCCGGTGGTGATTTGCTTAAACCGTTTCAAATCGTTGGGTAGGTGAAACAATAAATCATTGTTTTTACCAATGGCAAAGTTTTGAGCGATGGCTACAATTATCGATATGTTTTTCTGTATCATGCGTTTTTAAGTTTTTGAAACTCCAGATTGCTGTGGACCAATGAAGTGTTTCGAAAGTAATATGGTGTCTCCTGAACTTACACGGCCACCGCTCCCGGAATGTGAGGATGTGCCTGATATCCTGTTAATTCAAAATCTTCAAACCTGAAGTCAAAAATGCTTTTAATTTCCGGATTGATTTTCATCTGAGGAAGCGGAAAAGGTTCGCGGGTGAGTTGCAGTTTAACCTGATCCAGATGATTCAGATAGATATGTGCATCGCCTAAAGTATGAATAAATTCACCGGGCTGCAATCCGCAAACCTGAGCCATCATCAAGGTTAAAAGGGCGTATGATGCAATATTAAAAGGAACCCCAAGAAAAATATCAGCACTGCGCTGGTAGAGCTGGCACGAAAGTTTTCCGTTTGCTACATAAAACTGAATAAGTAGATGACACGGTGGAAGCTTCATTTGATCGATTTGACCAACATTCCAGGCACTCACCAGGTGGCGGCGTGAGTCGGGATTGCTTTTGATGCTGTTTACTACCTGAGTAATCTGATCGATGTGTTGACCGTCAGGAGTAGGCCATGAACGCCACTGATAGCCGTATACCGGCCCAAGATTACCATCTTCATCGGCCCAGGCGTTCCATATTTTTACTCCGTTTTCCTGAAGGTATCTTACGTTGGTGTCTCCAGTCAAAAACCAAAGTAATTCGTGAATGATCGACTTCAGATGTAATTTTTTTGTTGTCAGAACAGGAAATCCATCGGCAAGATTGTACCTCGATTGGTAACCGAAGACGCTGATCGTTCCGGTTCCGGTACGATCACTTTTTTCAACTCCGTTATTAATTACATGATTCAGTAAATCAATATATTGCTTCATTTTATGCGATTTTTATGCCTGTTGTTTTTAGCGGCAGCAAGGTAAACAGTTTTCATCGAATATGCCAAACGACATTAAAAAGAAAGCGGATAGTTTTCAGCAGAAAGTTGAAAACTATCCGCTACAAATACTGGTGTGTTTGATTTTTGACTCCGATTAAACCACTTGAGTTTTTATTTTTGCTACATGTTTATATTTAAATACGAATGGGAAAATGAGCCCCAGTATTAATGCATAACCAGCAAACCCAAACCATACTGTAGGCCAGTCAACAATTCCGTTCTTAGTATAGTAGTCAACAATTAAACCGCTGCCATAACCTCCAATAATTGAACCCACACCATTTGTCATCAGCATGAAAAGGCCTTGCGCACTGGCTCTTATGGATGGACTAACTTCATTTTCGACGAACAATGAGCCCGATATGTTGAAAAAATCAAATGCCATTCCATAAACAATCATGGATAAAACCAGTAAATACAATCCACTTCCTGGATTCCCAATACCAAATAAAGCAAAACGTAAAACCCAGGCGAAAATACTCATCATCATGACCTTTTTTATTCCAAATTTATTCAGGAAGAAAGGGATGGTCAGGATAAATAAAGTTTCTGAAATCTGTGATATTGAAAGCAGAAGCAGTGGATGTTCCACTCCAAAAGTTCCCGGATGAGTCGTGTTAAAACTTTCGAGAAATGAACCTCCAAAAGCATTGGTGATTTGTAACGCGGCTCCTAAGAACATGGAAAAGAAGAAAAATACAGCCATCTTCTTTTGTTTAAACAACACAAAGGCATCCAGCCCAAGTGAAGAAATTAAAGATTTATTTTTTTTAGTTTTCGCAGGAGGACAAGCGGGCATTGTAAATACGTACAATCCAAGAACAAGTGCTGAAAATCCACCAAAAATCAGTTGCATATTCGATGCTTTCCATCCGAAAAGATCAACAATCCACATGGCGGCAATAAATCCGATAGTCCCCCAAACACGAATAGGCGGAAAGTCTTTGACAATATCATGCCCGTTTTTTTCAAGGATGACATAGGAAACTGTACTGTTTAAAGCGATGGTTGGCATATAAAACATCGAATTTAAAAGCATCACCCAGAAAAATATTACCGGATCTTTAATCGTGGATGCCAAAAAAAGCAAACATGCACCGATTATGTGACTTAGACCAAGGACTCGTTCTGCATTAAGCCATTTGTCAGCAATAATTCCCATTATCGCCGGCATAAATAATGAAGCGATCCCTATCGAGGTGAAAATTGCTCCGATTTGAGCACCGGTAAAATGAAGTGTGCCTCCCAGATATACTCCAATTGAGATGAGCCAGGTTCCCCAAATGAAAAACTGTAGGAAGTTCATGATGATCAGACGATTCTTAATCCCCATAATAGATTCTTTGAGTTGAATAGTTTTTTAGCGGCTCTAAAACTACTAAAAACTACCTATTCAGAAAGGAAACGGGTTGCCTAAAATGGTTGAATGGGAAAACTTTGATGGGTGAACCGGATTATGAATTTTGAAGTATTCGGATGGAAATAATATTTGCAGAAAGAAATCTGCTGCCTGAGCTATTTATTCTTTTCTGCGGCGGTTTATTTCGTCCCGAATGGCCGATGCTTTTTCGTAGTCTTCTGCAAGAACGGCATTGTTAAGCATTTGAGTCAGTTCGGCTGAAGTGTATTTTTCGTACTCGTGTTTTTCCCTGACAGGTTCGTCGCTCAGAGGCTGGTGCCATTCTTCCTGTTTGTTTTCATTTTCAAATTCAATGACGATTCCTGCACGTTGAAGAATCTCCTCCGTAGTATAAATCGGGCAATTAAACCGCAGAGAAAGGGCAACAGCATCCGAAGTGCGTGAATCGATGACAATCTGTTGGTCATCTCGCATGCAAATTAGTTCCGAATAAAAAATCCCTTCCTCAAGCTTGTAAATGATGACTTCCGAAACCTGAATTTCAAAAGCCACAGCCAGATGTTTAAAAAGGTCGTGAGTCAGTGGTCGGGGTGGTTTTAAACCTTCAAGTTGGATGGCAATTGATTGTGCTTCGATTGGCCCTATAATGATAGGTATTCTCCGGTCTCCATTTTCTTCTGCCAGCACCAGCGCATAAGCTCCTGATTGTGATTGACTAACTGAAAGTCCTAAAATATTGAGTTTGATTTTCTGCATTTATATCTAAATAGCATAACAATAAGTAACAAATATAACAATTGTTTTGCATTCTGATGGAGTTTTCCTGCAATTACATCCGGCTTTTATTTCCTTATTTTATTTCTGAAAACCGGTACTGAGAAGTTGTCTGTTCTGTTGGATTTTGATTTTTAGCCAATTAAAATTTTTTAGTCGTGTTTGTGCAGGCCTGAAATAAATCAGAAAAAATAATGTAAACCTTTGGTGATCAATTTAATTTGTATACTTTTGCAATCCGAAAGTTTTCGCGCAGGCTCGATAAGAGGTATCCGTAAGATTCCCGCCTGCCGGAAGGAATATTAAAACAGATTGAAATGTACGCAATTGTAGAAATTGCCGGTCAGCAAATGAAAGTTGAAAAGGGCCGGAAAGTTTATGTACACCGTTTGGAAAATGCCGAAGGCGAAACTGTCGTTTTTGACAAAGTTCTTTTGGTAGATGATGAAGGTGCTGTGAAAGTTGGAACTCCTGTAGTTGAAGGTGCAAATGTTACTGCAACAGTAGTAGCTCATCTCAAGGGAGATAAGGTATTAGTCTTCAAAAAGAAAAGAAGAAAAGGTTACCAGAAGATGAATGGTCACCGTCAATACTTTACCCAAATTCTAATTGAAGAAGTAATAGGATAACATTAAAAAAAATTTACCATGGCTCATAAAAAAGGTGCGGGTAGTTCAAGAAACGGACGCGAATCAGAAAGTAAACGACTTGGTGTTAAAATTTTTGGTGGTCAGGCTGCTACAGCTGGTAACATCATTATTCGCCAGAGAGGTACTGTGCACCACCCAGGATTAAACGTTGGTATGGGAAGAGATCATACACTGTTTGCCTTGGTGGACGGAACTGTTGTTTTCAAAAAAAGAAGAGACAACAAATCGTTTGTTGCTGTTGAACCGGTAGTTGCCGTTGAAGCGGTAGTTGCTGCAGAAGCTAACTAGGACGATTAAAGATATTCATTTGAATAATCTCCTGCTTTTCCGAAGGCAGGAGATTTTTTTGTTTTAAATTTGTCGTTCTAAAAACAAAATGTACCGAAAATGCTCAATCTGAAATTTATACAGGAAAACCCGGAATTAGTCATCACAAAGTTGAAAAAGAAAAACTTTGATGCTTCTGAAATTGTTCAGCAAATTAATTCTTTATCCGTAAAGAAAAACGAAATACAGGCCAGCGCTGATCAGTGCAAGTCCGAAATGAATAAAATATCCAAAGAGGTAGGTTCTTTGATGCGCGAAGGTAAAACGGATGAAGCTCAGGTTGCCAAAAACCGCACCACTGAACTGAAAGATACCATCAAACAACTGGACGAGGATTTTGCCCGTATCGATCAGGAAGTTTTCAATATCCAGGTTTTACTTCCAAATCTTCCTGCCGATATCGTTCCTGAGGGAAAAACTCCGGAAGATAATCTGGTGGTTAAAAGTTACGGAGTAATTCCGGTCTTGCCTGAAAATAGCATTCCGCATTGGGAATTGGCACGAAAATACGACATAATCGATTTTGAATTGGGCGTTAAAATTACCGGAGCCGGATTTCCCGTTTATAAAGGGAAAGGTGCTCGCATTCAACGTGCCCTTATTAGTTTCTTTCTCGATGAAGCTCGTGCTTCAGGTTACCTCGAAATTCAGCCACCACTGATGGTGAATGAAGCTTCAGGTTTTGGAACCGGACAATTGCCCGACAAAGAAGGTCAAATGTATCATGCCACCGAAGATAATCTGTATCTGATTCCAACAGCAGAAGTTCCGGTAACCAATCTTTACCGTGACTTGATTTTAGATGCCAAAGATTTGCCCATTAAAAATACAGCGTACAGCGCCTGTTTTCGTCGCGAAGCCGGTTCTTACGGAAAGGATGTTCGCGGGTTGAACCGCCTCCATCAGTTCGATAAAGTTGAAATTGTACAAATAGCTCATCCCGATAATTCGTACGAATTGCTGGATGGAATGGTAGCACATGTTGCCGGTTTGGTTGAAAAGCTTGAATTGCCATATCGCATTCTGCGTTTATGTGGTGGCGATATGAGTTTCACTTCAGCATTAACTTATGACTTTGAAGTGTTTTCTGCAGCTCAGGAAAAATGGCTCGAAGTGAGTTCAGTTTCCAATTTCGAAAGTTTTCAGGCTAACCGTTTGAAATTGCGTTACCGAGACGAAGCAACCAAGAAGCCGGTAATTGCTCATACTTTGAACGGAAGTGCCCTGGCATTGCCACGCATTCTGGCTGCCATTCTCGAAAATAATCAAACTCCTGAAGGAATTCGTATTCCTAAAGTATTGATCCCTTATTGCGGATTTGATTTGATTGACTAATTCAGGAAATCTCTGATATAAAAGCAGGCTGTTTCGGTATTAAAACTGAAGCAGCCTGTTTTCGTTTGTCTTATGTGAATATGTGCTATCTGTTTGCTTCCCTGTCGAACCGACCATTAAAACCATTTCCTCCGTTTGAAATAAACAACCAGCGAAAGGGTGATCATTACCATTAATATCCAAAAAAACAGGTAGCCGTATTTGAAGTGCAATTCAGGAAGGTTATCGAAATTCATTCCATAGACACCAGCGACAAAAGTAAGGGGAATAAAAAATGCCGAAAGAACAGTAAGTACTTTCATTATTTCGTTGGCCTTGCTGTCGAGATGGGCGTGATAAATAGTCATTTGGTCATTTAGCATCATCTGGTAAATCTCGATGGATTCGGCTGCCTGTATAATCAGATCATTCAGATCATGAAAGTATTTCAGGTTGTCATCGGCTATCAATCCCGATTCGTTTTCAATCAGCCGGTGAATAATTTCTTTAACCGGCCTTATGCTTTTCCGCAGAAAATTGATCTCGGTTTTGTGCTTGTAGATTTCCTGCATCAATCCTTTGGGTTGTTCTTTATTGAAAATCTGAGCTTCGGTTTTCTCAATGATACTTCCAAGTGTTTCAATAATAATCAGATAATTATCTACTATGGTGTCGAGCAGTGCATAGGCCAGGTAGTCAGCTCCTTTTCGCCGGAGTCGTCCGCTGTTTTTCCGGATTCGATCACGAATTGGTTCGAAATAACTGCCCACTCTTTCCTGAAGGGTAATCAGATACGTATCATCCAGAATCAGCGAGATTTGTTCCGCACTTAGTCTTTTATTCTTTTCATCGTACTCCAGAATTTTCAGGATAAGCACAAGTTGTTTTTCGGTTTCAGTAATTTTTGGGCGCTGATCGGTGTTGAGCATATCTTCCAGCAAGAGGCCGTGAATTTCGAACAAATCACCCAGTTTCTGTATTATTCCTGAATCGTGTAATCCGTAAATGTTAATCCAGCTCACGGTGTCTTCAGCCAGGTAAGGCAAACAATCTTCCAGCGTTTCAGGTTCAGGTTCCGTAAAGTTTTCGGTGGTGTAATTGATCAGTTTTATCAGGGGCTTTTCAATTTTTTTGGTTCCCAAATGGATGAGAGAACCCGGGGCTTTTCCTGTAACTGCTTTTCTGTCTTTTAGAAATATGGCCATTGGTGAAATTTAGATGAAATGATCCTGATTGTTAAGATGACAGGAAAACATTTGCGAAAATACAATTCTTTATCCTGAACGTTAAATTTGAGCTGAACGGTTTCTATTCCATGTTTTTATCCTGTTTCGTTTACTTGCCGCTGTATAAATCCGGAACGAAAGTCTGATCAGACATGGGAGGCCTGACATAAGACAACGATTGTATCCGATCGTGCAGTTCGATGGGTTCGGTGGGCAATGTTTCGTATGGAATCTGACCAAGCAGGTGATTGATGCAATTCAGGCGGGCCAGTTTTTTGTTGTCGGCCGGAACCACAAACCAGGGAGACTCCTCGGTGTCGGTATGCTTAAACATTTCGTCTTTGGCCATGGAATATTCAACCCATTTTTCACGCGATTTAACGTCCATCGGACTTAGTTTCCATCGTTTTGTCGGATCATTTAACCGATCCTGAAACCGATTTTCCTGTTCTTCGTCAGAAACCGAAAACCAGTATTTGATCAGAATGATTCCCGAACGAATAAGCATCCGTTCGAATTCGGGACAACTTTTGAAAAAAATGTGGTATTCTTCTTCGGTACAAAACCCCATCACATGTTCAACACCGGCCCGGTTATACCAGCTCCGGTCAAATAAAACAATCTCCCCTTCCGATGGTAATTGGGCTGCATAACGCTGAAAATACCAATTCGATTTTTCTTTTTCGGTAGGAGTGCCGAGGGCTGCTATCCGGCAAATACGCGGATTCAGCGGTCCCGAGATTCGTTTGATTGCTCCACCCTTGCCGGCAGCATCGCGGCCTTCAAATAACACAACCACCTTGAGTCGCTTGTGTTTCACCCATTCCTGAAGTTTGACCAGCTCAATATTTAGCTTTCTGATTTCTTTCTTGTACTTTTTTTTGCTGATCGAACGATGATCTTTTTTCTCGTTTTCAATGTGTTTGAGGCCTTTGCCATCATGTTTCGAATGCTTGTTTTCTGAATCTTTACTCATGGCGGTGATGTTTTTGAGTCCGGAATAAATGGACTTGAAAATTACGAAACATCCGGCAGTAAATCAACAGGAATTCAATCTCTCCTGAAAAGTATAGAACCACCGGGCATCTGTCGGAACACTTTCGCTCATTAATGCTTACCTTTGCGACTTAACTTTTTTGATTTTGGAGCGGAAGGATTTTAGGAATATATTCAGGAAGCACGATTTAACGAGCGAATTGTGCGCATTGTTGAATACCCCGGGAGAAAAGATTCACCTGAAGGGACTTGTTGGCTCGTCGCGAAGTATACTCACCAGTTTGCTTTCCGAAGAGATACAGAAAACATTCGTTATTTGCCTGAATGACAAAGAGGAAGCTGCCTATTTTTACGATGACCTGAATACGCTGGCATCTGAAGTTGAGGTTTTGTTTTTCCCATCGTCGTACAAACGGTCGGTGCATTACGAAACCATTGAGCAGGAAAATATCATTTTGCGTACCGAGGTGCTCAACAAGCTAAAAGATGATAAGCAACTCCTTATTGTCACTTATTCTGAAGCATTGGTCGAGAAAGTCATTTCGGGCGAAGGACTGGCTTCACATACTTTTCTGGTGAAACAGGGCGATAAACTTTCCATCGAATTTGTCAACGAAGTGCTGTTCGAATACGGTTTCGAAAGGGTTGATTTTGTTTACGAACCCGGCCAGTATTCCATTCGTGGCAGTATTGTCGATATTTATTCGTTTTCGAACGAAGATCCGTATCGCCTCGACTTTTTTGGCGATGAGGTGGATACCATCCGCAGTTTTAACATCGAAAATCAGATTTCGAAGGAAGCACTTGCCAAAATAAGCATCATCCCCAATATTCAGGAAGATTTGAAAGGCGAAGAACGTATTAGCTTTTTGGATTTTATTCCGGCGGATGCACGGCTTTTCCTGAACGGAATCCAACTGATTTCCGATCAGATGGAGTACAATTTTAAACAAACCATTGATAAGGCAGAAACCGAAGACGAACGCAAAATATGGTTTGATAAATTACTTTCAGGAAAAGAATTTGCCAAAGAAATCAGCCGTTTTACCTGTGCCGAATTTGGCCAGAAAATTTATTTCAGGCATTCGAAAGTGGTGGTTTTTGAAACCGTACACCAACCTGTTTTCCACAAAAACTTTGATTTATTGGCCGAGAACCTGATCGATTATCAGAATTTTGGCTTCACCAATTATATTCTTTCAGGCAACGTTTCGCAAACCGACCGGTTGCAGGCCATTTTTGACGACAAAGGACTGGATGTTAAATTCCGTCCCGTTAATTTTACGCTGCACGAAGGGTTCATCGATCGCGACCTGAAGATTTGCTGTTACACCGATCATGAGATTTTTGAACGGTATCACCGCTTCGAAATTAAATCGCGAAAGGCCGAACGCGACAGCATTACTTTTAAAGAGTTAAATAAACTGCATCAGGGCGATTACGTGGTGCATGTCGATCATGGAATCGGAAAATTTGCCGGACTGGTTAAAACGGAAGTCGATGGTAAACTTCAGGAAGCCATTCGTCTGACCTACCGCGACAACGATGTTTTGCTTGTGAGTATTCACAACCTGCACCGTATTTCGAAATACAAGGGGAAAGAGGGTACCGAACCGAACATCAGTAAACTGGGAAGCGGCGTCTGGCAAAAGCTGAAAGAACGCACCAAGCTGAAGGTGAAAGATATTGCCAAGGATTTGATCGAGTTGTATGCAGCTCGCCGTCAGGAAACCGGCTTTGCTTTTTCTCCCGATTCGTATCTTCAGAATGAGCTGGAAGCTTCATTTATCTATGAAGACACACCCGATCAGGTCAAATCGACCATAGCGGTGAAGGAAGATATGGAAAAGGAAGTTCCTATGGACCGGTTGGTTTGCGGCGATGTAGGTTTCGGGAAAACTGAAATTGCTGTGCGCGCTGCATTTAAAGCCGTGGCTGACAGTAAGCAGGTGGCCATTTTGGTTCCGACAACGATTCTGGCGCTTCAGCATTTTAAAACGTTTACCGAGCGTTTACGTGATTTTCCGGCCAGAGTAGAATACATCAGTCGCTTGCGAAAACCGGCCGATGTGAAACAGGTTCTGGTTGATACCAAAGCAGGAAAAGTGGACATTCTGATTGGCACCCACAAACTGGTGGGCAAGCAGGTTGTTTTTAAGGACCTTGGTTTGCTGATCGTGGACGAGGAACAGAAATTCGGTGTTTCGGTAAAAGAAAAGCTGAAACAAATGAAGCTGAATATAGATACACTCACACTGACAGCCACGCCAATTCCGCGTACACTCCAATTTTCGATGATGGGTGCCCGTGACTTGTCGATCATCCAGACTCCGCCACCGAACCGTTATCCTATAGCTACCGAATTGCACGAGTTCAATGAAGATATTATCCGCGAAGCCATTCAATACGAAATGGCGCGCGAAGGACAGACCTTTTTTATTCATAACCGGGTCAGTAATATTTACGAGGTGGAAGCGGTCATCCGGAAAATTGTGCCGGGCGTTCGCACCGTGGTGGGTCACGGACAGATGGAAGGCGCAAAACTCGAAAAACTGATGATGGATTTTATTAACGGCGAATTCGATGTGCTGATTGCCACAACTATTATCGAGTCGGGTCTGGATATTCCGAATGCCAATACCATCATTATCAATCATGCGCAGAACTTCGGACTGAGCGATCTGCACCAGTTGCGCGGAAGGGTAGGGCGGTCGAACAAAAAAGCATTTTGTTACCTTTTGGCACCGCCGCTTTCGGTGCTGACCCCCGAAGCACGCCGCCGCTTGAAAGCCATCGAAGAATTTTCGGAACTGGGTAGTGGGTTCAATATTGCTATGCAGGATTTGGATATCCGTGGTGCCGGAAATCTGTTGGGCGCCGAACAAAGCGGTTTTATTGCCGACATTGGTTTCGAAACCTATCACCGTATCCTGAACGAAGCCATTCAGGAATTGAAACAAACCGATTTTAAAGAGCTTTTTAAGGACGAAAAAGAAGACTCGTCGCAGGCATTCCTGAAGGTGAATTACGCCGGCGATTGCCAGATTGATACCGATTTGCAATTGCTGTTTCCGGACCGGTACATCCAGAGCACTTCCGAACGAATGCTGCTTTACCGCGAACTGGACAATCTTGAAAATGAAGAAGCTTTGGCCCTGTTCGAAACCGGACTGGTTGACCGTTTTGGTCAGTTACCTCCGGAAAGTATTGAATTGATTGAAGTGGTTCGACTGCGTTGGGCAGCTGTTAAGTTAGGAATGGAAAAAATAATCCTGAAGAAGCATAAAATGATTTGCCACTTTGTGTCTAATCCGCAATCGTCTTTTTACCAGTCACCTGCCTTCGGTCAGATGCTGCAATATGTGCAGGCCCATCCTCAATCCTGCCGAATGAAAGAAGGCAACAACAAACTTTCGCTTATTTTCGAGAAAGTAAAAAATGTAAAAAAAGCGACAGAGGTTTTAGTGGGAGTGGGAGCGGAATAGGGAATTCCTGTATGTGATTCTGATTTTTTTGGTCCAACTTTCCGGGTTATCTGTTCGCGTTCCATTCTTCTTTGAGTATAGCATAAATCAGATCGTCGACCCATTCCCCGTTCATAAAAAAGCTTTGTTTAAAATGGGCTTCCTTTCGAAATCCCAATCGCTCAAACAGCCTGACTGATGATAGGTTTCGCGGATCGATGGAGGCAATAATTCGTCGTTTATTCAACTCGCCGAAAAGGAAACCGATCGTTTCGGTCAAGGCTTCGGTAGCGTATCCATTCCCCTGATGATTTTGGTTTAGGGTACAGCCCAGTTCTGCCAGCGACTCTTCTGATTCCGAAAAATGAACTCCAATATCTCCGATTAGCTCGTGCGTATCGTTTTTAATGATCACCAATTGGAACCATGTTTCGGGAAGATTAATTTCCGGTGAAACTTTGTTTTTGATGAAGTCGTGTACATCCTCAATCGTATTTGGAATCCAGCCCTGATATTCATTAGCCTGGGCATTTGAACGGTATTCAAGAACTGAATCAGCATCTTCCAGTTGTATAGGGCGCAATTGTAGCCGGTCGGATATAAGCTGAATGATGTGATTCATCGGTACTGATTTTTAATTTGTTGTCCTGAACTTGTTTATCCTCAAAGTTGTGGTTTTGCTTGGATATTTGTCTGAATGCAGGTGTATTTGTCAATTTTCAGTTCTAGACAATTGCAGCAGCTGTAAAATTAGTCAAGAAGTATAATCATCATAGGTACAGCAAGATAAGTTAATTGCTTGGCTGATTTTATTTTTCCATATATTTCCATAAAAACATTACAAATCCGGATAAAAAAACAAACGTTGTTATCAAGAATAGAATCGATGACAAAAAAAGACTTACCCTATATATTTTTTGGATGCTAATCGTTGGCTTTACGGGATCAAATATTCTATCAACTTCTTTTTGACTAGATCCAAGATTACAAATTAGTACATTTTTGACAATAACTTTTTCATTTTCAAAATCTAAACTATAAATTTCTGCTGTTTTGCTATATAAATTTGATAAGCTTTTCTGATTGCCTTTTTTTTGTTCAGGGGAAAAATCTTTATCTTCAATATTATCTACCTCAATCTCAAAATCTTCTTTTAAGAAACTTCTTAATTCCTCGCAACTCTCCGTTCCATCCAATTGTCTATATGGTGGAATTGATGGAATATCTTGAGGATTTTTATATACATCGACAGATGCTCCAAAATTCATTATTATTTGATTTCCATATATTTGCATCAAATAATTAACTATTCGATACAATATTCCTAAGATTACCGTCATACATGAGAATTTAACAATTAGTATTGGAAGGTCGATTGAAATAGCTTTAAGAGTATTCTCATTAGAAATAGTTAAGGCAATGCTAGCAATTGAAAATCCTACTAGCCAAACAATTATTCTATCCGCCTGTTCTGATAATTTGTAATAGAACTCTCGATTGTCAGACATTGCCTTATGTATTCTTGAAAGCATAAATTCAGATAAATTCATATCTCAACTTTTTGAATTACAGTTATTGTTCCTTTTCCAAAGTTAACTTTTTGATTAACATTTCGCTGCATATCGTTTCTTTTGTTAAGTTCCATTCTCAAACAATACAGGATTAAGATCTAAGTAGGTGCAACTAACCGGGAAAACCTAAATCATACGATCAGTTATCCATCAAAGTGCCTATTCTTGAAATCTTAGTTTTTGTGGATTTTGCCGTGTGTCGTATATTCTCAGAATGTCGACAAAATCTTTTCGGTCAAGGTAGAATAAGGTATTATGCTTGGTTATGACGCATTTACGAATCTTTTTCTTTTTGTGAATTATTGGAAATTGCCGTGGATTTATAGAGATATGAAGGACTAGTTTATCTGTGATTTCAATAAACAGATTTACTACTTTATCATCCCAATTGTCATGAAGGTATTCTGAAATGGATTCAAAATCCTTTTGGGATAAAGGTGACCAAATGATTGGCTTAGGCATTGGTGTATTTCTGACGGATAATTGCCATTACTTTTTCATGGGCAATCCCTTTTCCAGAATCAACTTCGTCAATGGCATCAGTAATGCCTTGCTGCTGTTCTTCTGTTAGTTTTTCCCAGTCGTCTAAATTATTTTTCTCATTGATGAAATTGACCAAAACTCCATAGAACTCTTCCAAACGACCCTTTTCCAAAGAATCAATTTGCCTGAATATTTTCAGTTTTAAATCGGATGTAGTCATCGTATTGTTTTTCTCAAAGGTACAATTTCTATAACAAATTTCCAGAGACAAATCCTTTGTCTATTGTCGTAATAAGTCTGTCAGGTTTTTAAAACCCGACGGGCTTATTACTGCTAAGATGACTGATAGGAAGACCCCGTGTCATCCTATCAGTTTACTCAATCATTTTTCCTGATTTTCTTGCCAGCCACCGGCAAATCGGTATTTTTGTATTTTGCATGAAAGTAACCAATGAAATAGATACAACCTATGAAAAAATTAGCAGTTCTTTTTCTGATTTTGTCGGGCTTGTGCGCACAGGCACAACAGGCAATGACCAACATTCCCGGGCGAAATACGTTTTCGCTGAACGGAAAATGGAATTACATCATCGATCCTTACGAAACGGGCTATTACGATTACCGGTATCAGCCTAATGATGAAAATCCAAACCCAACATCAGGATTTTTTCTGGATCAGCATCAAACCGATAAAACACAATTGATCGAATACGATTTCGATAAGTGCCCGACACTGATGGTTCCCGGAGACTGGAACTCGCAGGACGACAAATTGCTGTATTACGAAGGAACTATCTGGTACCGCAAAGTATTCAGCTACAAAAAATCGGCAGCCGGTAACCGCGTGTTTGTTCACTTTGGCGCAGCCAATTACGAAACTGATGTGTACCTGAATGGCCACAAATTAGGCAAACACATTGGTGGTTTCACTCCGTTTGACTACGAAATTACTTCACTGCTGAAGGATGAAAACAATTCGATTGTGGTGAAAGTCGACAACAAACGGAAACGTGAAGCTGTTCCAACGCTTAACACCGACTGGTGGAATTACGGTGGTATTACCCGCGATGTGGATGTGGTTGAAGTTCCGGCTACTTTTATTGCCGATTATACCATCCAGTTGAAAAAAGGTTCTTCCGGAGAAATCGCAGGTAGAATTAAACTGGACGGAACTCAAAAAAGTCAGCAGGTAAAAATTGAAATTCCGGAGATTAAACTTTCCAATACAGTTACCACTGATGAAAATGGCGTGGCTGACTTTTCGTTTGCGGTAAAAAACCTCTCGTTGTGGTCGCCCGAAAACCCCAAATTGTACGATGTTAGGGTGGCTTCGGCTGCCGATACAGTGTCTGAACGAATAGGTTTCCGCACGATTGAAACACGTGGTGCGGATATTTTACTGAACGGTAAATCCGTTTTCCTGCGGGGAATTTGCATTCACGAAGAAAATGCCATGCGTGGCGGACGTGCTTATTCGAGAGAAGATGCACAACTGTTGCTGGGCTGGGCTAAAGAACTGAATTGCAATTACGTGAGACTTGCTCATTATCCGCACAACGAATATATGGCCCGGGTGGCCGATGAACTGGGAATTCTGGTTTGGGAAGAAAATCCGGTGTACTGGACGATCTTGTGGGACAATCCGGCTACTTTTGAGAATGCCAGACAGCAGCTGACCGACGAAATCACACGCGATAAAAACCGGGCGAGTGTCATCATCTGGTCGATGGCCAACGAGACACCTGTGAGCGAAGCACGTACCAACTTCCTGCGTAAACTGGCCGAACATGCCCGTGAACTGGATAATACACGCCTGATTTCGGCAGCTCTTGAAGTTCACGGCAATAGTAATCCGAATGATAAAATTGTGGAAGATCCGTTTGCTGAGTATGTTGATATTGTGAATTTTAATGAATATGTGGGTTGGTATGATGGTTTGCCCGAAAAGTGCGATCGTGTGAACTGGATCATTAAATACGACAAACCGGTCATGATCAGTGAATTTGGAGCTGGTGCCTTACAGGGACTTCACGGTGATAGCTTAACCCGTTGGTCGGAAGAATATCAGGAAGACCTTTATAAACGAACACTTCCCATGCTGTCGAAAATTCCGCAATTCCGCGGTCTGACTCCCTGGATTTTGTGCGACTTCCGCTCGCCCAAACGCATGTTGACGAATATTCAGGATGGCTGGAACCGCAAAGGATTGATTGGTCAGAACGGCACCAAAAAGAAAGCATTTTATGTGCTTCAGGAATTTTATAAACAAAAGGAATTGGAATACAGGCAAGCAGTCAAAAAGTAAAAGTTGATTTTTGCACTTTGCAGCGGTGTTTTTCTGAGGAGATTAGAAAAGCACCGCTGTTCTTTTTAAATTAGCCCGCTTTATGAATAGGGATAGTGAACATTCCGACTTAGCAGGATTCCAGATTATTCTGTCGTTCTCTTTCTTTCGGATAATCTGCGGGTGCTATCATAAGTGTTTGATTGTTTGTAGACGTTTTGACTTCTCATTTTAGAAGTTGAATTAATAATATTTAATGTTTCTTTTTGCTTCCAGCCTGTTTTTTGTGCCTGCGTTCCAATACATCCGGTTCCAGTTGCCATGCCTGTCGTATTTGTACGATATATCCTGAATTTGTGTCTTCCCGTATTCCTGCAATTCGACCAAAAAGTCCACTGAGTAATGACTGACTAATCCTCTATTGTTGTAATAGTATTGAATAATGGTCTTGAAATCCGACTCGATGTCTTTTCGTTCAATCCGGATGATTCTATCTGAATAATCATAGTAGATTGTACATTTTTCTCCGCTGGAAGTATCTCCGTTTTCGTTGAGCTGATGACGGGTAAATGAAACAAGCCGACCGTCATTGTATTCAGCATTTTGTTCAATCTGAAACAATTTCCTGGTACATTCCCTGGAATTGAATGACCAGAAGTTTACTTTCCATACCCGGTCTGAAGGACCGGTAAGATACTCATATTCAACATAGTCTCCTACGTTGATGTTGTCGCTGTTGGTGATTATTTCCCGTTCAATATTCCGGTTGTCAATGGTATCGTGCTGGTATAAATAATCTGCTTTAACTTTCCCGTGAAACGTATTCGTTCGTCTCCTGAGATTCGAATTTTTGTCGAACAGGTAAGTGTATTTCCACCCGGTGTATATTTTAGGCTGAAAAATTCCTTTTAACAGTTTGAGATAATTAGCTTCTTTACCATATCTTTTTTCTACAACTCTCTCGATATTTCCCTTTAATTCCGGAACTTTCGGAAATAATTGCGCAGAAGTAATCCCGGGTAAAACGATTAATATGTACAAGGCAAATCTCTTCATGGAATCTGTTAAGCTCATATTTCCTGAATCCAAAGGTAAGGTTTTGCATTGAATTTGGTGCTGTAACTGTTTGGTTTGGAGAATCAAATTGGCTAACCGATTGACAGCATTCTCTTTTCCCCTGTAGGTTTAAGAGTTGAACCTGTCGAAGTTAATCTTTTAAAAAGAAAATTATTGAGGCTATCAATCCGGCGGCAACAACGATCCAGCGCAACAATTCAGGTTTTATTTTTCCGGCCAGTTTTCCGCCAATCAATCCACCGGATATGGAGCCGAAAATCATTACAAAAGCAACCATCCATTCAACTTTTCCGGAGAAAGCAAAATAAATGGCCGCTGCCAGATTAATACTGAATGCAAGAGCTTGCTTCAGGAAGTTCAGGCGCGTTATATTATCGTTGATCACTAAGCCCAAAACCGCCATCAGGATAACTCCTAATCCGGCACCGAAATAACCACCGTAAATGGAAGCCACGAATACAAGAACAATCATGATCATCGGATTTTGTTGTTCGATATGAACCTGCCCCATACGCGAAACGACCCAGTTTTTAATTCGTACCTGGGCTGCAAGTAGCAAAGTTGCCAGCAGAATAAGATAAGGAATAAGGCTTCGGAAGGCGGTTTCGCTTGTATTTAAAATGAGCAGTCCGCCGGCAATACCTCCGGCAACAGCTGCCGGTAAAAGTTTCAGAAGCCTTTTGTACTGTGAATGGAAATCGTTTCGCTGAGCCCACATACCTCCGATCGTTCCGGGAACCAGAGCAACCGTGTTGGTGACATTGGCCACTACCGGAGGTAATCCCAGTGCCAGCAAAACCGGGAAAGTAACCAGTGTACCTCCGCCTGCAAGGGCATTGATAAATCCGGCAGCAATGGCAGCAAGCAATATCAGGAAATTGTCGAATACAGACATTGGTAATTTTTACGAACTGAAGCAAAGATGAAAAAAGCCTCCGAAAGGAAGTCAGGTTTATTCAGAAAATAAAATTTATTTTCTGAATAAGTGTATGGTAAACATTTAACGTCAATAAAGGTATATTTGTAACATATCTGATTTAAACCAACAGAAAATGAAAAACCTCTTTATTTTTTCCCTACTACTGTTTTTTGCCGGAACAATTTCGGCACAGCCTCTCAAAATGAATAATGTGCTTTACGGAGCAGCCTATTATCAGGAATATATGCCGTCTGACCGGCTTGCTGAAGACCTGAAACTAATGAAGGATGCGGGTATCTCAGTCGTCCGTTTGGGTGAATCGACCTGGAGTTTGTTTGAACCTCGCGAAGGTGAATTCGAGTTTGCGTGGATGGACCGGATTCTGGATGGTATGCAAGCCAACGGTATCAAGGTGATGCTTGGAACGCCTACCTATTCCATTCCAGCCTGGTTGTGGCACAAACATCCGGAAGTATTGGTTGATTATGCAAAAGGGAACAAGGCTTATTATGGCATTCGTCAGAATATGGACATTACCAATCCGACTTTCCTATTTTATTCGGAACGAGTCATCCGCAAAATGATGGAGCATTTCGCCAAACATCCTGCTATTATTGGCTTTCAGGTTGATAATGAAACTACCTCGTACGGTGTAAATAATTACGACTTTCAAATCAGCTTTGTAGATTACCTGAAGAAAAAATTCGGGACAACCCAAAAACTGAATAAAATCTGGGGATTGAATTACTGGGGAATGACCTTGAATGACTGGGACGAATTCCCTCCGCGTGATGGCATCACCAATACCGGCTACAAACTGGAATGGGAACGTTTTAAACGTAAAGCTGTAGCCGATTATTTAACATGGCAATCGGATATCGTGAGTGAATACAAACGTCCCGATCAATTTATTACCCATTGTTTCATGCCTTCGGTTCAGGATATCGACCAGATTGCAAGTTCTAAAAAGATGGATGTGATGGCCGTAAATGTGTATCACGGATCGCAGGATAAACTGACCGGCGATGAAATTGCCTTTGCCGGTGACTTTTTTCGTTCAGTAAAAATGAAAAACTATCTCATAACCGAAACGAATGCGCAAACTATCGGATGGGATTCGCGCTCGCAGTATCCTCCATACGACGGGCAATTGCGCATGAATGTTTATGCACACATGGGATCAGGAGCGAACATGGTTGAGTACTGGCACTGGCATTCGATTCATTATGGACAGGAAACCTACTGGAAGGGAGTCCTTTCTCATGATCTGCAACCTAATAGAGCCTATGCCGAAGTTTCAAAAACGGCCCATGAATTGCAAAAGTTCGGTAAAAAACTGGTTAACCTGAAGATTACCAGCAAAGTGGCCATTTTATTCAGTCACGATTCAAATGCTGCATTAAATATTATGCCCTTTAAAAACAGCAAGCCTGACATGTGGGGCGGAACCAATAATACATACAGAAACGATTTGGTTGGTCAGTTCCATCGTGTTTTATTCCGGAATAATGTAAGTGTCGATTTTATTTTTCCTGAAAATGCTCGTTTCGAAAATTATGATCTGGTGGTGATTCCTGCTCTTTATATTGCCAGCGACGATTTACTGAACAAGATCAGTCAGTATGTTGAAAATGGTGGTCATGTCATCATGCAGTTCAAGAGTGGTTTTTGTGATGAAAATTCGATGGTTCGTCCGATGCTGGCTCCTGGACCACTGCGCAAAGCCTGCGGTTTCTATTACCAGGAATTTACCAATTTCAATGAAATGGCATTAAAAGATAATCCGTTCAAGGTTGACGAAGCTGGGAATAAGGTGTTTGACTGGGGAGAGTATCTGATTCCGGAAACAGCCAAAGCGCTGGCTTATTACGATAACCCGAACTTTGAGCAATTTCCGGCCATTACAATTAACAACTTCGGAAAGGGAACTTTGCTTTATGAGGGTACTGCCGTGTCGGATGAGATACAGGAAAAACTCATTCTGCAGGAAATGGAAAGAGCAGGTATCAAAACCGTTGATCAGGATTTGCATTGGCCGCTCATTACAAAAAGCGGGGTGAACGATGCAGGCAAAAAAGTACATTATTATTATAATTATGCTTCGCAAAAATCCAGTCTGGTTTATCCACATCAGGCAGGAACCGAGTTAACCGCAGGCAAGGCTGTTTCTTCAGGAGCTTCTCTTGAAATCGGTCCGTGGAATGTGCTGATTATTGAAGAAAATTAAATCATTTGGGGAACTTTCAATTTTTGGAAATGAAGCGATAGATGCTTTCGGAATGAGGCTAACACTATTGGTTAAACAAAGATTTGTCATGGTGGGCTGGTATTTAAGAATCTGGGAACCCCGGCAGCAGATATCGGGTCAGTCGGAAATGATTTGAATATTGAATTGCAGGATTTTTTTCGAAAGGTATGTAAATTAGAAAAGGCTGTCCTCTGACAGCCTTTTCACCCGTTTAAGACGGGAAACTAACCTAAACCAACTAAACCTAATAAACCATGAGCTTACCAAAGTAATCAACTTTGACGCTACCTAAATAAACATCTCGGCAACACTTTGGTTCGTCAAGCGTATTATATTTTTATATTTAACGTTCGAAATGAACTTTTCAGCGAACTGAGATGGGCAAAGATATCAAAAAAATCAGAAATCAAGCAAATGTTATTTCGATGACAGTAAAATTTTTAATATTTATTTTATTGTCGTAATGTGCTATTAGCCAGTGATAAGCGCCTCTGATTAAATAAAATACAATTTGACTGCAAGTGAATGTTGGCGTGTTAAACTTCCATAGGGCCTGCGATAATCGTCTTTTTGACACTAATCACAGGGAGTTTTCTCCAACGGCAAGCTTGAAACTGATAGGTATCGAAATCGACAGGATAAATATTTTCAACAATCCCTCTTTAATAATAATTCCTTGTATTCCGATCAGTTTCATTCAGGATAACCGTACTTTGGCGGTCATTAAAAACTGTCTGTATGTATAGGTTTATTATCATTTTCTTACTGTTTCTGTGTTCGAACTCGTGGGCTCAGGTTTCTCCAAAGTACGAGTTCAGAGCGGTCTGGGTCGCAACGGTCAATAACATCGACTGGCCCTCGAAGCCAGGTCTGTCGTCTGAACAGCAAAAGAAGGAGGCAATCGCCATACTCGATATGCATGCAAAAAATGGGATGAATGCGATCATCATGCAGGTGAGGCCGGCTTCGGATGCTTTTTACCAATCGGATCTTGAACCCTGGTCGCGGTATCTGACAGGAACCCCGGGAAAAGCGCCGGTACCGTTTTATGATCCGCTTCAGTTTTGGATTGAGGAATGTCACAAGCGGAACATGGAATTTCATGCATGGCTGAATCCGTTTCGTGTGGCTCAGAATGCCAGCGAACCTTTAGCCGCGAATCACATTGCATTCAAACATCCTGAATGGATTGTCAACTACGGAGGTAGGCTGTATTTCGATCCGGGATTGCCACAAACCCGTGAGTTTGTTACCAAAGTTGTTACTGATATCGTTTCCCGGTACGATGTGGATGCCATTCATTTTGACGATTATTTTTACCCCTATCCACTGAAAGTAGATTTCCCGGATGAAAACTCGTTTGCACAATATAATCGGGGATTTCTGGCCAATCAGAAGGCGGGTTGGCGTCGTGATAATGTCGATTTGATTATCCGGATGCTTTCAGAAAGTATAAAAAAAACGAAGCCCTGGGTGAAATTTGGAATCAGCCCCTTTGGCGTTTGGCGTAATAAGGCAGACGATCCTGAGGGTTCAGAAACCACAGCAGGAACAACCAACTACGATCAGTTGAATGCCAACGTTCTGAAATGGCAGAAAAATGGCTGGATTGACTATTGTCTTCCGCAATTATACTGGCAGATCGGCCATCCATCGGTCGATTTCCTGACGCTCAGCAAATGGTGGGCTGCACATGCATACAACCGGGCCATGTATATTGGCCACGCGGTTTATAAACTGGAATCCAATTCCGCAATACCTGAGTGGAGAGAGCCTGATCAGCTGGTTCGTCAAATTCAGCTAATCAGACAAATACCGCATTTGGGAGGAAGCGCTTTTTACAGCAGCATACATTTTAAACGAAATTTGTTCGGATTCGAAAAATCTCTTCAGGAAAATCTCTATAAATACCCGGCACTCGTTCCAACGATGCCGTGGATCGATAACAAAGCACCCGAATCTCCGGAACGTTTCCGGAAGCGAGGTCACAAATTCAAGTGGAATCCTGTTGACGCTAAAGCTGAAATGGATAAATCTGTTGGCTACGTGGTCTATTTGAATCTCGTCGGGCAAAAATTTGATTCGGAAAATTCTCAAAATATTTTTACAATTACAAAAGAGCAAAGCATCCGGTTCAAGCCAAATACCCGTAAACTAAGGAGAAAATATGAAATCCGTATTTCTGCTCTTGATCGTCTTCACAACGAAAGCGAAGTTAGTAAAGCGAAAGTGATTAAACTCTAAAGCACCTCAGTTATGAATCGAAATGTGGATTGTTTTTTAGCCTTCAGTAATGAAGTGGACAGCCAGAAACTAATCAATCAGCTTAGGGAATCGAAGCTTGTTAATCAGGTCTATGTTCTTTCTAAATTCCCGGTTGATTTGGTCAACTGTGAGCAGGTCATTGTCGAAGAGAATGTTTCTTGTTCCACCATCAGGCAAATTGCCAAATTGGTTCATACTGATTTTGCACTTCTTGCGTTGGGAGATTCCGGTATTGAATTAGGGCAGGGAGCGATTGAGCGACTTGTTCAGGTGGCTCAATATACCGAAGCTCCAATGGTTTATTCTGATTATTTTGAACTGAAAGGTGGAGTTCTGGCACCACATCCCGTCATTGATTATCAGTTGGGCAGTTTACGCGACGATTTTAATTTTGGTCCTGTTCGCTTTTACCGGGCTGAAGTGTTGAAGGCTTTCAGGTACGAAAATTATGAAATACTAAAACATGCGGGCCGCTATGCACTGAGGCTTCGCGCCAGCCGAATGGGCGAATTGGTGCATGTTCCTGAATGTTTATTTACCTTGAAAGAAACAGATACCCGAGCATCAGGTGAAATACAATTTGATTATGTGAAAGCCTATGCCCGTGAACTTCAGCTTGAAATGGAACAAGTTTGCCTGACCCATTTACGGGATATCGGAGCTTTGCTTTTGGCTCCTTTTCCTGAAACCATATTTTCGGAACATTTTGAAACAGAAGTCACGGTCATCATCCCGGTTCGTAATCGGGCCAGAACCATTCGCGATGCAGTTGAATCGGTTTTAATTCAAAAAACAGCGTATTCGTTTAACCTGATTGTTGTCGACAATCATTCAACCGATGGGACAACTAAAATTCTAACTGAATATGCTGCAGCAGGAAAGCTGATTCATATTATTCCTGAATCAAAGACACTTTCCATTGGCGGTTGCTGGAACGAGGCCGTTTTTCACCAGGAATGCGGAAAGTTTGCGGTTCAGCTCGACAGTGATGATGTCTATTCGGATGAAAACACACTTCAGATTATTCTGGATAAGTTTTATGAAGAAAATTGTGCGATGGTCATTGGAAGCTACCGGATGACTAATTTTAATCTGGAAGAAATTCCTCCCGGAGTGATTGACCATCAGGAATGGACTGACGATAATGGTCCGAACAATGCTTTGCGCATCAACGGACTGGGAGCTCCGCGGGCATTTTACACACCTGTATTGCGCGAAATAAGAGTGCCAAACGTTAGTTATGGAGAAGATTATGCACTGGGTCTTGCCATTTCAGGAAAATATAAAATAGGCCGTATTTATCAGTCAATCTATTTGTGCCGTCGCTGGGAGGAGAATACCGATGCATCGCTTGATGTCTCAAAAATAAATTCGAATAATCTGTACAAAGACCGTATCCGAACCTTTGAACTTCAGTCGCGCATTCAGCGAAACAAAATGGCTGACCCGGACAAAGTCTGGTCGGATATCAATTGATCAGAGGACTGTTTTTAACGGAACTGACTGTCGCTTTCGGTTAATTCCGTCGCAATCTGTGCCAGTAGGCAGTCAAAATCATTTTGAGTAATACTTCGTCCTTTTCGGTCAGGAAACATCTTCCGGAATGGAAATTTGTGGTTCAGTTTAAATTCCAGCTGATAGAAACTGATGTATGGTTTCCCGGTTGACGCGTATTCCGGAACATTTAATTCTGTTGGTTTTTGATTTGGCTTTGCCCAACCGGGAACGAGCCAGGGAAGCAAACAAGGATAAACCTGTAATTGGCGCTGTAATAATATTTTTCCGCTTGGTAGTCGTTTTTCATTTGTCCACCAAATGTTTCGGACATCTTCCATGGCCATATAAGTCTCTGCCTCGTTCACAACAACATCCAGATCGTTTAGCGTTTCTGCAATAATCTTAGTTACGGCTTCCTCGTAGGGTAGCTCACTTTGCAGGGCTTTGATGCCTATGGTAACACCCAAAAGATTGGAGTAGGGATCTTCGATGGAGAAGCTCGAATATCTTTCGGGAACAAACGGAATGGATGACGCTCCAAACCAGGTTGCAATTTCGTGCCAAACCGAAAGGTCGTAGGCAATTTTTCCTGCCAGATGAATAAGGTCCAAATCGGTCAGTTTCAACGGAACATGGGCCGTTAGGATTTTCTCGCCTCCTTCGTGTCCCAAAATCAACGACAGGTTACCTTTCTCTCTGTTTTTTATCAGTTGCAGGTAAAGGTAGGCCATCCAATCACTCTGATCGCGCAAATGAGCCATGTCAATAAATCCACCTTT
Source organism: Prolixibacteraceae bacterium (assembly GCA_035648135.1). Classification (GTDB taxonomy): domain Bacteria; phylum Bacteroidota; class Bacteroidia; order Bacteroidales; family Prolixibacteraceae; genus Aquipluma. Next base: position 55,018 of record DASRMB010000019.1, read on the forward strand.
ACGGGTATAAATAATCCCGTTTTCCTCGCTTACATCTCCCAGGTAATGGTGGGCACCAATTTTATCCAGACTGGTAATCTCAGTTAATTTTATTCCGGGTATAGCAAACAACTGCATGTCAGAGCCAAACGAACAGCAGGTTCTAATAATCCGGTGTGGTTTTATGAGAGGACTACTGAGGCTAAATACGGGAGCTTTGGCATTTACATTTAAATTGAAAAGTGCCAAAATGGTGATCAAAAGAATTCTAAAAGTGTTCATTCCTGATTTTAAATATTTGCGCAAATATACCTGAATTTGACATCAACCGGCCGTTGAAGTGGTGGGCACTGTAAAACTAAACGTACTTCCTTTATCTGGTTCGCTTTCAACAGAAATCGTTCCGTTGTTTTTTTCAACTAATTCTTTACATAAAACAAGTCCAAGACCTGAACCTTTTTCTCCGTTGGTTCCATGTTTTGAATGGGTTTTTTCAAGATTATAAAGATTGTCGATTTGTTCCTGATTCATCCCTATTCCTGAATCCATTACCGAGATTTTAATAATTTTGTGATTCTGGCTGGCAGACACAAGAATAGTTCCACCAATGTGAGTGAACTTAATTGCATTACTGATTAAATTCCGGAGGATTGTATCTAACAAATCAACATCCGCAAATGCAAAAAGCTCTTCAGAAACCTGAACGCTTAATTTGATTTTTTTTGTTTCGGCGATGTTCTTGTATAGGTTAAGTTTCTCATCAATCATCTCCTTTACTTTAAGATTAATTGGCTGATAGTGAATGGTATCCGATTGAATTCTGGCCCAGTTCAGCAAATTTTCCACCAGTGTATAGATCTGTTTTGTTGTATTTTGTAGTTGCTCTAACATTTCCTTCCGCTCAATATCTGAATATTTTTCATAGTTTTCATTCAGTAAGTCCTGAAATCCAAGAATGGCGCTAAATGGACTGCGCAGATCATGCGATATGATAGAGAAAAGTTTGTCTTTAGTAGAGTTTAAGTCTTTAAGTAGTTCATTCTTGCTTTGAATTTCTTGTGTACGCTCAACAACTAATTTTTCCAGTAATCTTTTTTGATTGCGTAATCGTTTAATTCTCAGGTATAGCAGCCCAAGAGGTACCGATATTAATATTAGTCCTAAGAGGATTTTAAACCACCATTTCAGCCAGAAAGGCGGAACAATTATCACATCAAGTTTAAGGATTTGGGATGACCATTCACCGGATCTGTTTTGGCTCTTTACTTTGAAAACATAGTTCGCCGGATCGAGTTTCATGTAGGTAGCAGAGTTTTTACTTCCAACGTAATTCCAGTCGCTATCGAATCCTTCAAGCATATAAGCATAACTATTTTTATCAGGCGAGGAAAAATTCAGGGACGCATACTCCAAAGTGATATAGGACTGCTTGTATGATAAGTGAATAGATTTTGTTTCTGAAATATCCTGTTTCAAGGGAGAGGGATCATCCTCATTTTGTGCAATTGAAACACTTTTGTTAAAAATCTGAAAGTCAGTCAGAACTATTGGCGAATTTATTTTATTTTCTATGATCTGATCAGGAAAAAACGAATTATATCCATTGACACCTCCAAAGTAGAGCATTCCAGATTTTGTTATGAAAGCAGAATGGGGTTTAAACTCCCCGTCTTGCAATCCATCCTCTACCGTATAATTTTTAACAGTCTTATTCTTCGGATCATACTTCGATATTCCTTTGTTTGTACTAACCCATAAATCACCATTCAGATCTTCCAATGCAGCATAAATATATTCGCTTGCAAATTTATTTTGGGATTCAATAGGGATAAACGAATGGGTTGAAGGATCGTAATAGTTGAGGCCACCACCCAAGGTGCATGCATAAATTATTCCGGATTTATTTTGTATTATATGGGCTACGGTATTATTTATCAATTTTTTATTTTCGGTATTAAACCGAATGAAGCTGTTCGTTCCTGGTTCGAAAAGACAGACTCCTCCATCAAAAGTCCCGATCCATACTTTTCCTGTTTTATCTATAAGAATCGAGAAAACATTATCACTACTTATACTTGTGGAGTCTTTTTTATTGTATCTATAGTGTATAAACTGTTTCGATTGTTCGTTGTATAAATCTAATCCCCCGTTAAAAGTACCAATCCAGACCTTACCATCATCAGCAACAGCAATATCATAGATATTATTACTGCTTAACCCCGAATTATTATTGGCTTGTTTAAAATTGGTGAATTTTTGCGTTTTAATATTAAGTTTGCTCAGCCCACCTGCCCAGGTTCCGATCCAGAGGTTGTCTTTTTTATCTTCGGCTAACGTGAGTACATAATTTTCAACAATGCTGTTTCCTGTTTGGTGGTGAATAAACTGATGTGATTCCCCGGTTTTCTTGTCGAAATAATTTAATCCTCCACCATCAGTTCCTATCCATAAATTTTCATTTCTATCCTCATAAATGCATAAAACCAAGTTGTTTGAAAGACTGTTGGGTGAAGAGGTGTGTTTATAATGATTAAAACTATTCATGCTTTTTTTATGCAGGTTGATTCCACCTCCATATAGTCCTAACCAAATGTTTCCATTGTAATCCTTTGTGATGGAGTAGACTGAATTCTTGGACAAACTGCTGTCATCAATCTCATCACTGGTATAGTTGCTTAGCTTTTGTAATTTATAATTGAAAATGCTTATCCCTCCGTTATCTGAACCAATCCAAAGATTTCCGTTGTCGTCTTCGTTTATGCATAGTATATTTCTGCCAATCAATGAGCTAGCTTCAGATGGCTTTTCATATCGACTGAATTTGCCTGATTTTCGATCAAATAAGTTTAATCCATCGCTCGAGGCTCCAACCCAAAACTGGTGTTTACTGTCTTCAAAAATGGCTGAAATCCGGTTCCCTGAAATGGATTGGATATTTTTTCGGTCAGTCTGGTAGCATATAAACGTACTGTCTTTACGATCGAATTTATTCAATCCTGAATTTAGTGTTCCAAACCAAATGTCGCCCTGACTATCAACCAGCGCAGTAATTACATTGTTTTCGCCAATCGTGGTTAGGTCAGCTTTATCGTGGTAAAATCGGATAAAATCGTTTGTTTCCGGATTAAACAAATTGACTCCATCGTCAGTGGCTATCCACAAATTCCCTGTTCTATCTTCTAAAATTTTATTAACATTATTCGTAGAAATACTTTTGGGATTATTCTGTTGATGGGTATATTGTTTAAATCGGTTTTTCTTACGGTCAAATTTATTAAACCCACCACCCGAAGTGGAAATCCAAATGTTTCCTTTAGAGTCTTCGAAAATATCCTGAATGTAGCTGTTGCTTAAACTTCCGGAGTCGCTGGGATCACTGTAAAAGACCTTGAATTTAAGACCATCGTAGCGATTCAGTCCATAGCGTGTGCCAATCCAAAGAAATCCGCGGCTATCCTGTAAAATGCAATTAACATTTGGGTCTGATAACCCTTCCTTTGTTCCGATCCTCTTAAATTTAAGTTGCTGATTTTGTGTATAGGCAAACAATGACAAGAACAAAGTCAATATAAATAATATGAATCGGCAATATTTCATTTTCGAAAAGTTGTATTGGCCTGTATATGAGATTTATATCTCATGCTTTATAAATAGTGAATGTTCTGACTCTTCATCTCAAATTTAATGTAGAGTCTAAATTGAACGATAAAATTAAGCGAATTTAGCTATTTTCATCATCAATATTCATGTGTTTTAAAATTATACAAACAGGAAGTGATTCCAGGGGCAGAGCTGATGATTTCAATGCAAATTCTGGAGCAGTAGTGGAAAAGTAATTTATTTTCATGTGACTTAGGATAATATTCTGGAGTTCCTGGTTTGTTTCTGTATGGTCAAAAAGTATAAAGGATGAAGATTTGTTTGTTTGAAACGAATAAGAAAAGTACTACGTTATTAATTATTCGTTAAAATGGCTGTGTATTTGAATTGTTTGCGACAAATTATAAATATATAAATAGATATTTGCACATAAAGATTATAAAAGTAATTGTTCGTTGTCAAAAAGATATATTTGTATGGAATTTAAATGTAAGAAGGCAGGGAATGAATGTTACGGGCTGAAGGAGCTTGAGCTGTTGTCGGATATTAGTCAGCGTTTAATCCAAAGCAAAGAGATTAAGAACGATTTGTCAGGTATACTTGAAATGGTTGTCCGGTATCTGGATGCTGAACGGAGTTTTTTGACCATTTTTAACCGTGAAACTGAAACTATTATTATTGAAGCAGCCTATGGTTATAATACTGTTCAGCAGCTGCGCGGTCGCTACAAACTGGGTGAAGGCATTATCGGCCGTGTAGTTGAAATGGCCCGGCCGGTAATTGTTGATCAGATTTCCAGGTCCAGTTTATTCCTGAACAGAACCGGACAGGAACTTTCCAAAGATGGTGAGGAACTTACATTTATCTGTAGTCCGATTATTGAAGAAGGAAAAGTTACCGGAACTCTTAGTGTGATCCGGAAATACAATCCACACATTTTATACGATGAAGATAACCGGTTATTGTCGATTATCGGATCAATGATAGCCAGAACTGTGCACATCAGGCAGGAACGTCTGGAGGAACTGGAAATTCTGAAGCAAAAGAATATTCAGTTGCAAAATAAGCTTGAAAACGATTTCAGGCCTGGAAATATTATTGGGAATTCCAGCAAGATGCGCGATGTGTATTCATTGGTCAGTATGGTTGCTGAAACAAATTCAACAGTACTTATTCGTGGTGAAAGCGGAATTGGCAAAGAGCTGATTGCCGATTCCATTCATTTTTCGAGTCCGCGGGCAAAAAAGAATTTGATCAAAGTAAATTGTTCGGCATTGCCTGATACGCTGATTGAAAGCGAATTGTTTGGACACGAGAAAGGTGCATTTACCGGGGCTGATGCACGCCGAAAAGGCCGGTTCGAACTGGCGGATGGGGGCACTATCTTTCTGGACGAAATTGGCGACATTCCGCTTTCAACACAGGTTAAATTGCTGAGACTCATTCAGCAACGCGAGTTCGAAAGATTGGGTGGAACTGAAACGATTAAAATAGATGTACGTATTGTTTGTGCGACCAACCGGAATCTGGAAGAGTTGATTCAGAATAACGAGTTTCGTGAAGATTTATATTATCGCATCAATGTGTTCCCTATTTTTGTTCCTCCTCTGCGCGACCGACGGAATGATATTCCTATTTTGGTCGATCATTTTATTGAGAAATTTAATAAACGGAATAATGCAAAAATAATTCGGATTACCACCTCGGCTTTAAATATGCTGATGGTTTACCGTTGGCCTGGGAATATACGGGAACTTGAAAATTGCATTGAACGGGCCTGCATTCTGAGTAAAGACAATGTGATTCACAGTTACGATCTGCCGCCATCGCTGCAAACAGCCGATTCCTCCAATACCAGATCTTCCGGAGGAATGACTTACACCATTGAACAGGTCGAAAAACAGCTGATCCGCGAAGCCTTAGTGAGTTCGAAAGGAAATATTGTCAAAGCAGCTGAAGAGCTGAAAGTGACCGAACGAATGTTGGGTATCCGCCTGAAAAAATACAACATTGATGCCTGGCGGTTTAAGGTTTAACGGATTGATTTTTTTTACGATTATTTCAATTTTGAAGTCCCGGCGGGATTTATTTAATTTACAGTAGGTTGAACCGGCCGGAAATAAGAAGAAACTGATTTAGGAACCCCGACAGGTTCAATTTTAATTTAATTTTTCACTAAACCCGTTTTCGCATGGAACTATCTATTCAGAAGGTCAACCTTCAAAATGCGATTCATGCTACTCAAGTCATCAAATTGTTGAATGATTACATGAAAGATCCGATGGGAAATAATAGTCCAATGGCCAAAGGAATTGCGCCACAAATTATTGCCGGATTGAAAAAGCACTCCACGTTTTTAGGTTTCTTCGTTCTTGCCGATGACCAATATGCAGGTCTGGCTAACTGCAACATCAACTTTTCAACTTTCCAGGCCAAACCGCTCATCAATATTCACGATTTTATTGTAGCTCCTGAGTCGCGCAACATGGGCGCCGGAAGCTTTCTGCTCCGCGGAATAATCAATTACGCCTCCCAAAACGACTATTGTCGTGTTAATCTGGAAGTCCGGGAGGATAACCTAACGGCCAAATCACTATATAAAAAAATGGGTTTCTCTGATTGCGTCCCGCGAATGATGTTTTGGGAGAAGAAACTTTAATAATCGGTACTATTAGACTTATCTATTCGAAGGCTTGATTCAAGCTTACTTATCCTGGACTTGAAAATCACCCTAACACGAATTGAATAACCAGCTAATGAATAACGGTTATGGATCCGGAAGAATACTTGCCAACCGTATTTCAGTACATTACCGTATTTAAGGGTCAGTGAACTATTTGTCTTTATTGATTTCTGCCGTATTTTTATTCTTTACAAACAGAATTAACGGGAGTCATAGGCAAGGTGAAGAAGAATTGTGATCCGATACCTTTTTTCGATTCAACCCAGATTTTACCTCCAAGCATATCGATGTATGCCTTGACAATTGCCAGGCCCAAGCCAGCTCCTTCATATTTGGCCGACATTTCGTGATCTCCACGAAGAAAGCGTTGAAAAATGTTTTGTATGTTTTCTTTGGAAATTCCAATGCCAGTATCTTTCACAAAAAACAGAAAGCATTTTCCTGAGACAGTATATCCAAATTCTATTGCCCCCTGATTACAGAATTTAATGGCATTTTTAATCAGATTGATAAGAATAGCATTTAATTTTTCTTGGTCTGTATGTATTTTCATGGAATTACCCGGAATCGATCCGATTTTAAGTAACGATAAGCCTTTTTTTTCTGCTTCCGGGTTAAAGAATTGATAGATGTAATTCAGTTGTTCTTCAATGATTACATCACTATATCTTACTTTCATCTGACCAGACTCTATTTTCGAAATATCCATTAAATTGTTAATGATGTTCAGCATTCTTTCGCCACTATGCTCAATAATCTGAATATAACCCGACATTTCATCATTGGTCAGATTGGGTAGTTTCAGTAATTCAGCAAAGCCAAGAATTCCATTCATCGGAGTACGGATTTCGTGACTGATATTAGCCAAAAAAGCCGATTTTAGCCGATCATGCTCCTCTGCCTTCATTCTGGCTTCGATTAAATCTTCTTCATACTTTTTACGTTCTGTAAAGTCGCGGACAATGGCAATTAAAACTACTTTCCCATTCCATATCGTCGAATTAATTGAAACTTGAACAGGAATTTCTTCATGAGTTTTTATACTTACTGTTGTCCATTCAAAAATGCTTGTTATGCCATTAATTGCATTTTCCCAGATGCGGTACAGTTGATTATAATCTACTTTTATCGAATTGATATCTTTGATGGTGAACTTGTCAAGTTCATTTTCAGAAATTTGATATAATTCCTGAGCTCGCTTATTTAGTAATAGTATTTTGCCTGATTGATCGTGAATGAAAAGTGCGTCACTAATGCTATTAATAATGGTTAGCAGATTATTCTTTGAGGTCTCAAGTTCATTGATCTTGTCCTGTAATTCAGGATAATAACTTTTTCTGGATGATCCTTCACCCAATCCTATAATTTTCTCTCTGTATTTTTCCCAGTTTTCTGTCATCGTTACATGGCTTCGCTGTAAATAACTTCTAAATCTCTCTTTACAGGCGGCTTTGGATTTGTCGCATTGCAGGGATCTTTAATTGCTTTTACCGATAAGATTGGAATATCATCTAATTTTACATTTTTATCCGAAAGGCCAGAATGAATGCCGAGCGAATGATTGAAATTTTTAAGATGATCAATCAGTGTGTTTTTTATTTGTGTGTTATTTAATCCTGAAACAGGCAGGTTTAGTGTTTTTGCTATCTGAATATATTTTTCGGATGCAGATTTGAAGTTGAAATCGACCACATGAGGTAAAAGGATTGCATTACATTCTCCATGCGGCAGGTCTAAATAACCACCCAGGCTATGAGCCAGTGAATGCACACAACCCAAACTCGCATTCGAAAATGCCAGTCCGGCATAAAGACTGGCCAGCATCATTTTCCCTCTCGATTGTATGTCGTTTAGATTTTGATAGGAAAACAATAAATTAGAATGAATAAGCCGAATAGCTTCAAGGGCATACAAATCAGTGACAGCAGAACTTGCATTCGAAACATAAGCTTCAAAAGCATGTGAAAGTGCATCGATTCCTGTACATGCAGTCAGGAAACTATCCATACTGGTAAGAACTTCAGGGTCGATCAGTGCCACATCAGGAACAACGGACTTGCTGATTATGGCCATCTTATATTTTTTACTGTAGTTATTTATGATAGCAAACTGAGAAACATCTGCGGCAGTTCCTCCGGTTGTTGGGATACAAATCAAAGGTGGCATTGGACGTTCAATTCTGTCAACTCCTTCAAATTCGGAAATGTGCCGATGATTAGTCGATACAATTCCAATTCCTTTAGCAGCATCCATCACACTTCCACCACCAAGCGCTAAAATGATGTTGCAATTATTTTCCCGGTAAAAATCTACCCCAAGCATAATTTCATAATCGCGCGGATTGGGAGAAACGGAAGAAAAGACTACATGTTCAATACCTGATTTGATTATGGATTCTTCAACCTCTTTTAACCAGGGTGTTCTTAAAACTCCTGCATCAGTAACTATCAAAACCTTTCTTCCTCCCAGCTGATGGCAAAAATTTCCGGCAGAAAGTCTGGCTTTTAACCCGAAAATATACTCCGGTGCAACAAATTTTCTTAATTCCAACTGAATGAGATCTTGGTTAGTATTCATAACAAGGAAGATTTAATATGAAAATCAGTCGCAAATGAAAAGCAATTTAGTAAAATTAAACTTAATATCTTGTTAAAATCCATTATTTATAGTGTTGAAAATGAATTACAAATACATGAAGCTGAATTAACTTTCGAGGTTGTGGGGTAAAAATAGATAAAGTACCAATGAAGGATATTCATATGATTCTTTAAATTTATTTCTACTAACCACTTCCAACTCGGTCAGCAAACTACTTCGCCGCCCCCCCCCTTCCTACCAAAATGTAGGTTAAGCCAATATTAAGTCGCTGTAACCCTTTGCTGTCATTGGTTTTGTGTCGTGAAACACATGCTGTATCCGAATTCGCTGTTTCCTACCAATTGGTAGGATTTTTTTTGCGTGCCAAACTTCCAAATAAAAATATTTGTCCTTGCAAGTTTCAGATAACCAACATTCAACGCAAACTTGAAACTTGAAACCTGGAAATTTAAATTCCCTCTGGCATCATTGTCGTAATGCTTTGGCCAAACAGGAAAAGTTTAACCCTTAAAAAATACGAAAATGAGAAAAATCGCAATTTATGGTAAAGGTGGAATCGGCAAATCCACAACCACACAAAACACAGTTGCCGGATTAGCTGAGGCAGGATTTAATGTAATGGTAGTGGGTTGCGACCCGAAAGCTGACTCAACCCGTTTGTTGCTGGGTGGATTGGCACAGAAAACCGTTCTGGATACTTTGCGTGAAGAAGGTGAAGATATCGATTTGGACGATGTTGTGAAACCAGGATTCGGCGGAACCCGTTGTGTTGAATCAGGTGGTCCGGAACCAGGTGTTGGTTGTGCCGGTCGTGGTATCATTACTTCCATCAACTTGTTGGAACAGTTAGGTGGATGGGACGAAAAATACAAAATCGACTATACGTTCTATGATGTTTTGGGCGATGTTGTTTGCGGAGGTTTCGCCATGCCAATGCGTGAAGGTAAAGCCGAAGAAATTTACATTGTTGTTTCAGGAGAAATGATGGCTATGTATGCAGCCAACAACATTTGTAAAGGAATTACGAAGTACGCTCAGGCGGGAGTTGTAAGATTGGGTGGACTGATCTGTAACTCACGGAATGTGGATAACGAACGTGAAATGATCGAAGAATTGGCCCGTCAGTTAGGAACCAAAATGATTCATTTTATACCTCGCGAAAATGTGGTTCAACGTGCTGAAATCAACCGCAAAACGGTCATCGAATATGAACCGGAACATGCTCAGGCAGAGGAATACCGCAAGTTATCAAGAGCCATCAACGAAAACACCAATTTCGTTATTCCTACTCCATTGGAAATGGAAGATCTGGAGACTTTGTTAATTGATTTCGGAATCGCAAACTAAAAAATAGGAGATATAAATATGTTAATGATTAGAGCAATAATTCGTCCTGATAAATCGAGTAAAATATTAAAAGCCTTGTTTGAAGCCGGATATGTAGCTGTTACAAAAATTCCGGTTGTGGGTCGCGGGAAACAGCGCGGTATTAAAATCGGTGATGTAACCTATGATGAACTTCCAAAAGAAATGCTTCTCATGGTGATCAAAGATGAAGACAAGGATTTCGCCATTACAACAATTATGGAAGCTGCACGCACAGAACCCAAAGGGGCTTTCGGAGATGGAAAAATTTTCGTTACAGCAGTCGAGGAAGCATACACGATCAGTCGTGGAACAAAAGAGTTATAACCCTAAAATCCAACGACTATGAAGATGATTATGGCAATTATCCGCATTGATAAAATGAACGAAACCAAAAAAGCTTTATCTGATGCAGGGATCACTTCGATGACTGCAACCGGAAAAGTTTTAGGGCGAGGAAAAGGCTTATGGGATGCAAAAGTGCTGGAAGGGGTTAAAGACAATAGCCCGGAAGCACTGGTTCATCTCGGAAAAGAACCCAGACTCAGACCACAGCGCGTTATTAATATCGCTGTTTCAGACCACAATGTTCAATTAACAATAGATACACTTATTGAAGTTAATCAGACGCCTGCTCCCGGAGATGGAAAAATCTTCGTCTTTCCATTGAATGAGGCAATTCGGGTTCGGACTGGTGAAACTGGCACAACAATCCTTTGATAAAAAAATAGAAAATTATGCCGAATAGAAAATATTATACCAACGGATTACCAGATCCTTCTGAACTAAGAGAAGAAATTCTGAAGAAATATCCACCAAAAATAGCGAAGAGACGGGTCAAGGGGATGGTGATCAACGATCCTTCAGTTGATCAGGAAGTGATGTCCAATGTGCGTACCATTCCCGGAATTATTACTCAACGTGGTTGTACTTACGCCGGATGTAAAGGGGTAATACTTGGACCAACCCGCGATATTATCAACCTGGTTCACGGCCCTATCGGCTGTAGTTTCTATGCATGGTTAACCCGTCGAAACCAAACCCGCCCTGCCGAAGGGGAAGATAACTTTATTACGTATTGCTTTTCAACTGATATGCAGGACAGTAACATCGTTTTTGGTGGCGAAGGAAAACTGAAGGACGCTGTTCGCGAAGCCTTTGAGATATTCAAACCAAAAGCCATCGGTATTTTTTCAACCTGCCCGGTAGGTTTGATTGGTGATGATGTTCATTCTGTTTCACGCGAAATGAAAGCAGAACTCGGAATCAATATTTTTGGTTTCAGCTGCGAAGGTTACCGCGGAGTTTCACAGTCAGCCGGTCACCACATTGCCAACAACGGTGTATTTAAAAACGTAGTCGGTCTCAACGACCGTGCACGTACAGGAAAGTTCCAGGTAAATATGCTGGGTGAATACAACATTGGTGGTGATGCTTTCGAACTCGAAGCCTTATTCGAAGAAGCCGGAATTACCCTGTTGGCATCTTTCTCCGGAAACTCTACCATAAAAAGTATGGAATATGCGCACACAGCCGACCTCAATATGGTGATGTGTCACCGTTCCATCAATTACATTGCTGAAATGATGGAAGTAAAATACGGTATTCCATGGGTGAAAGTGAATTTCATTGGATCTGAATCAACCGCCAAATCACTCCGGAAAGTAGCCGATTATTTTGGAGATGCCGGTCTGAATGCGAAAGTGGAAGAAATCATCGAACGCGAAATGGCCAAAGTGAATGTAGTGAAAGAATCCATCAAACCAAAAGTCGAAGGCAAACTGGCCATGATGTTCGTTGGAGGTTCACGCGCTCACCATTATCAGGATTTATTCGCTGAGCTTGGAATCCGCACTGTTTCTGCCGGATATGAGTTTGCTCATCGCGATGATTACGAAGGACGCAAAGTATTACCATCAATCAAAATTGATGCAGATTCCCGGAACATTGAAGAACTGGTAGTTGTCAAAGACGAAAAACTTTTCCGTAATGATTTGGTTGCGAAAAAAGCTGACCTGGAAAGCAAAGGTTTCGAGTTTAAAGATTACGCCGGAATGATGCCCGACATGGCAAAAAATTCACTGGTTATCGATGATGTCAATCACTGGGAAACTGAAAAACTGATAGAATTCTATAAGCCGGATGTATTCTGTGCCGGTATCAAGGAGAAATACGTGGTTCAAAAAGCCGGTGTTCCTTTGAAACAGTTGCACAGTTACGATTATGGTGGCCCTTACGCAGCCTTTGGTGGTGCCATTAATTTCTACATCGAAATGGAAAGAATGCTGGCTACCAACATTTGGAAAATGATAGATGCCCCATGGAAGAACGAGTCGGAACTGGTGGGCAGTATGACAATTGAAGCTTAATAATCAGGAGGAAATACTATGTTACTAAGACATACAACAAATGAAGTAAGAGAACGGAAGGCTTTAACCGTTAATCCGGCCAAAACCTGTCAGCCAGTTGGAGCCATGTACGCAGCACTGGGTGTTCACGGATGTCTTCCGCACAGTCACGGTTCTCAGGGTTGCTGCTCATACCATCGCAGCGCGCTAACCCGTCATTATAAAGAGCCGGTAATGGCTGCAACCAGCTCATTCACTGAAGGATCATCCGTATTTGGCGGACAAGCCAACCTGATGCAGGCCATCGAAACTATTTTCACGGTTTACGAACCCGAAATTATCGCGGTGCATTCAACCTGTCTGTCAGAAACCATTGGCGATGACCTGAATCAGATTGTAATCAAAGCTCGTGAAGAAGGAAAAGTACCTCTCGGTAAATTCATTGTTCAGGCTGCAACTCCAAGCTACGTGGGTTCGCATGTCACTGGATATGCCAATATGCTGGAAGCATTTGTAAAATATTTCGCTGAAAAAACAGACGAAAAAAGACGGCAGATTAACCTGCTCTCTGGATGGGTTGAACCTGCTGACATGCGCGAATTAAAACGAATCATGAAAGTGATGAAAGTAAAATCTGTTTTATTACCCGATACTTCAGATGTACTCGATGCACCAATGACCGGAAAATTCGAAATGTACCCGAAAGGCGGAACAACAATTCCAGAAATGGTCAGTATGGGCGACAGTATGCAATCACTCGGATTGGGTGAATGGGCTACCGAAAAAGCAGCCATCTCACTTGACAATACTTGCAAAGTCCCTTTCGAAATTACTGACATCCCGGTGGGAATAAAAGCAACTGACCGTTTTATTCAGGCACTTGCCAAAGCTGGTCGGGTTTCAATTCCTGAACAAATTTCTGAAGAGCGTGGAAGGCTGATCGATGTGATAACCGATATGCATCAATACCTCTATGGAAAAAGAGTTGCTGTTTTCGGTGATCCTGACAACATCATTCCATTGATCGAATTTTTAGTCGATATGGATATGAAACCGGTTTATATCGTTTCAGGAACTCCTGGAAAAAGATTCGAAGAACGTATGACGGAAATTCTTTCCAAACGTGTTCCTGAAGCTAAATACAAAAACGGACCACAAGCAGATATGTTCCTGATGCACCAATGGATCAAAGAAAACCCTGTTGACCTGCTGATTGGAAATACTTACGGTAAATACATCGCTCGTGATGAAAATATTCCATTTGTCAGAATGGGTTTCCCAATCGTCGACCGTATTGGTCACAGTTATTTCTCAACTCTCGGTTACATGGGAGGACTTCGCATAGTCGAAAAAATTCTGAGCGTTCTTATGGACAAACAGGATGCAACCTGCCTCGAAGAAAAATTCGAACTAGTGATGTAAGCTTTTTTTACCCTGAAAGGGTGAAATATGAATAACCCCGGGTGAAGCGAAGTGGAACCCGGGGAGAACAGGAACCGGGAACACAAGGCGCATCCACAAATCTAAATTGAAACAGAACTGCTGTATGCGCCGCATCATCAATCGCATTTACGCTTTCAAAAAGTCCACGCTTTTGGGGAATTTAGGGGGCTTGGCTTTTTAAAGAAATATCCTCCTTTGGGTGAGGAGGATAGAGGTGGCTATTTTCTTTTTAATGTTGAAACGGGGGAGTTGCTTCCCGCAATCTCCCCCTTTCATTAAAATCAAATACGATGAACGAGATACTGAAAGAACGAAAAGGTCAGGTTGTTACGAAAGGACAAGGCGACGTTGCTATTGCATGTGGAAAGGCTAGTTTGGCAGGTTCAGTTTCTCAGCGTGCTTGTGTTTTCTGCGGATCGCGGGTGGTACTTTATCCCATCGCCGATGCGTTACACCTCATTCACGGACCGGTTGGCTGTGCAGCTTATACCTGGGACATTCGCGGATCATTATCTTCAGGCCCTCAACTTCACCGCCTGAGTTTTACGACCGATCTGAAAGAAAGGGAAGTCGTTTTTGGCGGCGAACCCAAGCTTTATAAGGCATTGATTAGCTTAATAGATCAATATAACCTAAAAGCCGCTTTTGTATATGGAACTTGTATCGTCGGAGTAATTGGCGATGACATGGAAGCCGTTTGCCGTCGGGTTTCCAAAGAAAAAGGAATTGATGTCATTCCGATCATGTCAGAAGGTTTCAACGGAACCAAAAAGGATGGCTACAAACTGGCTTGCGATGCACTTGGAAAACTGATTGGAACAGATGATAAGACAGAGGTTCCTGAGCACAGCATCAATATTCTCGGTGATTTTAACCTGGCCGGCGAGCTTTGGATGTTGGCTGAATACTACAAGAGAATGGGCGTCAACATGGTTGCCTGCATGACAGGCGATGGCCGAATCGATGACGTTCGAAAAGCTCACAACGCGAAACTCAATGTGGTTCAGTGCTCCGGATCGATGATCTACCTGGCCAAAGACATGAAAGAAAAGTACGGTATTCCATTCATGAAAGTTTCCTATTTCGGAATTGAAGACATGTCGGACGCCTTGTACGAAGTAGCCCGCTTCTTCAAATCGGACGAAATGATGCAAAAAGTACGTGATCTGGTCAGAGAAGAAATCAGCAAACTGTTACCGGAACTTCAGGCATACCGTGAGAAACTGGAAGGAAAAAAAGCAGCCATTTATGTGGGTGGAGCTTTTAAAGCGATTTCACTGGTGAAAGCTTTACGCTTGCTGGGCATGAAAACAGTGGTCGTTGGTTCACAAACAGGAAATCAGGAAGACTACGATTTGTTAAAGGAACTCTGCGACGAAGGAACCATCATTGTTGACGACTCCAATCCAAACGAACTTTCAGAATTTGTGAAACAAACCGGAGCCGATTTATTTATCGGAGGAGTTAAGGAACGCCCAATTGCTTACAAACTCGGATTAGGTTTCTGCGATCACAACCACGAACGAAAAGAAGCGCTTGCCGGATACGAAGGCATGTTGAATTTCGCTAAAGAAGTTCACGCATCTGTTTGCAGCCCTGTCTGGAAGTTTATGAGAAAATAAACCAAGCCCCTCTAAATCTCCTCCAAGGGGAGACTTTTGGTAATGAAGGTTCGGAACATTTAAACTTTTAATTATGAATACAATTTCAAAAGATAAAACTGCGCATTCCGGTTCTTTCTCCCCTCCTTCGGAGGGGTTGGGGGAGGCCTCCTTTAAATCAACCCGCAACGCCTGCAAACTATGTGCTCCTCTTGGCGCAAGTGTAGCTTTCAAAGGCATTCAGGGATGTGTTCCCATTATTCACGGCGGTCAGGGTTGCGCTACATACATCCGACGCTACCTGATCAGCCATTACAAGGAACCTGTTGATATTGCATCTTCCAACTTTAGCGAAGAAGCTACCATTTTTGGCGGCGGCGCCAATTGTCATGCGGCAATCACCAATGTCATCAGTCAGTATGAACCCGAAGTTGTTGCAATTACTACAACCTGCCTGAGCGAAACCATTGGTGACGATGTAAAACAATACATTCAAAGCTATAAAGAATTAGCCGGCGATAAAAAGTTGCCCCATTTTGTTTCAGCTTCAACGCCAAGCTATCAGGGTTCTCACATGGATGGTTTCCACGAAGCGGTAACATCCATCGTCAAATCAATGGCCGAAGCTGGCGAAACCGGTGAACATATCAATATTTTTCCAGGTTTTGTTTCTCCGGAAGACCTTAGACAAATCAAAACCATTCTCGAAGATTTCGGGATTGACTATATCTTATTACCTGATTATTCTGAAACCCTCGACAATCCAATTTGGGATGCTTACAAACGTATTCCTGACGGAGGAACTCCAATTGAATTGGTTAAGGAATGTGGTTCAGCCCGTGCTTCCATCGAATTCGGAACCATTATGAACAAAGGAAGTTTAGCTGGTCGCGTGAAAAACAACACACAATCTTCTTCAGTAGGCGATTATTTATTCAACACGTTTGGGGTCGAAAATTTCCGTTTGCCAATGCCGGTTGGAGTTGGTTTAAACGATCATCTATTCGATATCCTTAGTAAGATTTCAGGAAAAGAAATTCCATTGAAATATAAAAAAGAACGTGGTCGCCTGATTGACTCTTATGTAGACGGTCACAAATACATTTTTGGCAAACGGGCTGTGGTTTATGGAGAAGAAGATTTTGTGGTAGGTATTTCAGCTTTCCTGAACGAAATCGGAATTGAAGTAACACTTGCAGCTTCCGGAGGTGAAAGTGGTCATCTGGAAGAAGAAGTCAAAAAATATTGTCCGGAGAACACCGAAGCGATTACGGCCAGGAACGACTATGACTACGAAATCATCCATGAATGGTGTGCCGAAAATAAACCGGATATCCTGATTGGAAACAGCAAAGCTTATTACATCGCCCGCGATTTAAATATCCCGATTGTTCGCTGTGGGTTCCCTATTCACGACCGCATTGGCGGACAACGAATCAAGCACATTGGTTATGCAGGAACTCAGGAATTGTTCGACCAGATTACCAATACGCTTATTGGGGCTAAGCAGGACAATTCTGAAGTTGGATATAAATATATGTAGCCCCCACCAAACCTCCCCCAAGGGGGAGGCTTAAAGCCTGTCCTCCCAGTTGCAAAAATCTAAACAATCGGAAGAAGGGAGCTAGGCAAAGATGATTGTTGACGATTAAACATCTAAATATGAATGCTATGTTAAAAGATAAAACAATGCAGACCGATTCTTCGACCCCCCCCTCGGGGGGGCTTGGGGGGGCTATAGATCTCGAAAAACATCCGTGCTTCAACATCGAAGCGAAAGGTAAATATGGAAGGGTCCATTTACCCGTTGCCCCCAAATGCAACATACAATGTAATTATTGCAAACGCGATTACGATTGCGTCAACGAGAGCCGTCCAGGCGTTACCAGCGAAGTCCTTTCTCCGGAACAGGCTCTGGCTTACCTGATTCGACTGAAAGAAAAGATGCCGAATTTGTCGGTTGTGGGAATTGCCGGTCCGGGCGATCCGTTTGCCAATCCGCACGAAACCATGACAACTCTGCGTTTGGTTCGTCAGCATTTTCCTGAAATGATTCTTTGTCTTTCGTCAAATGGATTGAATGTAGCTCCTTATGTTGCCGAAATTGCTGAACTTAAAGTTAGCCATGTTACAATCACAATGAATTCTCTCGATACCGAGGTGACTAAAGACATTTACAAATGGGCTCGTTTCGAAAATCGGGGATATGTGGGAAAAGCTGCAGCCGATTTGTTGCTCGAAAAACAATTGCTGGCCATTAAGTTATTACGGGAACATGGTATTACAGTAAAAATAAACACCATCGTGATTCCTGGAATGAATGAACATGTGATAGAAGGTGTGGCTGAAAAAGCAAAAGAATTAGGCGCCGAACTTATGAATGCCATTCCATTGTTTCCCGTTGCTGATACCCTGTACGAAAATCTGAAGGAGCCGGATATGCTCACTATGCGTGAGATTCGATTGAAGATTGCCAAACACCTGAAACCGATGACACATTGCGCCCGTTGTCGTGCCGATGCAGTTGGATTGCTTGGTCAGGATGATGCGGAAGCCAAAAAAATCATGTCTGAAGTTGTCAACCTTTCTGTTGAGAATGATGAAAACAGACCTTTTGTTGCGGTTGCCAGTTACGAGGGAATGTTGGTCAATCAGCATCTGGGAGAAGCAGACAGCGTTTATATCTTCCGCGAAACACCAAATGGCTACCGGATGGTCGAACAACGCGAAACACCTCCTTCAGGATCTGGAAATAAACGATGGGAAAAACTGGCAGAGCTTTTAAACGATTGTCGTGCCCTTTTAGTTGGTGGAATCGGACCAAGCCCTTCAGCGACGATTGGTCGTACCGGAATCCGTATTGTGGAAATGACCGGATTGATCGATGAAGGATTGGACGCTATATATAAAGGTAAAGAATTACGCACCGTGAAAAAGGCCGATGTATTTAAATGTGGTTCTGCCTGTTCCGGAAAAGCAACCGGTTGTTAAAGCCCCCTCCAAACCTCCCCCGAAGGGGAGGCTTAAAAAAATCTATAAAATAATGGAACAGTAATTATTAATTAACCAGCTTTTCTGGCTCCCTCCCCTAGGGGAGGGTTGGGGAGGGGCTTTATTTTTCAACAATGAAAAAACCAGATTATCACATTTTAGTATGCAACTCCTATCGGGTTGCCGGCGACGCCAAAGGTTTTTGCAACAAAAACGGAGCTGCCGGATTCATCCCGTACATCACCGAAGAGTGCAACGACCGTGGATTGGATGTTGCAGTTTCATCAACTGCTTGTTTAAATGTTTGCTCTCAGGGACCGGTAATGGTTATTCAACCGAATAATCTTTGGTACGGAGCCATCACCACCGATCGTATCGACGAAATCCTGGATGCACTGGAAGAAGGTAATGCCGTTGACGAATATTTGATTAGCGAATAGATCAAGTATTCAGTCGCAGGAAAACGTTGCGAGTTACGGGTTCCGAGTTACGGGAAAAACTCGTAACTCGAATCCCGCAACGATTAAACAACAAACACCATTTCAAGATTCTAACATTCAAGACTATGGTCAAATCTCCCCATATCATCGATACTACTCTCCGGGATGGCGAACAAGCCCCCGGGGTTGTATTTACATTGGACGAAAAACTTCGAATTGCTGGTATGCTCGAAGATTGCGGCATCAAAGAACTGGAAGTTGGTACACCGGCAATGGGTACAGATGAGTTACAAATGATTCGGGAAATTGTACAGGGAGGATTTCGTTTCGATAAACTTTGCTGGGCAAGAGCCAAAGAGTTTGACATCGAGGAATCAGCGAAAACAGGAGCCAACCGTATTAATATTTCGTTTCCGGTGTCCGAAGTTCAACTTTCGGCCATGGGACGAAATACTGATTGGGTAATGAATCAGTTGCGGCCAATCATCTCTTTTGCCCGTCAGCGTTTCGATTTTATTGCCATTGGTGCACAGGATGCATCGCGTGCCAATCCTGAATTCCTGAATGAATTTATTGCAGCTTGTCTGGCCGAAGGTGTTGACCGTATTAGACTCGCTGATACGGTTGGAATATTGAACCCATTTTCAACCGCTCAATTGTTTTCATCAGTAAGCGAAAAATTCCCGTTTGTGGATTTTGAATTTCATGGACACAATGATCTGGGAATGGCTACTGCCAATTCAGTAGCCGCTTTATTGTCCGGAGCCAGTTCTGTAAGTGCAACGGTTAACGGATTAGGAGAACGTGCCGGAAACGCTTTTCTGGAAGAAATTGCTGCTGCTCTGAAAATATCAGCCGGAGTTGATTGTGGAATTCATCTGGCCGGAATGCAGGAACTTTGCCGGTTTGTTGCCGAAGCCTCTTCAAAACCGATTTATCCTTCGAAACCCATTGTCGGCGATGCGATTTGCCGCCACGAATCGGGGATTCACTGCAACAGCCTGCTGAAAGATGAACTTACTTATCAGCCTTTCCGCTCTTCTGAAATCGGGAGATCAACCGAAATGGTTCTTGGACGCCATTCAGGTTCGGGAACAATCCTGCATATTCTCGAAAAACAAAACCTGAAAGTGAATGAGAATCAAACTGCTCTTTTGACCGAACAGGTTAAAGCTTTGTCATTCCGGAATAAACGGAGTATTCGTGTGGACGAATTGGTTCATTTGGTCAACAACCTTAATCATGCAGAACTTTAAACATTATGATATGGAGTGGAAAAGCTATTTTAACGAAGCAATGGATTATTGCAAGGTTGCCGTAAATGCCTCCGGAAAAGGAAAGCTTGGGAACGTCGTTATCTATAATGTAGTGGGCATTTCGGTCGAAAATTTCATGACCAGCCTGTTAATCCGTGAAGGTAATTTCCCTCAACATTCAAGTATTTCTGGAATGTTACGCGAAATTAAAAAGATCATGGCCGTTCCTGATGAATTTTCTGTTGGTGTCCGTCTGATGAACTCGTTCATGAATTTTTGCTCTTTGGAAATTGCTCCGGAGAAGATACCGACCGACGAAGAGATTGGCCGGATGGTTGGGTTTGTCACTTCATTGAGAGATTGGACCAGCGAATGTCTTGCATCAGAGGTGAAATCCAGTTGAACATCCGGTCATGAAATGAATCTTCTCTTTGTTCCTGTTGTGGATAGTTCTGGTCTGTGAAAAATACTTTTCCCCGGAGATTTTCACATGTACGGAAATCACAAGGAAAGCTGTGGGTGAAAGTACTTCTTTCACCCACAGCTTTTATTTTTTTAGTTTGGAAAGTCTGACCATTAAAACATCATGTTTAGGGATTTCGGCTTTCAAAATTTCATTGGTGGTTCCGCAATCCTTTTTTGTGAATAAATCACGGATCGCAAAATGCTTGTCCTTGAAGGAAACTTCATAGCCGAATACATCATCATTTATCGTGTTTTCTTTCCAGTTGAAATTAAGTGGTTTGGAAGTTTCCGTTCTGTTCAGAAAACAAATGGCCCAGTCATCGTTTGCCAATGGTTTTGCCCATATTTCGATGCTGTCCTGAGTTTTATAAACAAATCCCTGAATTCCGAGAGAGTCCTGATCAACAGCGATAACATCGGCATTGGTCAAAATAGCCAGGGTTTCCTGACTGGCTTTACGTAAATCATTTCCCATGATTAAAGGTGCTGCCATCATGCTCCACAAGGCAAAGTGTCCGCGATCTTCATTCACAGTCATGCCGTTTCCGATTTCCATCATATCCGGATCATTCCAATGTCCGGGGCCGGCAGCTTTCCGGATGTCTTTGCGCATGTCGACAATTTTCAGTACTCCCCATGATGACCAGGTGCCGTGATGTTCTTCACAATCCCAGCAAGCTGAAATATCTCCGGTGGTACGCCACAGATGTCCAACATTTTCACCCCATTCCCAGGGTTGGTTGTCGCCCCATTCACACATGCTGAAAACCATAGGTCTTCCGGCACTGTATATGGCATCACGCATCGTTTCATATGCTCCTTTTGCATTCAGGTTTTCGGTGTTGCACCAGTCGTATTTCAGGTAATCAACTCCCCACGAAGCATAGCTTATTGCATCCTGATATTCGTGCCCTCTGGAGCCCGGATACCCGCCACAGGTTTCTGCGCCGGCACAATTGTAGATGCCGAATTTTAAGCCTTTGGAATGCACATAGTCTGAAACAACTTTCATTCCGTTGGGGAATTTTATTTTGTCCGGAACCAGAAAACCCAGGTTGTCTCTTTCCTTGGCCATCCAGCCATCATCGATCACGATGTAGTTATAACCGGCATCAGCCAGTCCTTCTTCGACGAAGGTGTCAGCCATGTCTTTAATGATCTGTTCATTGATGTTCGTGGCGAAAGTGTTCCAGCTGTTCCAGCCCATTGGCGGGGTCAATGCAAGACCCGGAAATTTTTGTGCCTGGGAGAATGTGCTGAATACTAACAGTGCAATCAAGACAGTAAACGATTTTTTCATTTTAAATGAGATTAATTAATAATTTAGTTGTTGATAAAACCAGCGAGAGCATAAACCAGAGCTGCCTGCCAGTTTATGGCAATTTCATTGGTTCTGAAGTCTTCCTGTTTGTCGTTCCATTCGGTAGCAGAGTGTCCGCCACCAACCAGGTATCCGGGCCAGGGGTTAATTTCGTTGTCCGAAGCTGAGCGCCGGTCGTGGGGATTCATTGCCGGATTAATTCCCAATCCTGTCACATACGAGCGATTGTAATAATTACGTCCAAAAATATGCGCAATAGCGTCTTGCGAAGTTTGAGTGTATATTTTATCCGGAGCTATTTTGTTGGCTATCTGCAGGTTCAAAACCTGACGGGCAACAGTGCCGTTGCAACCCCAAAAATAACGGTCTAGTGGTCGCCCATAAACATCAGCTGCCGCTTTAATGACAATGTCATTGGCAATATCCACACAGTTTTTCCGGATGGTTTTTAAAATTTTAGGATCTTTTCCTGATTTTTTGGAAAGCACATATTCAAACATTCCCAGGTTAGCCACATTACCCCAGTCCCAGACTTCGTCAACCCTGAAGCTGAGAGCTTCTGCCCTCGACTCAAAATCTTTCAGGAATTCAGGATTTCCTGTGGTTTCCCACATTTCAACAGCGGCCCATAATCGGTCGTCCTTATCAGTCGTTTGGTAACCACCGGTTTTAAATTCGCCCTGAACAAATCCTATATCCTTCGGATTTTCTTTCAGAAATTTGTAGCTCAACTGGGCAGCTTCCAAACATTTTTGTGAATACGCTTTGTCGTAAGGCTCGAAATAGCGCGCAGCCTGAGCCATCATGGCTACAAAATCCGCAGTGGCAGCCGAACTCCATTCGGTGAAATATCGTTTCTCCTGATCATCTTCAGGCTTAATAAATGGCGCAAAATTTTTCCGGGTCAGTTTATGGGCTACTTTCCCGGAGCCATCGGTATATTGCATGGTCAGCAACCAGTCTGTTTCCCATTTCATTTCTTTCAGAAAATCAGGATAACCAGCTGCTGTTTCAGGAAGATCGAGCTTGAAATTCTTTAGATTATCCTGAAACTGATCCCAGGCCATAAACATCATCCCAACAGTTATTCCTGCGTTTACAACATATTTGCCATAGTCGCCGGCGTCATGCCATCCCTTTGTCCCGTCTCGACGTTCGCCGGGTTTTCCCTGGTAGTCTTCGTAACCATCTTCCAGGTGGCAGATGTCATGTTCAAAATGGTGGCCGTTGTAATCGCCCGATACTGCTGTTCCGCACCGCCACAGGTAAAAAGCGCGCATGCTGGTGTAAAATGCCTGATTGTAAACAGTTGGCGAAATCTCGAATTCAATGGATTTGGCACCTTCGGGGATTTCGAGATAGTACTTTCCGCTTTTGGAGAAAGAGGAAAAATCGGCTATCGAAACAGTTTGATTGACATCTTTCTGGAAAACCGGTTTTGAAACTTTGCGTGTAAAAACAATAGTCTGATCGGAAACGCGTCTGATTACAAAGGATTTGGATTCACCAATGATAGACGCTTTTTTGGATGATTCGGGCAAAAATCCAAGCGAATTCAGATGGACTAACTGGTCCTGAGATATTCCTGATGTCGAAATAAAAGTAAATGCAGCTAGATAGAAAAGAAAAATGGTTTTCATGTCAATCTGTTTTATGCTTATTAAATTGTAGTAAATACAATATGGTATAAAAGTAATCTATTTGTTGAAATGTTGGATGGTTAAATGATTAAATAGTTGCAGCCGGTTAATGGTTTGTAGAATAAGTGTTTGTGTCTCTGTTCTTTTTGCTCTCCGGATACAGGCAGGTAAAACTCAGACCAATTCCACAGTCACCTTTTTAAAGAACCGTGTTTCCAGCAACCGGACGATACGTTTGACTACAAACTTGCGGATTTCAAGTTCGACTGGCTGGTCAGGGTCAAGGTGCGCCCAGTTAATGCGGGTTCCAACGATGATTTGGATGGTGTCGTGCTGGATGAGTAGCTTCACAACCTCTTCCGGAGGACTGTCTCCCAGTCGCGTGTCGGAGCTGAAGCTTTCCAGAATTTCTTCCACGCGGCCCAGTGTCAGTATCCCTTCGGTAACCATTTCAAAACCTTCCATTTTAGCGGCTGGAGGTAATGTTTGTTCTAAAACACGGTGCTGAATATTGATGTCGAGATCCATTTCCCGGGCAATAATTTCGGCTGTTGTTCCGCCGCAAATGATTTTTTTTCCCGGGAATTTCTTAATTCTCTCCACAAAATCAGAATCTTTAATTTTATAGAATGGAGGACCGGTGATCAGCATAAATTCGCGGGGTTGCCTGAAATAAACTACGCCACAACTGGCATCATCGCGTATTTCAAACGAGTCGTTCATCGAAGCCTGATTCAATATTTTGCGTGCCAGTTTAGTTGCCGAAATTTCAAATTCACGGGCAATCTGGTTTTCAGCAAACCGGGTGATAAAATCAAGTCCCCAGCCGGAAGGAAAACGTGTGCTTCCCAGGCCTGACTGATCCACGCCGTCAGTTATGAAAATAATGCGGTCTTCGAGCATCGGAACAAATTCTCTGATTCTTAAAATTTTACCGGCATTTTCCTCTCCCCTGATAGGAATTTGAAACTCTTTGGGGTCAAATGGTTGTCCCCGTCTAAAAATAATTGTCCGGGGATTGTCGTAATTTATGATCCGAACGAAGCCCGCTTCTTCAATTTCAATGATTGTAAACGTGGCATAACTTTCTTTTCCGTCGAGGCTTTTGGGGAGGGCCCGCATAAAAATATTGGCTGCAACCTCAGGCTTGGTATGAAACGAAGTGTAATTGAGAGCCATTGACGCGGTGAGAGTAGCCAGGACATTGGCTTTTACACCATGCCCGATTCCATCCGAAAGTACCAGTATGGTGCGTCCTTCGGCTTTGATTTGCCGGGAATGAAAAACATCACCGCAAACAATCTGTCCGTGACACTTCAACTGATGAACATCAACTTCTATGTGATAATCGGCCATATTAAAAAGAAAGTTTCAAGTTCCAGGTTGTCGCCCGGAGATTGGATGTTGGGCATTCGTTGTCATATTCTTGTTTCGTATTTCTTCTATTCGTTGGGCGATGCTTACTATTCATCCTCTCCGTATTTGTACGATTCAATAATCGAATTCAACAGTTCTTCCGTCATGGATGCATTGTCGCCAAGCAGAAAGGCAATTTTCTGTACGGTTTCCAGGTTATGCCGGTTTACCCGTTGTGCCCGGCTTATGATTTCCTCACGAACCAGC
Source organism: Prolixibacteraceae bacterium (assembly GCA_035648135.1). Lineage (GTDB taxonomy): Bacteria > Bacteroidota > Bacteroidia > Bacteroidales > Prolixibacteraceae > Aquipluma. The sequence continues at coordinate 80,371 of DASRMB010000019.1, forward strand.
GAAGGAGCAGACATGTCGCGAAGCAAAGCTCCAACCACCCGGTGTTTATAAATGGTAATCACCGAAACATGTAACAGTTTATTCTGAATTTTCAGGTCACGTTCAATCGCGTTTTCTCCTGAAATCAAGGTTGAGGAAAACATCTTGTAAATCACGTCCGGAACCAGTTCTTTCAGGTCTGCTCCATGTAATCCGGGAATGGTCTCAAATAATTCTTCGATCTCAGATCCAAACATTTTTGCAAAACCTTCATTAGAATCAATCACTTTTAGTTCGCTGTCGGCAATAATGATACCTGCCCTGATTTTGTGCATCATTGCCGATGCAATAACCGTTGCCTCGCGGGCTTTTTCGAGTTTTCGCTCGGCTTTTTTTCGCTCGGTAATATCAGAGACCGAACCTACAATGCCAGTAATTTCATTTTGACTGTTACGGATTACAGCTTTGTTGAATACGACATCATGCAAAATGCCTGAAGCATCCCTGAATTTTGCTTCGTAAATCTGGTCGTTGGGACTGTCAAGCAATTCCTGATCACGCTGTGCGTATATTTCAGCAATCTCTTTTGGCTGGATATCGAAAACTGTTTTTCCGATAATTTGCGATTTTTGCAGGCCAAGCAGTTTTTCCTGAGCCTGGTTACAGGCAATGTAAACACCTTTCTGGTTGCGGTAAAAAATAGGAATTGGCAACGCATCAATAATTTTTTGATGCAATTCAGGATCGTCAATGAATCCCTGGTTGAACGGTTTTTCTTCGTAAATCATGGTGTTCTAATTTCGAACTTAAATTACAAAACCATTCGGTAATATTCAATTTTATTTTCTCAGGTACTGAAAAGCTTCCTGAACTCTTTGATTTGGACTTGTGTGTTCGGCTAAATCCTTACCTGTAACCAATCTAAATAAGCCCTAATCACAATACCAACCATCACTTTCCGGTTATTTTTTCGGAAATTTACCGCAGTCACATTTAAAAACCAAAATGAAGCTAAAAGAGATCGCTGTAATCTTAGATGCTACCATATCATGTGGTGCAAGCAAACTGGAAGACGAGGTAGAGATGGGTTACAGTTCTGACCTGATGAGTGATGTGTTGACACTTGATACGGACAACCTGATCCTGATAACCGGGATGGTTAATCTTCAGGCTATTCGTACAGCCGAAATGGCTGATATCCGTGCCATTGTATTTGTGCGCAACAAAAAAGCCAATCAGCAAATGATTGATCTGGCACACGAAAATGGGATGTGTATTCTTGAATCTCCCTATTCATTATTTAAATCAAGCGGACTGCTGTTTCAGGCCGGATTAAAACCCATTTATTAGATTTTAAAAAGCCTCGCCTAACCCCTCAGAAGGAGGGAGATGAGGTGCAGCGACAAAGTCTTTTGTTTTAATATACAATACCGAATGAAAAGAACATGAAACAAGAAACAAGAAAATATTCGAGAACCGTTTCATTAAGCCCCCTCTTTCGGAGGGGGTTTGGGGGAGGCTTTTTAACTTGAAACTATCTTTTTCCATACAGGGAGGTGACTTTACACAGGCAGGACATCCGTCGAGTCAGGTAAAAAAAGTTTTGAAACAGTTGGGTATTGATGGAAAAGCCATTAAAAGTATTGTGATTGCTTTGTATGAAGCTGAAGTGAATGTGGTGGCCCATGCCTACAGTGGAACGATGGAGGTTGAAATTGAAGAGCATAAAATCACTATACTGGTGAGTGATGAAGGCCCTGGGATTCCGGATGTTGAGTTGGCCATGCAAGCCGGGTATTCTACGGCAAGCAAAAAAGTCCGGGAAATGGGTTTTGGCGCAGGGATGGGTTTGCCAAATATTAAAAAGAATACGGATGAATTGCTGATAAAAACTGAAATAGGAAAAGGAACAACAATTAAAATGGTTAATTATTTTATATGAGCGGATTGCCTAAATACCATGCATTAAAAGTTGACGCCGCCAAATGCATCGGTTGCACACATTGTATGAAATCGTGTCCGGCCGAGGCTATCCGTGTTGTAAACGGATTGGCAGTGATCGACCACGAACGTTGTGTCGACTGTGGTCAGTGTCATCGTGCCTGTCCGACTAAAGCATTCTATGTGGAGCAGGACGATCTGGCTCAAATTAAATCGTTTAAATATCGTGTGATCCTTTTCCCATCCATCATGATTGGCCAGTTTCCTGAAAAATACAACGAAGACCGGATTTACGAGGGATTTAAAAAAGTGGGTTTTACCCATGTTTATGAGGTCGAACAACCGATGCAGCTTTTAATTGATTCGGTCAAAGAATACTGTATCAGGCCAGACAGCATAAAGCCCGCCATATCCACTTATTGTCCGGCCATTGTCCGGCTTATTCAGAGCAGGTATCCTTCGTTAACCGAGAATCTGATCATGAGGAAAGCTCCTCATGATCTTGCCGCTCATTTTGCCATTGAACGATTAATGCTCGAAGGTGCCAGACGTGAAGAAATAGGACTTTTCTACGCGACACCCTGCATCGCAAAAATAGCATCGGTGAAAAGCCCTGTTGGCGAGGAGGAATCCATTGTTGATGGTGTCATCAATATGAATCATTTGTACAACGAGGTCATGAAGGTTATTGCCGATGGTGAGGAGATTGATCATTCGGAACAACGCGAAAACCTTTCCAATGAAGGTGTTCTTTGGAGCCTGACGCGTGGCGAATCCCGGCATTTTGGTTCGAGAAGTATGGCCATTGATGGAATCCATAATGTGGTGCGTTTTCTGGAACGATTGGAAAATGATCAGGTTCACGGAATCGATTTTCTGGAATTGCGCTCTTGCGACCAAAGTTGTGCCGGTGGCATTCTGCTTACCGGAAACAGGTTTTTAACTACGGAACGGCTTGAGCGAAGGGCAAAGCGCTACCCGTCAGCAAAAGATATTTCAAATACAGTTCTGAAGGTCAATACAGAAGAATTGAAACAAAAACTGATTATTGATTCGATCAGCCCAAAGCCGGTTTTCATCTTCGGAACGGACCGTGCTAAAGCGATGGATAAAATGGAGAGGGCTCAGCGCATCGTGTGTTTTTTGCCAGGCATCGATTGCGGCGCCTGCGGAGCTCCCAATTGCCATGCGCTGGCCGAAGATATGGTGAATAACAAGGCAAAAATGTCTGATTGCATTTTCCTGCAGCAAATGTGGGTTGATGAGGATCGGATCAAAGCAAAAAAAGCGTTTCTCAACGTACAGAAAAAATGGGGAACGGATCGTTTTAAAGCAGATTGTAAAAAAAGAGGACGTCGAAATGAAGGTTTCTGAATTAGTAGAAAAATTGGGTTTGACTGTCTATGCCGGACAGAAAGGCCTTGATCGTGAAGTTAGCGGTGGATATGTTTCTGACCTGCTGAGTGATGTAATGGGAAATGCGCTGGAAGGTCAGGTCTGGATTACCTTGCAGGTGCATCAGAATGTGATGGCTATTGCCTCGCTGAAAGATCTGGCTGCAGTTATTCTGGTCAATAGTCTTGAACCACAGGAGAACACGGTCAGGCATTCCGATGATGAAAATATTCCCCTATTGGGAACGGGTTTAACTACATTTGAAATGGCAGGAAAACTGTATCAAATCTTTAACCGGTAACTATGAGAGAATTTAGGACTGATCTTCATATCCATACGGTTTTATCACCTTGTGGCGATCTGGAAATGAGTCCTTCCCGTATTGTATCGCTGGCCTGCAGCCGTGGGCTGGATATCATCGGGATTACCGATCACAACAGCACCAAACATGGTGAGTTGGTATGGAAATTAGCCCGGAATACGGGTTTGACGGTAATTCCGGGATGCGAAATGACTACACGCGAAGAGGTTCACTGTCTGGGTTTGTTTGAGGATCTGGATGTGCTGAAGGTATTTCAATCTTATCTTGATCAGCATTTGACTGTTATTCCCAATGATCCTGTTCTGTTTGGCTATCAGTTAGTCGTTGATGAAGATGAAAATATTCTGGAAAAACTTGATAATTACCTGGGTGCATCATTGGATGTGAGTATCGAGGAAGTGGAGCAGAAGGTGCACGAATTATCCGGAATTTTCATCCCGGCACACATCGATCGACCCCGAAACAGCTTGTTTAGCCAGTTGGGATTTATTCCTCCGGAATTAGAAATTGATGCTCTTCAGATTTCGAAACTGGCAGATGAGAATGCAATCCGTGAAAAATTCAATATCAATACTGAAATTACACTGGTGAAATTTTCGGATAGTCATTATCCTGAAGATTTAGGTAAAACGTTTACCGTTTTCGAGATGGAAAAACCAACCTTTATTGAAATCCGTAAAGCTTTGTTGGGGCAGGAGGGGCGAAAGACGAGGATATTGTAAGCCAGACACAGGAAGCCTCATCCCCAGCCCTTCTCCGGGGGAGAAGGGAGCTTGGGAGATGAAGATCAGAAGAGTTCCGTATTGAAAAACAATTATTTAAAATATTCATAACACAAAGCTACCCGTTTGTGGAATTTTGGGTTATGAGCAAAAAAGAGTCGCTTCGCGCTCTGAATAGATCTGAGAAGCGAGTTAATTTGAAAGTTTTATAATTTAGTCCTTCAATGATTTTAAGATGAAAGACCTTTCCTTACATATTCTCGATATTGTCCAGAATTCAATCAGGGCAAAGGCAAAACTTATTGAGATTGAAATTGACGAGCGGTCTGCTGAAAATAAATTGATAATTACAATTTCTGATAATGGTTCAGGCATGAGTGAAGATCAGTTGGAGCGTGCCATCGATCCGTTTTATACCTCGCGAACCACGCGAAAAGTTGGATTGGGCTTGTCGCTTTTCAAGCAAAATGCTGAAACGACGGCAGGATCATTCAAGCTTGAATCGGAATTGGGAAAAGGCACCAAAGTTACTGCCGTCTTTGGACTCAAACATCTCGATCGTCCGGTGATGGGAGATTTGGTTGGAACACTGATTTTACTGATTTGCTCATCCGGCGGAATAGATTATGTCTTTAAACATAAAACCTCTTCCGGAGAGTTTGAATTTGATATACGAGATATTAAGCAAACGCTTGAAAACGTGCCAATTAATCATCCTGATGTTCGTTTGTTTCTGAAAGAATTACTTCAGGAGAATTTAGAACATATCCAAATTACAGAATAATGACAAAATATAGCAGTTTTGTGTTTTAAAGTATTGATATTTAAATGCCATTGAATGGAAAAAATAAAATCAAAATACGATGAATAAAATAAAAAGTCTGGCTGATTTAAAAAAATTACAAGCTGAAGTTCAGTCTAAAATCAAACTCAGAGAAAAGGGCGACAATCCCGAGCATCTGATTCAGATTAAAGTTTCGATGTCTACCTGTGGTATTGCTTCAGGAGCAAAAGAAACGATGACTTTCCTGATTGAAGAACTCGATCATCAGGGGATTGATTCTGTTATTACTCAGGTTGGCTGCATGGGATATTGTTATGCTGAACCAACCATCGAACTCACCATTCCGGGACAAAAACCTGTGGTTTATGGTTACGTAAACAAAACAAAAGCTCAGGAAATCATTGAAAAACACATCAAACTTAACGTGATGGTTGACGGAATTATCCCAATAACTTTCTCATCCATTGATAATTAATTTAAACGGACAAAAATGGCCGAATTCAATATGCATATTCTTGTTTGCGGAGGTACCGGATGCAAGGCTTCACAAAGTGAACTCATCAAAACAAATTTCCAAAACCAGCTCAATGAATACGGACTGGCGGACGAAATTCAGGTGATTTTAACCGGATGTTTTGGATTTTGTGAAAAAGGACCTATCGTTAAAATATTACCCGATAACACGTTTTATACCCTGGTAACTCCGGAAGATGTGTTAGAAATTGTTGATGAACACATCATTAAAGGTCGTAAAGTGATGCGTTTACTTTATAAAGATCCGGAAACCAAAGAAACAATTGGCGATTCGAAAGGAATGGATTTTTACAAGAAACAGGTTCGTATTGCCTTGCGCAACTGTGGTTTTGTTAATCCTGAAAATATTGAAGAATACATCGGACGTGAAGGTTATGCGGCTTTGGGAACTTGCCTGAGTGAAAAAACTCCGGAAGAAGTAATCACTACGATTAAAGCTTCCGGATTGCGTGGCCGTGGAGGCGGTGGTTTCCCAACCGGCTTGAAGTGGGAGCTGACACGTAAATCGGTGAGTGATCAGAAATATGTAGTTTGCAATGCCGACGAAGGTGACCCTGGCGCGTTTATGGACCGGTCAATTCTGGAAGGCGACCCGCATTCGGTGCTCGAAGCCATGGCCATTTGCGGCTATTGTATTGGCGCAGACAAAGGTTTGGTTTATATCCGGGCTGAATATCCGCTGGCTATTGAGCGTTTGAAAATCGCGATTAACCAGGCCCGCGAATATGGATTGCTTGGTGAAGATATCCTTGGTTCCGGATTCGGTTTCGATGTGGAAATCAGATACGGTGCGGGAGCTTTTGTTTGTGGCGAAGAAACAGCACTCATTCATTCGATGGAAGGAAAGCGCGGCGAACCAACCGTAAAGCCACCATTTCCGGCGGAAAAAGGTTACAACGGAAAACCAACCAATGTGAACAATGTAGAGACCTTTGCCAACATTCCGGTCATCATTAATAAAGGTGCCGAATGGTTTTCTGCTATCGGTACAGCCAAATCGAAAGGAACCAAAGTTTTCGCTCTCGCCGGAAAAATCAATAATGTTGGTTTGATTGAAGTTCCGATGGGAATTACTCTTCGTGAAATTATATACGACATTGGTGGTGGTATTAAAGACGGCCGCAAATTTAAAGCCGTACAAACCGGTGGTCCTTCCGGAGGTTGCCTTACCGAATCGTTTTTGGATACTCCGATCGATTACGATAATTTGCTTGCCGCCGGATCGATGATGGGTTCAGGAGGAATGATTGTACTCGACGACTCGGATTGTATGGTTGCCATTGCCAAATTTTACCTTGAATTTACGCTCGACGAATCCTGCGGAAAATGTACGCCCTGCCGGATTGGGAATAAACGGCTTCACGAAATTCTCGTGAAAATAACCGAAGGAAAAGGTACGATGGAGGATCTTGACAAACTGAGAATGTTGAGTCATGTGATCAAAGACACTTCGCTCTGCGGATTGGGGCAAACATCACCAAACCCTGTACTTTCAACACTCGATCATTTCTACGACGAATACCTGGCGCATGTCAACTCTTCGAGCTGTCCGGCCGGACAGTGCAAAGCTTTGGTTCATTATACCATTGATGCTGAGAAATGTACCGGTTGTACACTATGTTTCCGGAATTGTCCGGTTGGTGCTATTTCAGGAGAAAGACGCGCCCCGCATTACATCGATCAGTCGTTGTGTATCAAGTGCGGTGTGTGTCTCGAGAAATGTAAGTTTGATGCAGTATTAATCGGTTAAAAAGGGAATAGATGGAAATGATAAATCTTACAATAGATCATAAACCGGTAGTTGTCCGGAAGGGAACTACGGTACTGAAAGCAGCGTCCAGCATCGGAATTGATATTCCGACACTTTGTTACATGAAGCTGGATGATATGAACATTGAAAATAAACCCGGAGGCTGCCGTGTTTGTGTGGTTGAAATTAAAGGCCGTAAAAATCTGGCACCGGCTTGCTGCACCGAAGCTGCCGAAGGAATGGTTGTGGATACACACACCATTCGGGTGGTTAATGCACGACGCACGGTGGTTGAACTGATTTTGTCAGATCATCCGGCAGATTGTTTGATTTGCGCCAAATCGGGTAACTGCGATTTGCAGAATATGGCTACTCATCTGGGTATCCGGCAAATTCATTACCAGGGAGAGCAGTCGATGTATCGCGAAGATACTTCACCTGCCATCATCCGCGATATTAATAAATGCATTATGTGCCGCCGTTGCGAAACCATGTGTAACGAAGTGCAGACTGTTGGCGTTCTTTCGGCGATTAACCGCGGGTTTCAGGCTGTTGTGGCTCCTGCTTTCGAGATGAACCTCGATCATTCTGTTTGCACGTATTGCGGACAGTGTGTGGCTGTTTGTCCAACCGGAGCGCTTACTGAAGTTGACCAGACTGGCGCCGTGATTCGTGCACTTTCCGATCCTTCCAAAACAGTAATTGTACAAACAGCTCCTGCGGTTCGTGCGGCTTTGGGCGAAGAATTCGGAATGCCTGCCGGAACACTGGTTACAGGCAAAATGGTTGCGGCCTTGCGTCGTCTGGGTTTCGACTATGTTTTTGATACCGATTTTGCTGCCGATCTTACGATTCTGGAAGAAGGAACAGAATTACTTAATCGTTTGTCAGCTTTTATGGAAGGCGATCCGAATGTGAAATTGCCAATTTTGACGTCCTGCTGCCCGGCCTGGGTGAAATTTTTCGAACATCATTTTCCTGAACTGAAAGATATTCCTTCAACGGCACGTTCGCCCCAGCAAATGTTTGGCTCAATCGCGAAAACTTATTTTGCCGACAAAATTCAGGTGAAACGTGAGAATCTGGTGGTTGTTTCCATCATGCCTTGTTTGGCCAAGAAATATGAAAGTAGTCGTCCTGAATTCTCAGTCAATGGAAATCCGGATGTTGACTTTGCGCTAACGACGCGTGAACTGGCTCATTTGATCAATTTAGGTAACATCGATTTTAAATTGTTACCAAACGAAGATTTTGATCAGCCATTGGGTGAATCAACCGGAGCTGCAGTGATTTTCGGGACTACCGGCGGTGTAATTGAAGCTGCAGTTCGGACAGCATACGAAGTGTTCACGGGCAAACCTTTACCACGTATCGATTTTGAGGAATTGCGTGGTATGGATGGTTTACGCAAAGCAACCATCGATTTTAACGGAACACCTATAAATATTGGCATTGCACATGGTTTGGGGAATGCCCGAAAACTGCTTGAAGAAATTCAGGCCGGAAACAGTGAATACCATGCCATCGAAATTATGTCGTGTCCGGGTGGTTGCATCGGAGGTGGCGGTCAGCCTTATCACCATGGAGATGCGGAGATCCTGAAGAAACGTCAGCGTGCAATCTATTCTGAAGATCACAATAAAGCGATCCGGAAGTCGCATGAAAATCCGTATATACTTAAGTTGTACGAAGAATTTCTGGGAGCTCCAATGAGCGAAAAGGCGCATCATTTGCTGCACACCAAATATTTTGACCGGAGTTAGGGATGGCGTGTAGTTACCTAAAAGGTTCTTAAAATCGTCATTGCGAACGAAGTGAAGCAATCTGTTGAATAGAGTTGATTAGATTGCTTCGTTGCACTCGCAATGACGAAACGATAATACAAATTCACTTGAAAAATATCACACTATGCCAGGAATAAAACTTTCAGAAAAAACCATTGGACTGATCAAACAGGTCTGTTTGGATTTTGGGAACCAGGGAAGCGAGCTGATCAATGTTTTGCATCAGGTGCAAAGTAAATTGGGCTATTTACCAGCCGAAGTGCAGGAAGTAATTGCCAAAGAACTGAATATTTCGGTAGCTAAAGTATACGGAGTGGTTACTTTTTATTCTTTTTTTACCATGATTCCAATGGGTGAGCATCCGATTTCTATTTGTATGGGAACGGCTTGTTATGTGCGTGGTTCGGAACAGGTGCTGGCTGAATTTAAACGTCAGTTGAGCATCGAAGTCGGACAATCAACTCCTGATAATCAGTTTTCGCTCAATTGTCTGCGCTGTGTGGGTGCCTGTGGATTGGCCCCGGTAGTGATGGTCGGCGAAAAAGTGTATGGTCGAGTTTCACCTCAGATGGTTAAAAATATCATTTCCGAGTACAGGGAAGGTTGCTTAACAGAAGCAAAAGGAGCTTAAGATTCCGATCATATTTAGTAAGCAGGTGACTTGGAGTCACCCGCTCACTATAAGCCAAAAAGCAAGGGTTTGGTCTTTCTGAATAGACCGTAGCCCTTGCTTTTTTATGTTATGCCAATTATATATTTACAAATATTAAGAACTTTTCAAACCTTCTATCTAAATAAATAACTGATATTTGTAAATTTAGTTTTTCAGAATGTGTTTTTTTCATGATTTAGAATGAAAAAATCACCTGTAAGGATTAAACTATTTTGGTTTCTTACTAGTCCAAAAAAATAGTGTGAATTGACTATTGGTTGTACGGTCAAAAAAAATAAAAGAAAAGGACCGGATTTTAAAACCAGAGAGCTACCCAAAAGTTTTACAAAAAAACATTAGAAACCATAAACCTAAATCAATGAGTTGGAGAAAAATTACATTTATTATCGTTTCGTTAGTTGTACTTCTGGGCGGATCATTTGCTCTGTCAGAGCTGTTTGTTTCGCTGAAGCCAGAACCCCCGCGACGACCCGAAAGCGATGCAAAAAGATATGTAAAAGCTGAAGAAGTTAAATATGTAGATATTGTTTCGCCTCTTTCCCGCGAAGGACGCGTGGCCTCAAGCAACGAGGTCGTATTGGTATCCGAAGCAGCAGGAAAAATTGAAGCCGGGCAGGTAACGCTAAAAAAAGGAGCTTCCTTTAAAAAAGGTCAGCTAATTGCACGTATTTATAAAGATGAGGTTGAACTGGCTTTGAAAGCAAGTAAAAGCAGATTCCTAAATGTTTTTACGCAAATTCTACCCGATATTAAAGTTGATTTCCCTGACAGTTATGATCGGTTTCTTGCATTTTTCAATTCGGTCGATTTGAACAAAGATATTCCGGAATTACCTCAGGTAAACAACGAAAAGCTTAAGATATTTTTGGCCAGCCGCAACATTTTGAGCGATTATTATGGCATCAGGCAAGATGAAAAGCGATTAAGCCGTCATACTTTTTATGCCCCTTTTGACGGAACATTCACTATGGTGAATTTTGAAGTCGGCGCTTATGTCAATGCTGGTGGCCAAATAGCTAAAATGATTCGAACTGATCAGTTGGAAATTGAGGTTCCGGTTGAAAATTCGCAAAGTGAATGGATTGAAATAGGCGATCAGGTGAATGTGTTTTCACGCGATAGAACGGCGCATTCTCCAGGCAAGGTTGTTCGTAAATCGAATTTTGTTGAGGCCAGCTCCCAGTCGAGAAGCGTTTTTGTTCAGGTACGAAATCCGGAAAAAACAAATCTACTGGCTGGCGAATACAAATTGGTTGAATTTCCGGGGCAGTTGGTTACAAACGCGATGGAGATTCCACGTAGTGCGGTCTTTAATACGAATGAAGTATTTATCGTTCTGGATGGTAAGTTGAAGAAACGGGAATTAAATATCCTGAAGTGGAATGAAACTACTTTAATCTTTGATGGTTTGGACGAAGGGTCACAACTGGTTGTGGAGCCGTTGATTAATGTTCAGGAGAATAGTCCGGTAGGAATTGTAGGAGAAGAAGAGGGCGGGAAAAAGGTTGATGAACTGACAAGCCTGGGGGAATAATTGATGAAAAAAGCAGTTGAATTATTTGTCCGGTTTCCATTCTATGCCAATCTGATTGTCGTTTTTCTGATATTGATTGGTGGATTGAGCATGTACTCCATGAAAATGTCGTTTTTTCCGGAACGGGAGTCCAGATTTCTATATGTGCAGGTGGCTTATCCCGGAGCATCACCGGTTGAAATGGAAGAAGGAGTTACGTCGCGAATTGAAGAAGCTATCCGCGGGATTCCCGGAATTTATGAGATAACATCTACTTCGTCAGAAAACAGCACTTCGGTTACCATTGAAATTGAACCGGGAAAAGATATTAATGAAACCTTAATTGAGGTTAAAAATGCGGTTGACGGAATTTCTTCCTTCCCGACTGCAGCTGAGCGACCCATTGTGGCAAAAAGCAGGACTTCATCGCCTGCCATGCGATTAAATATTACCGGTGATGTTGATCTGCTAACCCTGAAATCGTATGCGCAAATAGTTGAAGAAGATTTTCTGTCTTCAGGATTTATGAGCCAGGTTTCAATTTCCGGATTTCCACAGCTGGAGATTTCGGTTGAAGCCAGTGAGGCTGATTTGTTGCGTTATGGCATAACGTTTAATGAATTACAGAATGCAATCCAGAAAAACAATACCGATGTTTCAGGCGGGCAGATTCGTTCGGAAACCGAAGAGTTATTAATCCGTTTGCGGTCCAGAAGTTCAGATCCGAATAAAATTGGCGATATTATTCTTCGTGCCAATACTGACGGGAGTGTAATACGGATCAGGGATATTGCATTGGTTAAAAAGAAGTTTTCGGATACACCCAGTAAAGAAATGGAGCACGGAAAACCCCTGATCAATATCCGGGTTAATAAACTGATTTCTGAAGATCTCAAAAAAATAGATGAATATATCCTGAAATACGTTAAAACGTTCAATCAGAAAAATCCTAGTGTACATCTGCGGGTTTCGCGTTCTTTCCTTGATATTTTGTATAGCCGTCTTGATCTGCTTCTTGTAAACGGAGGCCAGGGTTTAATTATGGTCTTGATTTCGTTGGCGCTCATGCTGAGTATCCGACTTTCATTTTGGGTTGCCTGGGGAATTCCGGCCTCGTTTTTAGCCATGTTTATTGTTGCGAACATGATGGGTATTACGATCAACATGATGTCCCTTTTTGGAATGATTTTGGTCGTCGGGATTCTTGTTGATGATGGTATCGTAATTGGTGAAAATATTTTTCAGCATTTTGAAATGGGAAAAACTCCTATGCGCGCTGCAATTGATGGTACAGTTGAAGTAATTCCCGCGGTTATCACTTCAGTAGCGACTACAATTTGCGCGTTTCTTCCGTTGATATTTATTACCGGAGGAATGGAAATGATGTATGAGATGGCAATGATTGTGATACTTAGCCTTTCTTTTTCCCTTTTCGAATCTTTCTTTGTTTTACCTGCACATTTGGGAAACGAAAAGGTATTAAATGCAAAGGTATTAAATGCAAAAGACAAAGGCCTGAAAAAATATACGGAACGGTTTTTTAACTGGTTACGCGATTATGCTTACGACAGGGTATTGAAACTTACACTGGAGTGGAGATACATCGTTATTGCTGTGCCTGCTGCCATGATGATAATTACAATGGGTTTATTGGGTGGTCAGTTTATTAAAACTACATTTTTCCCCAGAATGGAATTCGATTCATTTAACATCAATGTCGCTTTTACTCCCGGCTCAGGAGAAAAACAGACCATGGCTTATCTGGAAAGGTTTGACAGTGTGGTTTGGGTGGTGAATGAGGATTTGAAAAAAGATTATAACGACACGGTTGATATCATCGAAAACAGCATTATCGAACTGGGATCGTCATTCGATCATGGTGAAAGTGGTGCCCATGCCGGGAATGTGGATGTGTCGCCCCGAAATTCAGAAGAAACCGGAATTAGTTCGTATGAAATTATTAAGCGGATCAGAGAGAAGATCGGACCTGTTTCTGAAGCGGAAAAATTTACGATTGGTGCACGCAATCGTTTTGGCGAACCGGTATCCATTGGTCTTCTTTCCAGAAACATAAAAGAGCTTGAACTTGGACGTGATTATTTGATTGGCAAACTAAGCGAAATGCCCCAGTTAAAAGATGTGGTCAATTCAAATGCTATGGGGAAACAGGAAATTCTCCTGAAATTAAAACCTAAAGCCTATATGCTTGGTTTGGATGAATCCACCATTGCGAACCAGGTTCGTCAGGGGTTTTATGGTGGGCAGGCTCAGCGGCTACAGGAAGGACGCGACGAATTGCGTGTCTGGGTGCGTTATCCGGGTGAAGGGCGCGAACGTATCGGGCAAATGGAACGAATGAAAATAAAAACTGCTCAGGGTGATTATCCGCTCATGGAATTGGTTGATTATGACATGCAGCGTGGCCCGGTAAACATCCAGCGGTTTAACGGGAAACGGGAAATTCGGGTGAATGCCGAACTGGTTGACCCGGACGCATCGGTGACCGAAATTCTCGATCAGGTAAACGCAGAAATTATTCCTGAACTTCAGATGTTGTATCCAGGAATCCGGGTTGTATTTCAGGGGCAGCAGAAGGAAAGTAACCGGAATATGGCAGATCTGATGTACTTATTCCCGTTGGCATTCCTGGCAATTGTTTTTATCCTGATGATTAATTTTAAATCGTTTGAACAGCCTTTCATTATTTTAGTCATGATCCCGATTTCAATACTTGGTGCCATTTGGGGGCATGGAATTCATGGCAAACCATTATCAATTTTAAGTCTTTGGGGAATCGTAGCCCTAACCGGTGTAATTGTGAACGATGCGGTAGTTTACCTGGCAAAATTCAACCTTCTAATTGAAGAAGGTCACAAGGTGGTCGATGCTATTATTCTGGCAGGAAAATCGAGATTAAGACCAATTTTGCTGACCACCTTAACCACTTCATTTGGATTATTTCCACTGGTTCTGGAACGGAGTTTTCAGGCACAATTCTTAATCCCGATGGCTATTTCTCTGGTTTACGGAGTCGCTTTTGGCACCTTATTTATTTTGCTCTTCTTCCCGGCATTAATTTTAATCCTGAATGATTTCAGGAGAGGTTTCAGGCAGATGTGGACCGGCAGAACCTACGAACGGGAGGAAGTTGAAATAGCCTGGATGCATTTGCAACGTAAATTGGAAGATGACGGTAAAGAATCACAAAAAAAGGAATTGCAATGAAGAGAATAATCCTATTAAATCTAATTATACTGGCGGTGTTTTTTGCAAATGCACAGCACCCACTAAGCCTTTCTGATGCCATTGGCACTGCGCTCAAGAATAATTACGACATGCAGATCGTCATGCACAACGAAAAAATTGCTGAAATCAGAAACAACTGGGGAACGGTTGGCAGATATCCTTACATTGGATTAACGGCTGACAATCGGAATTCTGCTAATATTAACGACAACGAAAATTTCGTCCAGAATAATTTTTCAGCCGGGGCAAATCTTAGCTGGACACTTTTTGATGGTTATTCTGTCCATATCAACAAAGCTAAATTTGAGCAGTTGGAAGAGCTTTCTCATCAGAATACTGCCATAGTCGTTGAAGGAACTATTCAATCAGTTGTGTTGGCTTATTATTCTGTTTTGCTCGAAAAGGAAAAGCTTGATGTTTATCAGAAAGTGATGACCCTTTCCGAAGATCGTTTTACACAGGTGAAACAGAGAAAAGATTTTGGTGCTTCGGTTACATACGATGTTTTACAGGCACAGAATGCTTTTTTGTCTGATAAAGCTTCGTATCTGCTCCAACAGGTTGCTTTTAAAAATGCTTTGCGCGATCTGAATTTTCTAATGGCCGTTGAAATCGGATCAGAATTTAATCTGACTTCTGTGTTTGAAGCCATCCCTAAAGACTATCAGTTAGCTGATTTAGCTACTCAAATGACCGAAAACAATAAAAGCCTGAAGAATCAGTACATCAATCAAACTTTGCTCGAAAATGCCGCCGCACTGGCAAAAAGTGATTTTTCACCGAACATTTCTTTTGCCGGGGGAGCAACGGTAAATAACAATCGTTCCAATTATAAAACAAGTGGCGAAAGCTGGACTAATTCAACCAATTTCTACGGAAATTTCACCTTGAGTTATAATCTGTTTAGCGGCGGCAACCGTAAAAGAGCAGTGCAAATTGCGAATATCGACGAAGAAGTTGGTAAGGTTGAAATTGAACAGATGACCCACGAGCTAAATAACAGTCTGGCAAATATCTACGAGTTTTACCTGGTACGTAAAGAATTGCTGAATGTAGCCGGAGAAAATCTGGCCGCAGCAGAACTGAACCTTCAGATATCCAGAGAAAAGTTCGAAAGCGGAGCGATCAATTCGTTTAATTTCAGAGATGTGCAAAACCTGTATTTGAATGCAGCTACCCAAAAACTGGAAGCTGTATATGATTTTATTGATACGCACACTACAATGCTAAGAATGTCGGGAACAATTATTCAGGAATTTGAATAGTTTGCAATGATTTTTTTAGTGAGCGGGTGACTCCAGGTCGCTCGTTCGCTGCATCTTTGAATTTTCCATTAACTAAACTAAAACTAACTTCTAATGAACCGTATTTTACTTTCCATTTTCTTTTTAGTCAGTGTTGTAATTTCTTCAGCTGCCCAGGGGAAAACGACAACCTACAAAACCGAAACCGATATTTCATACCGTACAGGAGAGAAACTGACCGAATATCAGAAAGAACGTTGCAAACTGGACATTTACTTTCCGGAAAATGTAGATAGTTTCACTACAGTGGTCTGGTTTCACGGAGGAGGATTGACTGGTGGAGAAAAATCAATTCCGGAGCGTTTGAAAAACCACAATCTGGCAGTTGTTGCGGTAAATTACCGGCTAAGTCCAAAAGTGAAAAGTCCTGCATTTATTGACGATGCAGCTGCTTCCATCGCCTGGGTTTTCAAAAATGTCAGCAAATATGGTGGCGATCCGAAGAAAATCATTGTTTCGGGTCATTCGGCCGGAGGTTACCTCACGAGCATGATTGGGCTCGATAAACATTATTTGGCAGCTTATGGAATTGATGCGAATTCAATTTATAAGTTGGTGCCTTTCAGCGGACAAATGATCACTCATTTTACCATTCGAAGTGAACGGGGAATCACGGGAACTCAGCCGCTCATTGATGAAATGGCTCCACTTTATCATGTTCGGGCAGATGCTCCTCCTTTGTACCTGATTACCGGTGACCGTGAGATGGAAATGCTTGGCCGGTATGAAGAAAATGCCTACATGTGGCGCATGATGAATATTGTTGGCCACAAACAAACTACTTTGTACGAATTGGATGGTTTTGACCACGGAGGAATGGCGGAACCTGCATTTGACTTGTTGTTGAAGATTCTGAATAAATAATGTTGAACGTACTCTGAAATAAGATTTATACGGCCTATCCTGTTTTATAACTGTACTATTTCTGAATGTAAATTGGTACATGTTCAATTTAAGAATATTCTGTCAGGCACAATTAGTGCTTATCTTGTTTCATCTTGATTGATCCAACGAAACACCGTTGAATTTCTCAACACTATTTATGTGTCGCATAACACTTTGCTTAGGTGATTTTCTGACCAATAACCATAGTTTATCAATTCGTACTTCCCTAAATTTACGGGTATCCAAATTATAACTAACTTATAATTATATGAACCCTGTTTCAGATCTTATTAAAAGTCTGGCCGACCAACATGGTCGAAACAGACATAATCTGCTACCAATTCTTCAGGGAGTTGTTGAGCAGGAAAAATATCTGTCGGAATATTCGATGATTGAAATTGCGCGTGAATTAGACCTGCCAGCTTCCGAAGTGTATGGAACGGCCACCTTTTATTCTTTTTTGGAATACAAAAAAATGGGCAAATACATCATTCGTATCTGCAAGACGATTACCTGTTCCATGAAAGGGAAGAATCAGATTTTGCTGGCTATTGAAGACATGTTGAAAATACATGTCGGAGAGACCACTCCAGACGGAAATTTTTCGTTGCTCCAGACCAACTGCCTTGGATTCTGCCACAAGGCACCTGCAATGCTCATAAATAATGAGGTTTTTACTGATCTGACTCCTGAAAAGGTACATGAAATTTTGGGTTCTTACCTGAATAAGAAAAAGGAAGGAGGATCGCATGACAACTAGTTATCAGCTAAAACGGGCCGATTTCATTTTTAAATATGAGAATGATTGGGAAGAAATATTAAGCAAATGCATCAGCCGGACTCCACAGGAATTGGTAAATGAACTTATCAGTTCAGAATTGAAGGGCCGTGGAGGGGCAGGATTTCCTACAGGGCTGAAATGGAAAATCACAGCAGAAGTTGAAGATCCAATTAAATATGTGATTTGCAATGCTGACGAAGGTGAACCCGGAACATTTAAGGACCGCGAAATCCTGTCGATGGTGCCCTATAAAGTGTTGACCGGAATGGCTGTCTGTGGTTATGTGATCGGGGCAAAGGAAGGATACATTTACCTGAGAGGTGAGTACTTTTTTCTGCAACCCGAATTGAATAAGGCGATCCGTGAATTTGAATATTACTGTAAAGAAATTAACCTGGATTTTACCATCCGGATTTTTATGGGTAGTGGGGCATACATCTGCGGCGAAGAAACGGCACTTTTCGAATCCATGGAAGGAAAACGCGGTGAGCCCCGGAATAAACCACCCTTCCCTTCCAATTCAGGATATATGGGCAAGCCAACCGTAATCAACAATGTTGAAACGCTAGCTCATACCTATACCATTTTTAAATATGGAGCCAAACGCTTTTACGATTTGGGCGTTCAGTACTCAAGAGGATCGAAATTGTTTTCGGTTTCCGGAGATACACCTAAGCCCGGAATTTATGAGTTGGAATTGGGGATGAGTCTGGCCGATTTTGTGGAAGAGTTTGGCGACGGTGATACGAAAGCGGTCCAGGTTGGTGGCGCGTCCGGATTTTTGGTGCCTCGAAAAAGGTTCACTGAAACGGCTATCGGATTTCAGGGGAAATTAACCGGTATTTCTTTACCTACCGGAGGTTCCATGATGCTATTCAATAGTTCGCGGTCCATGTTTAACGTACTCGATAATTACCTTGAATTCTTTCGGGAAGAGTCCTGCGGCCAATGTACCCCTTGCCGTGTCGGTTGTCAGCAGTTGCTGATGGGAATAAAAGCAGTCAAGCGAGGTGAAAAGAAAGCACAATACCTGGATAAATTGCTACGTCTGACCGATACGATGAAGTTGACGGCCAAATGCGGTTTGGGACAATCTGTAGCCAATTCGTTTTCATCCATTGTTGAAAACTTCAGGGAAGAAATGATTTACTAACTCTGCAAAACCGAACCGAAATGACTAAAAAAATCAAAATAAGAATCAACGGAATTCCTGTTGAAGTGGAGCCCGGAACCACAATTCTGGACGCAGCTGGTCAGGCAGGAGTTATTATTCCAACCTTGTGTTATCATAAAGACCTTTGCATTGCCGGAAATTGCCGGGTATGTGTTGTCGAAATTGCCGGACAAAAACGGTTGTCAGCTGCCTGCGCTACTCCATGCGAGGAAGAGATGGAAATTCTTACCAATTCGCTGAATGTGCATAACTCCCGAAAGCAGATTATCGAACTTTTGTTATCGGAACACAATGCCGATTGCACCAGTTGTTTTAAAAACGGGAACTGTGAATTGCAAAAACTGGCATCGGATTATAAAATTCTGAAACAGGATTTTATCCGGCTTGTACCTTTAAAAAACTACACCATCGATAAGTTTTCACCTTCAATCATCAAAGACGATAGCAAATGTATCCGTTGTCAGCGATGTGTTCGGACTTGTGCCGAATTGCAGGGAATTAATGCATTGACGGTTGCCTATAAAGGCGATCAGATGAAAATCACCACTTTCTTTGAAAAAGCTATAAACGATGTGGTTTGCTCTACTTGCGGACAGTGTATTAATCACTGTCCAACCGGTGCGCTGGTCGAAAGAAATTACATCGAAAAAGTTTGGGATGCCATTTCGGATAAAACAAAACATGTGGTTGTGCAGACTGCTCCAGCGGTGCGGGTTGGCCTTGGTGAAGAACTTGGATTTGAGCCTGGTGAACGGGTAACCGGTAAAATGGTGGCAGCTTTAAAACGTTTGGGTTTCGATGCCGTGATGGATACCGATTTTACAGCCGATTTAACCATTATGGAGGAGGGGACTGAACTGCTGACCCGTTTGAAAAAAGTGTTGGTTGATCACGATCCAACAGTAAAATTGCCCATGGCAACCTCCTGTTCTCCCGGATGGATTAAGTACATCGAACATATATTCCCCGATTTTCTTGATCACCTTTCAACCTGCAAGTCGCCTCAGCAAATGTTCGGAGCGCTTGCAAAAACTTATTATGCCAAAGCCCGGAATCTCAATCCTGAAACGATTGTTTCCGTGTCAATTATGCCTTGTACGGCAAAAAAGTTTGAAGCAGCCCGTCCCGAAATGCATGCCAGCGGTTATCGCGATGTCGATTATGTGCTGACTACCAGGGAATTGGCCATTATGATTAAGCAAGCCGGTATCGACTTTATGAAACTTGAAGATGCGCATTTCGATCGGTTAATGGGCGAATCGACCGGTGCAGCTGTGATTTTTGGTGCTACCGGTGGTGTGATGGAAGCTGCATTGCGCACAGTTTACGAGCTGGTTACCGGACGTGAAGTTCCTTTCGAAAACCTTGATATTACTCCGGTTCGTGGAATGGAAGGAGTGAGGGAGGCTTCTGTGAAAATTGAAAATCCACTGAAAGCCTGGGCATTTCTGGAAGGAGTTGAACTGAAATGTGCCGTTGCGCACGGATTGGTCAATGCTAAAAAAGTCATGGATTCGATCCGTACAGGAGAGTCGGATTATCATTTTATCGAGATAATGGCTTGTCCTGGAGGTTGTTTGGGGGGCGGCGGTCAGCCAATTCCGACCAGTCCCGAAATCAGGTTGAAACGTGCTGAAGCCATTTATGCCGAAGATACAGGAATGCCGTTGCGAAAATCGCATCAAAATCCGGAAATCATCAAGATTTACAAGGATTTTCTGGATAAACCGTTAAGCGAAAAATCGCATCAGCTTTTGCATACCCATTATACGGCAAGAGAAAGATTTTAAATTCGTAGAGACAAGGCATGCCTTGTCTCTACTTCACCAGACTTTCTTAATTTTGGGGAATGATATTTCAATCCTCATATAAAAGTCCTTTAGGTTTCCTCATTCTAAAATCAGATGGTCAGTCGATTGTCGGAATATCTTTTTCTGAAGATGACATTCCGGAACAAAATCCTTGTGAAGTTCTGGAGAAATGTAAAAAACAACTGGAAAATTATTTCTCCGGAAAAACAATTGCTTTTGATCTTCCTCTTAATCCTGAAGGAACCGAATTTCAGCAGAAAGTATGGGACGAATTACTGAAGATTCCCTATGGCGAAACGATAACTTATCTGGAATTGGCTGTCAGATTAGGAGATCCCAAGGCTATCAGGGCAGTGGGAACAGCAAATGGACGAAATCCGATTGCAATAGTTATTCCCTGCCACAGAGTCATTGGCGCTGGAAATAAGCTTACCGGTTATGCCGGTGGAATCTGGCGAAAAAAAATATTACTGGCGCACGAGATGAAATACAATCCAACCAAACGAACACTTTTTTAAATGATAAACCCACCCATTCAACTTATTTTTGAATCTTGTGTCGAAACGCTGGCAGATGCTTTAGCTGCAGAAAAGAGTGGAGCCAATCGCATCGAATTGTGTTCGGCACTCGATCAGGATGGATTAAGTCCGTCGCCTGAGTTAACGATACAATGCGTTCATCATTTATCAATTCCGGTTATGGCTATGGTTCGGCCACGTGGTGGAGACTTTATCTATTCGGAAGAAGAGATCAGTAAGATGGAGCTTGAGATAGACTTTTTCAAGGAGGCCGGAGTTGCTGGAGTTGTTTTTGGCCTGCTTACCAAAGAGAATAAAATCGATTTGAAAAATATTCGTCGACTTGCGAAACGGGCGGCACCGCTTGATGTCACATTCCATAAAGCCATTGATTCTGTTGCTGATGTTCTGAATTCTTTTCAGGAAATAAATGAAATTGAAGAAATCAGCCGAGTGTTGACTTCAGGGGGAGAGGATACTGCGTGGAATGGACGGATGACAATCAAAGCGATGAATGAACTTCCGGAGCGAAGGATTAAAATTATAGCTGCCGGAAAGATTTTTCCTGAAACCCGGAACAAAATAGCCGAATTTACTGGAGTTTCTGAATTGCACGGCAAACGAATCGTGTAAATCGATAAAGTACATGCTCTCCTGAATGATATGTTTCTGCAATTGTAACCGGTTACTGATCACTTGTTTTGTACCCCTTTTGCCTTGATGTTAATTTACTGGAATATATCCGTCCTGAATTCGATATTTATGACTGAATTCTGCATTTATTCTTTTGGAAATACTTAAAATTGCAGCGTGAAATTTTCATAAGTCATTCTAACAGAAACAGGAATAATCATGAATACAATTAAACAATTTTCAGTTTTGCTCATTACTTGTTTGCTGACAAGTTACAGTTGGGCACAATCATCAACAGAAAATAAGACATCCGGAAACTACAAAGCATTCGAAATGTCGGTAAGCGAAGGCCTGAATCTTCAGGCTGCTGCAAAGCTTGGAATTAAGCCAGTTTATGGAATATTCGGTGTAGGAACTCAATTTCTTACCGAGAATTACAAATGGGCATTTGGAATAGGAGTAGGAACTCATCTCATTAAGACTGAAAATCATTCGATGAATCTGGAGTACATGATTTATCATGTGAATGAGGACGAAATCTGGACGGATAATTACAATAATTACCAGCAGATAAAACTATTGTACAGTAAACGAATTGGTGAAAAAGTAAGCATTTTTGGCGGTCCGAGCCTTAATTTGAATATAGCTGAAAATAAAGAAAGTTTTGGGCATACTTTCGAAAGCACTTTTGCTCCTTATGATATCTATTCGCATGTTGGCAATAATCATACTGCAAAAGGATGGATAGGTTTTACCCTGGGAATCAGATTCGATAAGTAAGGATTTATAAGTAATATATGAAAAAAGACCTGTTAGATATTTAATCTGACAGGTCTTGTATTTTAGAATAACTTGATAGTTTTAGTACTGATGAAATCTAAAATTACAGATCTTCACCATATACAAATCCATCGCGCATCGGTTCTTTGATGTAAGCATCCAACTCCGGATGATTGGTAACTTTCATATTCGCAGCATCATATTCAATGCGGGTGTTAAATCGCTGAGCTAAAACTCCGGTGAGCGACATTTCCACTAATTTGGTTGCATAGTCGAAGTTCGAACCACAAACAGTGCCGTTTTTGATGGCTTCAACCCATTCCCGCTGAGGGTTTTCCTCAAATGTCCTTGGAATAGTTTGAGCTGGCGGATTCTTTAGAAATTCATTCCATTCTTCTGGTTTCATTAGTAGTTTTGGATCATTTGGTCGTCCTCCGGTCATCAGGCATTGTTTATCACCCACCATAATCATTCCATTTGCCGGTAATTTTTCCAGATTCCATTCTGGTCGGTTTTCAGGTTTTAATCCACCTTCATACCAACGCATAGTGACAGGTGCTTTTTTTCCGCGAGTCGGGAAATCCCATCGGATAATGGCCTGATCAGAAACAAATCCGGGATCAGGAACAGGAGTTTTAAATTCGGCCTCAACCACATCAGGCATGCCCAAATCGAGCGACCAGAAAGGTGCGTCAAGCGTGTGGCAGCACCAGTCTCCCATTTCTCCATTTCCAAAATCGAACCAACTGCGCCATGTTTTTGGAACATAGATTTCATTATATGGGCGGAAAGCTGCTGGACCAACCCACAAATTCCAGTCTAAATAATCTGGCACAGGCTGCTCTGCAGGTGGAAAACTTTCTGGTTTATTGAAATATTTGTTCTTTCCAAAATCCGGTCCGTCAAACCAGGCAATCACTTCAGTAACATTGCCTAAAAGCCCGGCATCGTACCATTCTTTTACCTGACGGATACCATTGGTGGTATGACCCTGATTGGCCATCTGGGTGATTACACCATAATGTTTGGCGGCTTTTTGGAGAGTACGCAATTGCCAGATATTATGGGCAAGTGGTTTTTCAACAATTACATGTTTCCCCAATTCCATTGCTGCCATTGCGGCAGGGAAATGAGTATGATCCGGAGTACAGATCATTACTGCATCAATTTCCTTGTGCATCTGGTCAAACATAACCCTGTAATCCTTAAATCGTTTTGCATTTGGCATCACTCTGTAGGCGTCTGCCGCGCGCTTGTCGTCAACATCACAGAGTGCGACAATATTCTCGTTCCACTTGGGATCTTTCTGATTTATCAATTGGCTCCAATTCTGAATGCCTCGCCCGCCAACTCCTATAACCGCGATATTCAATCGGTTATTAGGAGAACAACTCATCATATTTGGAATAAAAAAGGCTCCGGCAGAAAGTATGGATGCCGATTTGAGAAAATCTCTTCTGGTTGGTTTCATGGTTGGTTTATTCTTAAAATTTAGATTTCTAAAAGTAGAAAAACAAATTCATTTAGTTTGTGTTGAATCAGTTTAAAAATTCAGGCAAGAAAAAAGATAGGTCTACACTCTTTGTATGAAATGCTTCGAATCGCCCCATTCTCCATAACCAATGTTACAGCCTGCAATTTCAATTCTTGCTTCTATACAATTTTTGCAAAGTTCAGCATCTTCATCGAGACAAGGTTTGTCTTCATACAACTGGTATTCTTTTCGATAATTTATAGGAGTTAAATTGGGCATCAAAATATTAGCTCCAATGCTCAGTGCTTTTTCTCTACCTGCCGGATCGATTGCTTGTAGCGCAGTAGCAGCTGCAATATTGATATCGGGCATCAATAATCGCAAAGTGGCAACCATTTTTAAAGCCAGATCAAGACGTTCTTGTTTTGTTTTTAGCATGTTCCGGAATTCATACAATGGTGTGTCTTCATGTTCAATGTAAGGTCCCATGCCAACCATATCAATATCCATTTTTTTCATAAAAAGCAGATCGTCTGCCAGATCTTCCGGCGTTTGAAACGGAAATCCAATCATTACACCTGTGCCTACCTGGTATCCGGCAGATTTTAAATCTTTTAATGCCTGGATCCTGCGCTCGTAACTATGGAATTCATTGTCAGGATGAATTTTACGATACAAATCCGGATTAGAGCTTTCGATCCTGAGTAAATAACGATGCGCGCCGCTTTTGTGCCATTGTCGATATGTCTCTATTGATTGTTCTCCGCAGGAAAGTGTAATCCCCAGTTCTCCATTTGATAAACCCTTAATTTTTTTCAGAAGTTGATCTATTTTACTGATAAAGGCAGATGATGATAATTCTCCCGATTGTAACACCACCGATCCAAACCGATTTTTCCAGGCAAACCGACAGGCTTCCAGAATTTCGTTGTCGGTTAAATCGTACCGGATAACTTTTTCGTTGCTTTTGCGAATTCCGCAGTACAGACAGTCTTTGGCGCAAATATTTGAGAATTCCACCAGTCCACGGAAATAGACTTTGTTGCCAACGGTTTGAATTTTAATCGACTTGGCTTGCTGAAAAAGCTGTTTCCTTTGCTCGCCTTCGGCAGTCAAAAGAGTTACGAGATCATCTCCTGAAAAGTCGGTTTGAAGTAGTATTTCCTGAAATGTTTTCATTGCTGCGAAGATACAAATTTTGATTTGAGTGAAGTACTGATGAAAATTCGCAAATGAATTGATGCACTTAGCTTTCCCGGTTTATAAGAATAGAAAGTACCGTGGAAAATAATAGTTGGATAAAAACGAAATGTTCTATGCATATAGTTAGTAAAATCTAACTATATTTGAGGCATGGAAAAACTGGTTGATGTGATTGCAAAGCTGTCGCGCGAAATCGGGCACATAGAAGAAGCAGCCAAAGATCAATTCGAATTTAAAGAATTGACCTTGACGCAAATGAACTATCTGGAAACCATTAGCCAGCTTGGTAACCCGAATATGACGGAGCTGGCTGCTGATTTGAATCTGACAAAACCTACGGTAAAGGTGGCTATAGATAAGCTGATTGAA
Source organism: Prolixibacteraceae bacterium (assembly GCA_035648135.1). Classification (GTDB taxonomy): domain Bacteria; phylum Bacteroidota; class Bacteroidia; order Bacteroidales; family Prolixibacteraceae; genus Aquipluma. The sequence continues at coordinate 105,946 of DASRMB010000019.1, forward strand.
AAGGATTTTATCTATCGGGTAAAGTCCGATGAAGATCGCAGAAGTGCACATCTGCACCTCACGGTTAAAGGAAAGCTGATTAATCACACACACGATTTTGCGCACAAACAAATGGCAGAACTGATCACCCAGAAATTGGATCTGACAGAGGTTGGACTACTTGAAATGTTACTCGAAAAGGTTTTCCAGAAACCATAAAATTTATCCAGATAGTTAGATTAATCTAATTAAATGTTCCAATAATATAAAAACACACGATATGTCAATTGACTTAAAATCGGAGAAATTCCACGGATTAACTGAAGAAACTGCAAAGAAAAAAATCATAAAAGAGGGTTATAATGAATTGCCTTCCTCGAAACCTAAAAACTTTCTTGCTTTGGCATGGGGTGTAGTAAAAGAACCCATGTTTTTACTTCTGGTGGCTTGCGGAGCCTTGTATCTTGTTTTGGGCGATGTTCAGGAAGGATTGATGTTACTCGGTTTCGTTTTTGTGATTATGGGAATCGAATTTTATCAGGAAAAGAAAACTGAAAAAGCACTTGATGCACTGAAAGATTTAGCCAGTCCTCGCGCTTTGGTTATTCGTGAAGGTCTGGAAAAGTGGATTGCAGGACGCGATGTGGTAACTGAAGACTTAATTATATTGCAGGAAGGCGACCGTGTCCCTGCTGATGCGACGGTTTTATATTCAGTGAATTTGATGGCTGATGAATCTTTACTGACCGGAGAATCAGTTTCGGTACGAAAATCGGAGTGGAACGGAAAGGATCAAAATATTCATCCCGGAGGCGACGATCTTCCTTTTGTTTATTCCGGATCGATGATTGTGCAGGGGAACGGAATTGTAAAAGTAACATCAATTGGCTCGAATACTGAAATCGGAAAAATTGGAAAAGCGCTTGCTTCTGTTGTCGAAGAACCTACCAAGCTAAAAACTGAGATGACCACATTGGTGAAGAAGCTTGCAATTATAGGAATCTCACTTTGTGTGCTGGTAATTTTGGTATACACATTAACCCGAGGTGATCTATTGAAAGGTTTTTTGGCTGGAATCACGCTGGCCATGGCTATGTTGCCTGAAGAATTTCCGGTTGTTTTAACTGTTTTTATGGCTTTGGGAGCATGGAGAATGTCGAGGAAAAATGTACTGACACGGAAACCTTCGGCAGTAGAAACATTAGGCTCGGCAACTGTTTTGTGTACTGATAAGACAGGAACACTCACTCAGAATAAAATGACAGTTACTCGCCTCTATAATGGGGAAAACTTTCATTCTGCCAATAAAACAAACGGTTTCCCTGATGAATTTCATGAAATCATCGAATATGGTATTTTATCGAGTCAAACCAACCCTTTTGACCCAATGGAACGAGCCATCACCAATATGGGCGAAGCTTATTTGCAAAATACCGAGCACATACATACCGACTGGCAAATGGTGAAGGAATATCCTTTGTCGAAAGATTTGCTTGCTATGTCGCGGGTTTTTACCAATTCCGAGAGTCATCAGCAAACTATTGCTACCAAAGGAGCACCGGAAGCAATTTTCGAATTGTGTCATCTTTCGGATATCGAAAAAGAAAAATATTCAGCAGCAGTTACCGAAATGGCTTCTGCAGGATTGCGTGTTTTAGGTGTGGCCAAATCATTGATTGGAAATGAAAATCTTCCGGAAGTTCAGCATGATTTCGATTTCGAATTTATTGGGTTAATTGCCTTGTCTGATCCGATTCGCGAAACCGTTCCTCAAGCCGTTCGTGAATGTTATCATGCCGGAATAAGGGTGATCATGATTACCGGTGATTATCCGGTTACTGCCATGAATATTGCACGCGAAATAGGATTGAAAAATCCCGAGATTTCCATAAGTGGACCAGAGCTTCAGGTAATGACTGAAGATGAACTTTGCAAACGCATAAAAGATGTAAATGTATTTGCACGTGTTGTTCCGGAGCAGAAGCTGAAAATTGTAAATGCGCTAAAGCGAAATCGTGAAATTGTGGCCATGACAGGTGATGGAGTGAACGATGCTCCTGCTCTTAAAGCTGCAAACATTGGTATTGCAATGGGAGAAAAGGGTACTGACGTTGCCCGTGAAGCTTCTTCGCTGGTGCTGATGGACGATAATTTTGCCTCTATTGTAGGTGCAGTTAAAATGGGACGCCGCATTTTTGATAACCTGCAAAAGGCACTTGGCTACATTTTCGCTATCCATGTTCCCATTGCCGGACTGTCGCTGATTCCCGTATTTGTGGCTGACTGGCCTTTGTTGCTCTGGCCGGTACACATCGTGTTTCTGGAACTGATTATCGATCCGGCTTGTTCCATTATTTTTGAAGCCGAAGAGGAAGAGAAAAACGTGATGAGCCGACCACCAAAAGACATCAATGAACCTTTTTTTGGAGCCAAAAAGATCTGGCTGAGTTGCACGCAGGGAATCGGAATTCTTGCTATTGTTTTTGCCGTGTATTTCTTTGGCCTGAAAATGGGATACTCCGAACAGGAAGACCGTGCTTTGGCTTTTACTACATTGATTGCAGCCAATATTGCTGTCATTTTATCGAACCGTTCGTGGACCCGCAATATTTTCCAGATCATTGCTTCCCCAAATAAAACAGTGAAATATGTCGTTGGTGGTGCAACTTTTTTCCTGATTCTGGTACTGAATGTGCCTTTTCTTTTAAGTCTGTTCCAATTTGAAAAGATCAGTTTAGTGGAATCGCTGATTTGTGTGGTGCTTGGATTTTCAAGTATCGTTTGGTTCGAAATGTATAAAGTATTCGGTAGTCGGGCTCAAGAAGGTTTGAATAAAAGCAAGTGAAAATGTGATCCAATGAACACCTTAATTCTTCGGAATAATTTGTTTTTATTGGAAATCAGGTTGTTCGTTTTGGTTTGCGTATTTGTTTATAACGGCAAACATTTTGTTTTTGTTTAATGGTTTCGACAAGTAATCGTTAAATCCTGATTCCATAATCCGCATAATATCTTTTTCAAGGGCGTATGCTGTTTGAGCAACAATTGGCAATTCAGGGGCGAAAGTTCTGATTTGCCGCGTTGCTTCATATCCATCCATTTCAGGCATTTTGATATCCATCAAAACCAAATCGATCTGCTTTGTTTTGCATTTTTCAACCGCATCAACACCATTAATGGCTCTAAGTACAATTAGGTTAGTATTGGATAATAATTCGTTTATTAGCTCAAAATTATAGTCTTCATCTTCAGCAACCAGAATGGTTTTTTTGAGTTTTATATCCAATGAAATTTCTTTCGGCGGTGTAGTCTTCAGTGCGGGCTGTTTGTCTGGTATTTTATATCAATAGTTCGTTCAAAAAATATTAAAAATTAAGCAGCCATAGTTCCGAAATACAATAGTTCATTGACATGTTGACGATTTTTGATTGAGTTCGGGTTAATAGCGAACAGGCGAAAAAATCTGGATAGCAACAACGTATTGTGAAACAACATCTTGTATGTTGCCATAGAAAATGAGTTTTCCCTTGTTTCTGGATTACTCAGTTGCATTATCTTGGCAATATTTACTGTTGTCAATGCCGTATTGAAATGAAAGTTGAGCTTATTTCCACTTCTTGCCTGCGAGTTTTCAAGGCCAGCGAATTGCTTGGCATCTCTGAATCCAAATTCTATTTGGAACCGGGTGTGATAAATATCGATCACATCAATTGGGGCTTGCATGGTATCAGTTGAAAACAAAAGGCGGTAAGTTGTTTTTCCTTTTATCAGGAATTCTTCGACAACCAGTAAAATGTTCCGGCCAAGAGCTTTGGAATATACAATACCTGAGTATGCTATTATTCCATTGTCGTTCTCAACTTGATTGAAATGTTCGAGGTTCAAGTTCTTGGCATCAACTTTTCCACCAAATTTTGCTGGTCGACCTCTTTTCCCGGTTTTAGGTTGCAATGAAAGATAGGTCAAGTCCGCATCATTACGAAGTTTGCTTACCAAATGGAGGGAGCATTCCAGTATCTTCTCGACAAAGTTTTTCTTGGAGAAATACGCATCTGCAACAACATAGTTAGTAATGGATAATATCTGTTTCATGTATTTCTTGATAACCCCCGCATACCAATCGATTAACGACAGATCGTTATCTTGAAGACAGTTTGTCGGAGGCGTTTGTACAGCATCCAAATGAAAACTTAATCTGGTGTCTGCATCGATTACCGAAAGTCCAAGGATTTCAATCCCTCTGAGTGCTCTGCCTGCACAACCAGACCAAAAGTATCCAATACCAGGGGTTTTCTTGCCTGATTTGTGAATGAAGCTTGGATCAAAGGCAGCAGCCTTGCGAGTGCCAATCCAAGGCATCGATAAGGCTTTATTAAAGGAAAAGAAGTCAAACCCTTGCTCGAACTGGCGACGGAAGCGTTGTTCGCCAAAGAGGCTGTATCGGCCCAACTGGAGAAAGTTAATCCGTGAAGGAATACTCAGGTATAGCATGAAAATCTCAATCATAAAATCTCGTCTGCATTTGTTGAGCTTTATTTTAGAAAAAGATAAAGCATCAAGAACAATTTTTGAATATAAAACATAAATCGCAGGGATGGCCATAATCAAAGTAATTAACTGGTAATTAATACTTTAAAGATACAAATCCCTGCGGTTTTAATCTAATAAACAATCAGTTATTTTGCTGCTAATCAGATAAATAACTAAGTTTTGAACGAAGTATTGGTATTAATGACAATTATTAAAAAACCTTTTTCCTGACAAAGCTGGCTAATCAGGAACAGTAGCGACTTCAACAACAGCCTTATTAGTATCCTTTTTCACAAAAAACAAAATAGCCGCCGCTACTGCAAATGCAATACCTGCTGAAACCGCAATCATATAAGGTAATCCAAAACCTTCAGGAGCAAAAAGCAAATAACTTGAAACTACAGTAGTCATAAACAGAGCTGGTATGAGCGTAATCCAGTAGAACTTCTTTTCGCGGGCAAGATAAACGGAAACATTAAGTAAATTGCAGATTCAAACTAATCCGTAAAATCTTTAATTGAATCGTTGACCACATTTAAGTACACAGATAATGAATCATTTGATAAAACAGGTTGTTTAGTAATATGAGATGATCCGTTCAAGAAGACGTAACTAAATAATGGCAAATCAATGGTTGAATACAAACTGATCACATTTTTATGGGATACTTTTATTTCTGCAAAGTTTTTTGTCAGCTTGTCTGAAATATCTGTTTGCAGGATGATCCATTCCCCATTTGTACTGCGATATAGAATATAGGCACGATAAGTTCCGGGAACCATTGTTGACAATCCTCTTGAAGAGAATGAAAGCCCGTCGGGAAAATGAACTCCTGCGCCAAGGCTCTGCTCTGTTTTTATTTCGACAGAATCTACCAGATTATACTGATCATCATAAATGGCCACACAAAAATCACCCTTAAAGTCTAATGTTCCTTTATTGAGTATATCCACCGAAATAGTAAAACCTTCTCCATATTTAATTTCTACTTTGTTGGTTTCAACAGGATTATTTAATGCTAACTGATAGACAACCGCGTCTTCCGGTGGCTTAATCCCAATTATGGCAGTCTGGTAAAAGTTGAAATTATATTTATTGGGAGGTATCAATGCCTCCAATCTGAAATACCCGTTGTATAGTCCGCCCCAACCCCAGTTAAAATGAAAATTATCCTGATCATCATATCCGTCGCAAATAAATTCATGACCACCATCATTTTCGGAATCGTATCCCTCATATAAAATTGGTCTTCCTGAATCTAATTCTGACTTCAGCATATTTGTCCATTCGCTCATTTCATGTCCGTAATTTCGGGTCAATGCTTGAATAGATTTTGAATACCCGAAGTATGATTTAGATGCATCGAATAAATTTTTGGCATAAATATCATAAGACACTGGAATGACTCGCCCGCCACTTTCACTCACTCCATAATCCATGTCGATTGCTACCCCACAATGATACATGAGCGTTGCCACGGCATCATTAGGGGCAGTAACAATATCGGGCATAGCCGCCCAATTGTAAGAGGTTGTATCAAAGTCGGCAGATAAGATTCCATACTTTTGATGTTGGTAAGAATGAAAACCAAATCCTTTTGAAGGATATTCCCAGAATTTTAGGATCTGAGCCATCGCTGTCGCTGAACAACCTGTTAGTGTCCGTTTTTCAGCCATAGAATCATACGGACATTTTGCATTGTAATAAGAATCTTGATACCATTTGGTAGTTGTCAATGGAGCTACACTGTTTTGTGCCGATTTTAACCGGGAATAAACACCATCCCATTGCATCTTCACGTCTTCTGTTGGTTCAATCTGGTGCTCTTTTAAATAGCGGATTTGCTGCCGGTAATGATCCAGCCAGGAGGCAATATTCGGAGGAAATCCGGTAGCTGGAATGCCTTGTTCGTCGGAATAGGCAAGGATTGGAAAAGCGGCATCGTCGCCAGAAACAATAATAAACCCTGTATTTTGATTGATATTAAAAGCAAACATTTCAGGAGAATCGGTACCTGCACTTTTTAAGGTAGGGTTTGTTTCCTGAATACCGGTTAAAAAATCGGTAACAAGCGTTAATTCCAGCTGTGTTGCACTTTTCAAAGTAGTTGCCGTTGACTGTTGCAGAAAAGTTGTTGCCACTTTCCTGGCCCGTTCGATGGAAACATCTTTTGCAAAAACAGGAAAGGACAAGAAAATTGAAATTATAATCAATGAAAAATTTCTAATAATTTCTAATATTTTGTTTTGTTATGCTTTTCATCCCATTTATGAAAAACAGGCAGCGCTTCTTCTCTCATTATTTTAATAAACGTAATTTTTCGCTCATCTAAGTTTTTTTCAAGTTCATCATAAATGAATTGGTCATCAAAGTCAATTTCAGCAGCATCTACACGGGTACATGCAAAGAAAACTCTTTTAGGCCGTGCCCAGTAAATGGCGCCTAAACACATGGGGCAAGGTTCGCACGAAGTGTAAATTGTGCAATCTTCCAACTGAAAAGAATTCAGCTTTTTACAGGCTTCTCTTATTGCGATTACTTCAGCATGAGCGGTAGGGTCGTTTGTTGAAACGACCCTGTTAAATCCTTCTGCAATAATTTCATCATTTTTAACTACAACTGCCCCGAAAGGTCCTCCTGAATCAGCGTTCATCCCTGTTTCTGCAAGGGCTATCGCTCTCCGCATAAAATACTCATCCCTTTCGGTCATAATACAATAATTTAATCCGGTTTTTTTTCTGATTCACATAGTAGTAAGAATGCGTAGTGGACTTGCAAACATTTACCGGACAAAAAGTTAAGCTACATTCATAATTGATTCTTTTCTAATCCAATACTGTTTCCAGAATTCATCAATGGTCAGGTTATCCAATGCTGAGAACCTTCTTTTATGATTATACCAAGAC
>DASRMB010000020.1:0-69192 GCA_035648135.1 Prolixibacteraceae bacterium
GCTGCCATTAGGCGAGTTCCTGCATTGTTCCACGGTGTATGGCCACGACATGTCGTGGCCGTTCAACCACCCAGCAACTACTGACGAGCAGCTAGTAACTACTGACAACCACCCAGCACCTACCGAACAGGAAACAGCACCGACCAACCACCCCAAAGCATAATTTAAACCGCTCGTTTGTTTTAATTTGTTTTTGTTTGGTTGGTTTTTTCACTAACGGTCACGATGTATCGTGACCATACGGAATTGCTGCCATTAGGCGAGTTTCTGCATTGTTCAGCCGTGTATGGCCACGACATGTCGTGGCCGTTCAACCACCCAGCAACTAATGACAACCACCCAGCAGCCAGCAACTACTGACGAGCACTGCACTACAAACAAACACCCAGCAACCACATGTCGTGGCAGCGGGCTGAAGCGGTTAATTTGTCTTCGTGCTTCTCTTTTTATTCTGTTCCCCGGGCACCGGTTGCAAATCGGCGCGAACATGGATCTTATTGCATCCTCCTGATTATTAATTAACTTTAACAGAAGTTGAAAGGATTAATTAGAGAAATTCATATTATGGAGCAGGACAACAAAAAGGAACCGGAAAAGAAAAAGGAAAACGTTCAGGAGAAAGGGAAAAATTGGATCGGGAAAGCAGATAAATTTATGGACGAATCTGCAGACAAAATACACGAAAGTAAAACGTACGGAAAAGCAGGCCAATCGTTAGAAAATGCCACATTAAATATTTTCCGGAAAGCCGGAAGGTTGTGGGGAAAATCAGAACACTACTTTAAGAACAAGGGGGATAAAACGGATACAAAATAAAATAACCACATCATCCCGAAAAAATGCGGCTCCTTCTCGTTGCATACGATGAGTAGGTTGGGATTTCACCTTAGTAGAGAGAGACAGGATTACCGGAGAATTCAACCTTATTTACCTTATTTTTTTTAATTGCTACTGATCCTGTTGTGCCCCGGCTCCCCTCGTTGTATACGATGAGCAGCTTGACGGAATTGAAATGCCAATTTTCGATTTACCCACACTATTAATTACAGAACCAAATTAAATAACCTACGCGCCCGGTTTTTCGTAATTATTTCTGTTTAATTTAAAAAACTACGATCATGAAGAAATTAACCTTTTTTTTATTTTGTGCCTGACAATGACCTTGTTGAATGTAACCAATTCGCAGGCGCAGTAAGCCGAAGAACCTTCGATTATCCTTATATAGAAACTAAAAAAGGCTGGTATCTTTCAAAATGGTCGAGGTTACCGGGAAACTGACTTTGTAACCTGACTCCTTCTTTTTCGATCGCAGGTACTACAATCTCACTGCCGATGCGAATGAATCATTCGTGCTTTTTGTACAACAGTACCGATGGCAAACTGATCTTTCGAATTGCGATTCGGATTTCGTGAGAGGAGCATGGAAAACAAAAGAAATGGTTTTTACCCGATCATGAAGAATAATTATCAGGTCGGAACGCTAAGGCAAATACCGGAGTTCTGAAACCCGAATTAAAAATGAGGAGGACAGCAGTCCGGCGATGACATTACTTTAGCCGTCACCCTTTTACCAGGTCCTTAAGTGTTTGCCGTAAAATACCAACCTCCATTTCAAGTTCTTTGATTCTGTTTTGCAGTTCTGCGACTTCCGATTGTTTCGATTCGACTGCATAAACAGGTTCGGTGTAGGGAAGTTTGGCGGCCAGTTCCCGAAAGAAATTGTAATTTAGAAATTCGGATAATTCGGCCAGACGCTGAACCTGAAATGTTGGACTTTTTAACATTCCGGAAACCGTTGAAGGATTTATTTTTAGTGCACGTGATAATTCGCTGGAGGTGATTCTTTTGCGCTCCATCTCGCGCTTAACCATTGGAAGTACTTGTAATGTTTCCATGAAAGATGTTTTAATAAGTTGAATACAATTTACGCCTCAAATTACGAAATAATTGTTTCTAAACCATCACTTCTGATGGATTAAACAAATTTATTTATGTTTTAAACAACATGGTGGTGATTCTAACCAATTATGATGATGTTATTTGCTGTGAAGTTGTGTTTCGAATAAACTATATTGATGTTAAAGCCTATATGATTGTGATTCGAACAGACTATATTGCTGTTAATGCCTATATCATTGTGATTCGAAACTATTAAATTGATGTTATTTACTACATGATTGTGATTCGAACCTATTAGATTGATGTTATAGCCTATACCGATGTGGTTCGAAGCAATTATTAAATGTTTCAAACGATATGCTTGTTGACTTATCCGTATATACAGAACATCTTAATGAGTTTTTTGGATATTAAAATGAAGGAATACCCTGTATGATCCATTTATTTTATTGAGCATTGCAGAAAGGCCTGAGCGGATTGATACATATAACTGGTTCCCCTGAAATTAAAAGCTGCTTTTTTGAAGCTTGAAAGAACCCGGAATTGATTGCATGCAAGAATACCTTATTCTATTTGATTGAACCTTAATAGCAAAAACAATATTCTACCTGAATTTAAAACCTTATTTACCTTATTGTTTCCCGATTTAGCCTGACCGGTTTTTTGTAGAAAGGACTTTGTTTTCCGGCATACGGAAGATGTTTCTGATCCTTAGAAATTGCTTCCTTATGGCGAAAAGAATCTTCCGTGCTTTAATATTTATTTACCGTGTGAAGCGGTGCATTTTTCGTGCGCCGTTCCGGTTTTTCCGTTCCGTGTTAAAAGTCTTCGGATAGCCGGAACAAATCATCGGTGGAGTGGGGAACTGCTGCCAATGGTTAATGCTTTGCTTCCCGGCTGAAAAACCCATGCTCTGGCCTGAAATTTCGCCGGAATAAAAACCCTGGATTCGCATTTCTCCGGAAAACTATGCCTGAATGGAACCGAATACGGTTTGCAGTAGATATTTGATAAAAGGCGTGTAGGTGGTGTTAGGCTAGGGTGATATTGCTAGATGCAGCAATGAAATGGCACAAGCTCGAATGCTTTATATACATTAATTATATTTCGGCTATGATTAAGTTTCATTATAAAAAAAACCTATTTCAGGATTTTCAAACGTACCCACGACAGTTGCTCGATCCAATAACATATTAAACTCCTCACAACTTGTTTCTGGTACAATGCAGCAATTATGACATGCAGAGCCATTAACATTATCTGGTCCTTGACCACTTGATTGTCCAATATCGGAGCAAACAGGGTCTGCAGAACACCATCTTGCCTCTTCAATTGCATCTTTCATTAATTTACCTAAATATTTAGCCTTTCCTTGTCTTACAAGACCTCCAAGAGATCCTTCAGAATCGCCAGAGGATGTGTATATAAGTATGCCGTTCATTCTTGAATTAGGGTCATCACTAAAATACAAGCGTTCCCTTAATGAAGAAGAACCATAGCCACAATCAAAACATAATTTTTTAATAAGGAGGTGAGCTAAAGTATGCATGACTACGAAAAAAGGATTAATGTTTTTGCGATCATCCAGAGGCCTTCGACTATCCGCAGAAGAATGATATCTTTGAATAATATTGGAAAATTGTGAACCATGATCTTTAAGCCATTCATCCAAATGGGAATCTTTAAATTTTAAGAAAATTCCTTCACCAAATACTTCTATTGCAGGAAGCCATTTTACTGGTTTGTTTGATAATTCACTTTTATTGCTTGGATTGCTTGGATTGATTCTCGAAAAACCTTTAAAGACTCTTGTCTCTTTAAGTTTTTCCACCAAAACTACACAGTCAAAATATTTTTCTAAAGACTCACGCTCTGGATAATCTTCAAAAGTTTTGACTATTGCCTTGAAATCTGAATTTTCCGCATCTCTTCCATTTAAAATATATTCATATTCCTCAAATCTAAGTTTTAACTCAGCAGGTAAATCGGAATCATTCTCGATAGTATCTTCTTTTGATAATTCTGATAAAATTCTAGATATTAATTCTTCTTTTGATATAAAGTGTTTTTTTACAATTGCTTGACTCCCTAGAATTGCGGGTAACATTACCGTTCCTTTATCTTGTTCATAATAATTTCTTAAATCTTCTTTCCCAATTTCATCAATTACTTGAATTACATACTCATTGGCTTCTGCCGATCCTTGAGGCAAATATATAGCCGATTGGATTTTAGAAAAATGAACATTCGAGGCTCCTCTGATTAATACTTGTAAATGATTGTTACATCTTTCTGCGTCATTGATTCCTTCTAGACCCAACCATGGTCTATGACCCCTGCAATATTGACCTAATGGATTGTTATTATTTGGATTAGCTTGATCAAACTCATATTTCTCTTCCTTATTAAATCCAATTCGTGCCAATGAACTATCAAAAGCGATGTCACCGTCCTTTCTGATGTTCATTAATCCTGCTAAAGATCTACTACAACAAAATTCTTTCTGATTGGTTTCTCTATCTACTTTAGTACACTTTATTATTATACTTCCTAAATCACCAGATCCACCGCCAGTATGATAAGACAATTCATGAGAATATTTATCATTTGGCACTGGACCATTATGAACCCATTCCTTAAATGGGACGTCTTGAATATGACCCGAAGGACATGCTGCCACAAATCTGACTGGAATCATTTTTGATTTGAATTTGCTCTTGCCATCCCAGCATGCATTACATTCGATATCCATATTTGCCTGACCCAACGGCTCTTCTCTCATTCTTCCACACATGTGATTTGTACAATAATGCCATCCAGGAAAACGAACAGCTGGTATTGCAAGTTTGTTATTCTTTGTTCCTGAAGTTTTATATTCAAATGGCTTCACAAAATATTCTACGCCAAGAACCCGCTCCAATCGGGGTTCATTAAAACGCAAGTCACCTTCATTAATACTATCGATTCCTCTGATAATTTTTCCTTGCTCTATTTTTTCATCCCACAAATTTAACCCACACACCATTACTGAAAGTTCTTTCGGAAAATTCACAATTTGGCCAACACCGAAAGGTGAGAGTAATTGACTGCTTCTTACATTGTTTTTTTTACTCATCATCGTCATTATTTGAATGTATGCTAAGAACAGATTCCGTATCTACTCCACGCATTGAAGTCGAAGTGGCAAAAGGAGTTTGCCTACCCTTGACATCTTCACGAACCTCTACACCACTTGCATACATTAATGGAAAAAAATCTTCATTCTTTAGAATTCCAGAATTAGCAGCGTCACCGTAACTAGCTGCACCTCCAGCTTTCCACGATTCGATTCTCTTTGCCAATAATTTTATTGTATTGCTAACTTCTTCGCGATCAATAACCTCACATCGTTCTTTTATCAATTTTTCAATTATCGGTGTTAGTTCTTCAAATTCATCTGATATGTTTGGTGCTTTCACTAAATCACCAGCCGAAAAGTGACGCAAAAGTGCTATTAGAATAGCATGTAAACCTTTCTGTCTTGCATTGATAGAAAATGGTGTGACAGATGTGGGTTCCACATTCGAGTAAATTCTACTATGATAACCTTGAAATTGCTCATATTGTGATTTATCCCTTGGTTTAGAGGGGCTATACAAAGTGAAAATAAGTCCAGGGCCAGATGGTACATCTCTGCCAACCCTTGAACTGGCCTGAATATATTCAGCTGTTGTTTTTGGTTGACCGTGTATAAACATTAAGCCAAGTCTTGAAATATCAACTCCGGTTGCAACCATATTCGTGGCTAAACAAATATCTAATGCCTGAGTTTTCCCTGAACAATATGTAGTTTCTAGCTTTTTAAGAGTGACAGGAATTTCTGAGGAACTAATTCTACTTGTCAACTCCTCAATCCTATTCAAATATCTTTTCTGTTCTTTGTTTATTAAATCTCGATTTTGTATTTGACCAAGGCGTTCTTTAATATCACCATATACAAGTGAAGATGCTCCTCCAAGCTCTCTTATACTATTAAAATAACCCAATAGTGTCCAATAATAGTCCATGGTATTATCATCACTTGCTTGTGAAAGCTCTTTGATTCTTTGAAGTACCATTGCATAAGTTCGAACAATTGATGTTTGTGCTGATGGATAACCCGACGCCAGAACGCCAACGTATTTTCTTCCCGGATTAACCATATCCAAGGATTTCTCTTCTGAGAACCAAGTGTCGCCAAATTCCAGTCCTTGAGCAGGAAATATGCTTACTTGCTGCCTTGACTTTATACCATACAAATTTTTAACCTGTTCATAGGCTCTACTAATTGTAGCAGAAGAAGCAACTATTTTAGGCGCAATAAACTCTTTGTTTTCTTTTGAAATAAATGGGGGAGTTGTCTTGTTATAATTGTTGCAAAGTGTCTGCACCATTGTTTCATACAATCCCACCATTGTTCCAAGCGGACCCGATATAAGGTGCAATTCATCTTGAATAATTAATTCAGGTGGACAAATTCGATACATATTGTTTGGGTCATCTTTTCTAAAACCAAATAACTTACCTGCTTCTGCTTTCCAAGGTATCATCGCAAATTTATCCACAGTACCCAATAATAAGGTTGGTGGGGTTTCATAAATGGACTCGTCTACAACTTGAAGAGGTAATGGGATATCTGAATATTCACAGGAATGGTTATCGCATTGAAAGTAAACCTTACCAGTTTTTCCATCTTCTTTGCGTAGCCCTTTTATTTTAGATACTTTATCATAGGTTGTTATATTATCAATTTTACCTATTTGTGTACCACAGCATGGGCATTTCATTACTACAAAACTATACTCTTCTTTGGGATCATCTGTAAGCTTTTTTAGCTGCGCTCTAGCATCAGTAACTTTATTCGGCGTTGATGATCCGCCAACCCACAAGCCAATAGAAATAGGTTCCTCTCCTAATTCTCCATATTCTAGTTGTTCCGCTCTTTGCTGCTTATTTTCTAATCTGATCAAATCACAAGCACAGATTAAGGATGCAGCTCTTTCATACTGTTGGGTGGTTAATAATCTTAAAGTATATCTCATCAAGGCCGTGGTTCCTCCGTAATATTCCCAGTTGGACTCTTTCTTACCTTTAATTCTTCTGTAAAATATATTGAAGGCTGTTAATCCAAGATATGCTTCTGTTTTCCCTCCACCGGTTGGAAACCATATTAAATCAACTAGCTCTCGTTCTTTTGATTTAGAATCGATTATAGACTCTATATTCATTAGTACAAATGCAAGCTGGAAGGGTCTCCACTTACCATTGTATTTTCCTTTCTGAAAATCCTCCAATGACTCAAATGTATTGCTCTTTGTTTTTTCATCTAAATAATCCAAGAACAGCTTCTGTTTAGGCCCTTTTCCTGTTTTACGCCACTTTCTGATTTTTGCCTTAGATCTCTGCTGCTGCCATATCATCGCTCGATTCATCCATCTAAAACATTTTACTAAATCTGAGTCTTCTTTAGCATTCAATAAAAGATCAATACCCTTACTTATTCTCGATAGAGAAATCTTGCATTTTTCAACATTAGACTTTGCTGCTTCTCTATAATTATCAAATTCATTCGTATCTGTCAAATTATCAATACCATTAATCCACGACCTATACATGTCTCTTAGGGCAATCATGCTTTCTTTCGCTTTAGTCCAATCACTAAGATCAGAAAGTTCAAACATACTCAAGGTAACATGATTAGTAGGTGCAACCTGTGGAAGATCATAAACTGGAATTACTGAAGTCTTGATTTGTTTTACTATTTCATAATCAAAGCCGCCAGTTTTATTCACATCCCATCTTACTGAGGTTCCATGGCCTATAGAAAACACCCTTTTTTTTCTATATAGCAAGTTTAACTCATTCTCTTCAGCAGTATCAGACGCTAAGTATTTTTCTTTATATGGCGCAATTAAATTATTATTATCTGTTATTAATTTAAGTTCATTTTGATATAGTATTTTATTAGGATTAGTTGCATCGTCTGTTACCGATTTAAGTGCATTTATTAGTACAAATGTGAAAATAAGAAATTCATTATCTTTAGTTTGAGTTCTATTAAAAACCCTTAAAACCAACCAGTCTTCACCTTTAGAATTTTGCTTTAGAACTTTATCATAAGATTTCGAATTGCGACTAAAGATGGAGTTTAAATTTAAAGTTATCGGTTCTACAGTTATGGGGCGCCTAATCCAATAATCAGAATCAAAAGTATCACCGTCTTTGTTTTGTGGAGTAACGATATTACCATCTTTATCTACTTGTTTTTTTGGCTTCTTATCTTTTCCTTTCTCATAATACGCAGAACTAATAACTAATTGAATTTCATCATTTTTCTCATGGTTTCTAAAACGAACAGTAAAGCCCATTGCTGAAGGAAGATATTGATTTGCCATCCCAACAGGTTCTTCATCTTGTTCTTCTCCGGAATTATAACCAGACCTATTATTCCTTTCTAATTCCCCTTCAACTGGAACTTCCCCATCCTCTACTGGATCCGTGGTTTCATCTCCATTTGTATCAACAACACCATGATTTATGGCCTGCTGAGGATACAACATTCCTGCCCCATATCTAGATTTCGGAGAACCGTGAACACTGGCCAATAATATTTCTTCACCTGTCACAACATCTAGATAGTTAGGATTTGGGCAAGGTCCAACTATTTCTTTTTCAATAGCAAGTACTATTTCGTCTCTAATGTTCATTTTATCTCAATTTGGAGAAATTATTTTGTATTAGTGTTGAATAACTATTTTCAAGAGATTTATTAAGTATAATATATAGTTCTTGTCTTGCCCTTGAAATTCCAACATAAAGTATTCTTTGAGAAGCTTCTGAACTAATCTCGTCAATATCAAAAAGGATTATAATTGTATTTTCCAACCCTTTAAAGGACTGGATTGTACTTATTTGTAACCCTTTTTTAATATACTCCAAAATCAGTTCTGAATTACTTAAAATGGATTTATCAAATCTCTTTGGAGAAAGTAAAGTTATTTTATCCAATGGAATCTCTTTTTCAATTAGGGTTTGTAAAATATCCTCAATAACTCTTTGTTGAGCATTTATAGTAGGGAACTTACAGATAACGGTATTTCCATCAAATTCATTTGATGTGAATTCTGGAATATTGACCCCAGTCAATAAAGTGTTTTGGGAGGCTATTTTTTTTGTATTTCTACAATTGATTCTTAATGGGGGGAATCTTGTGAAGATTGTTTTATTATTGAGTATTCTAAATATTTCTTGGGGATTATTTAAGTAAATTGCTTGATTCGAAAAATCGCCAAAAAAAATCCAGCGCCCATTTTTTATTCCTCCTTTAAGAATAGAATCCAGCACCTCTATATAGTTTGGAGATAATAAATCTTGAGCCTCATCTATAATAAGATAATCAAATTTATCGCTTTCTAAAATGTCTTCATTTAGTGTTAAAAACTCAAATGGTAATTCTTCAGAATAATATTTTTGTTTGCCTTTTTCTGATTCTGGAGGAAATGAATCTGTGTATTTAGCAAGATAGCTATGCAGTGTTCCTGCAAAGAAACTATTACTTTTTTTTGGAGATATTTCATCAATCGATTTTGATAACTTATCACCTAAACGTTTATTAAAACAAAATAATCCAACTTTATTATTTGAAATAATTTTTCTTTGAGCAATTTCAAGAGCCATTAAGGTTTTTCCAGTTCCTGCTGAGCCTTCAATTAAGCACCTATCATTGTAATTTACAAAATCTAATAAATCGAATTGTTCTTTTGTATATTCTTCAATAAGGAACTCATTTTCATTGATTCTATTTATTTCGGAATAGTCTATATCAAAATCTCCTCTAATGATTTTTAAAAGATTTTTACAATCATTATCCGTTGGTCTTGACATGTTAACATCATACCAAAATTTTCCATTATTTTGATTATGCCATCCCTTGCTTAATGCTGAAATGTAATATCCAATTGGCATGCTTAATCCTTGTTTGGTAAGGATTTGCCATGAATGGCCCTCTGTTCCAAAATCGATAAGCTCGGTCATACTTGTAAAAGCAATTCCTGTTCCCCATAAAATCTTTGAAAATCGGTTATGAAGCTCTTTCTTATGTTCGATTTTCTTTAGAACAAAACTTCTAATGGAGTTAATCGTTCCATCAACTTGAGCAAATGGACTTATCTTTTTATTGGTAGTTACTCCCTTTCTATTTGTAAATGACCAAGTGCCATCTTTTCTTGAAACACGACCATGTTTCACTTCAACAGCAAAAAAACCTTCATTAGGAACTAATACCAAGAAATCTAACTCCCCAGATATATTTTTTAAATGATGGTTCGTGAATAATGAATGTAACACGTACATATTATTGCTTGATCCATCATTTTTAAATCTTAGATAAAGAATTTTTTCTCCCCCAGAATTAAAATCATCTATATTGTCAGGTATCAGCATAGTATTTTTCTTGTATTGTGGTAATCGATTTCTATTTCATTTTTGTCTAAAGATGCAATTGTCCTAGTCTCAACTTCAATTTCGCTTCCATTAATTTTTATAAAAAAATTATTATGTACTTTGGTTCGGGTGGTAAGTTGTTTCGCAATATTTTTTTTGATATTGGAGCTTAACCCAATAGTATAGGATAAAACCGATCGGTAAGCAAAGTCTAATTCATTGAGCTTTTCTTCAATATTTTCAATCTTGGCTGCATATAGGATAATTCGAAGATTTGTAGTTTCAGGTTTAATAATTTCATCATCAAAAAGCCATCTTTGTAGACTTGATTTACACGGATTTCCTTCAACAAAATTCTGTTTTTGTTTTATATCAGAAAGCAATTTTTCTAAAGTGTCAAGATTATTATCAGACGTTGTATACAATCTCTCAAGTATATCTTTCCATCTTTCTAGTTTTAAAAAATAACCTTCAACTTCTTTATCATGCCTAGATATTTTTCTGAAGGTACTTCTATCCTTTATATACTTAAATATTCTAGAACCAATATTTAATTCATGAAAATTAGTCTTATTTATCTTTGTTTTACCCTGATTGTTTTCTGCCTGGGCCAGAATTGTACTTTGTTTTGGTAAAAACATAAAACTACCATCATCAAAATTCAGTATATTACATTTCACTTTAAATGTGTTGTCATTTATTTGATTACTGCTGTATCCTTTATACTTAAAATTATATAGAGATTCAAGAGTTTCTTCTTGATTGCTTTCATTAGGTATAGAAGAATCTAATTTTAAGAATGTATTAATTTCATTTTCAAAATCAGCTTCATTTTTTAATGAATAATCATCATTTATTGAAACAAGTCCTTCTAAAAAATCATCAAAATACCCAGCTTTTATCCTTCGTTTTAAATAACCATGTGTCAAAGAAGCTTCTTGGGGCCAGCAAATTATTTCAATATTGGGTATAAAATCAACACAAGCAGAATTTAATAAATATTTGTCTGCATATTCATTGTAAGGATAGCCTGTAAAAAGAATACTTTCTGTCGTAGATGTAGGAATATTAATCTTATTCATCTCTACAGGTATTTTCATTTTTGGATTTGTATGGGTGGATGATCTATTTGTGAAAATGTTGCTGCTTAAACTGTAGACTTTCGTATTTTCTTTAAAATCGGATGCTAAACGAATTGCATTTTCAATATCGCTAACAATTTCCTGGCTGATACCCAAATATCTGATTTCATTAAATACAATCTGGAATTCAAGGATTAGATCCTTTATTTGTTGATTGGTTTGACTTGAATTCTTAAGTGCATATAAAGCAGGATAGAAAGAATTATAAAATGATTTTTGTAATCTTTCAGAACTGTCTAGTTCTTTTATGTGTTTTAGAATCTTTGGAGCTAGCTTGTCCAGTTCATTTTCTTCCACTACTTTGATTTGAATATTTTGCTTAGCATATCTTTTACATTGTATCCAAAGTGCCTTGTCGATATAGTCATTCTCTTCACATTTACATAATGCCTTTATCTTATCTATATTCCAATTTATTCTGTAATATTCAGGATTGCCATTAAACAATCGTTTGTATAAATCTAATTCAGTTGTATTTTCAATATTTCGATTTGAAATAAAAATGACTGGAATTTTATTATCTAAAAAACCTTTGATTGTATTTGGATAATCATTTATTTGATTTATATCATTAATTACGACTGCTCTCAATTTTTGAGGAAGTAATTCTTGATAGCCAGGATACTTATTCTCCAAGAATTTAATCTGCGGAATCTCACTACTATAATCATGAAAGAAACATAAAAGTTGACTATTGGATAATCCGGACTAAGCTGACCCCCTTTCCTCCGGAGATTCATTAGTTTTTTTCGGTTTTTTGCACGTGTTTTGTGTGACAGTCCGGCATATACTGACCCCCTTTGAAGTTGCAAAATGGGTTGCAAAATCCGGAGCATCCTGACCCCTTTGATTCGCGGGTCGGGACCGAATCCGGAGCATGTTGACCCCCTTCCCAATTTTCACCACAGGTTTTGGTTCATTAGTGGTAAACAAACCACTAATACGACACTCGAATGGCCGGAAAACCAAGACCCATGAGTCAGATCAAACAGTTATTACAGTTACACGAGCAGGGCAAAGGCATCAAGTTTATTGCCCGCAGTTTGGGAATCAGCAAGAATACGGTGAAAGCCTACCTTGCAAAAGTTGCCTTGTCGCCATTGGATATCCAGGCCCTCCTGGCATTGGACGACCCTATCATGGAAGCCAGGTTTCATGCAGGCAACCCGGCCTACAAGGATAATCGTTTCGAGCATTTCAAAACGAATCTGGATTACTTTTCAAAAGAGCTTGGCCGGGTTGGGGTAACCAAACAATTGTTATGGGAAGAGTACCGCAGTGATTATCCGTTGGGGTACAGCCACAGCCAGTTTTGCTATCACCTGTCGCAACAACTCATTGCCCGCAAACCTTCAATGGTATTGCAGCACTGTGCCGCAGAAAAACTCTTTATCGACTTTGCCGGGAAGAAACTATCCTACATTGACACTGATACCGGAGAAGTTGTGCCTTGTCAAGTATTTGTGGCTTGTTTGCCGTATTCCGATTACAGTTTTGCAATGGCCGTAAGGAGCCAGAACATTAGCGATTTTCTTTATGTGCTGGGTTGTTGCCTTCAGGAACTTGGAGGTGTGCCACAGGTTCTGGTACCCGACAATCTGAAGTCAGCCATTGTAAAAGCGAGCCGTTACGAACCAGATGTTAACCGCGCTCTGGAAGACTTTGCCAATCATTACCACACCACCGTAATCCCTGCCCGTGCCCGAAAACCAAAAGATAAAGCACTGGTAGAGAATCAGGTAAAACTGGTTTATTCCAGGGTATTTGCCAAGTTGCGAAACCAGCAGTTTTTCGATCTGGCTTCGCTGAATAAGGCTGTAAAAGAAAAGATCAGGGAACACAACCAGACCCGGATGCAGCAGAAACCATATTGCCGGGAAGAAAAGTTTCTGGCCGATGAAATGCATTTGTTGCAATCCCTGCCCGAACAGCCCTTCGAGTTAAAATACTACCGGGAGTTAAAAGTGGCCAAGAACAATCACATTTACCTGGCACAGGACAAGCATTATTACAGCGTTCCATACACCTATATCGGTCAGTCTGCAAAGGTGATCTATACCCGTTCAATGGTTCATATTTATGCCAAAGGTGAGCAAATAGCTGTTCATGTTCGAGATTACAAACCTGGTGGATATACCACCGACAAAGAGCATTTGTGTTCGGCACACCAACACTACATGGATCGCAGCCCTGATTATTACCTGAACAAAGCCAAATTAAAATCAGATGAACTTCACCAGCTCATCGGGTTAATGTTTGCACAAAACAGGCATCCGGAGCAACTGTACCGCTCGTGCGACGGCCTCTTGAACCTGCAACGAAAAACCGATCAGAAAGATTTCCATAAAGCCTGCCTGATGGCCATCGAGTACCAAAACTACTCTTACCGGTTTATCCTGAACATCCTGACAAACAAGATGACCGACCAGACGGAAACAAAGCCGGAAAAACCACTTCCAAATCATGAAAATCTCAGAGGGAGAGAATATTACGAACAAACAGCAATTAGTTTTTAACTCTTTAATTTAAACATGTTATGATGCAAATTGAATCACAATTAAGCCACCTGCGGTTACACGGAATGAGCCGCAGCTGGCAAGCCTTGACCGAAACCAGAAGGCAACACGAACTGACCCTAAGTGAAGGACTGGAACTGCTCTTGCAAGCTGAAGAACAGGAACGAACAAACAACCGTTTTGAACGCCTCAGAAAGAACGCACGGTTCCGTTATCAGGCTTCCATTGAAGAACTCTATCTGGATGCTTCCAGAGGAATGGACAAAGGATTGATCACTATACTGGCAACTGGCGAGTATCTTTCTAAAGGAGAATCTGTTTTAATCACTGGTGCCACGGGTTGCGGAAAAAGCTTTTTGGCTTCGGCACTGGGCCACCAGGCATGCGCTCAAGGCTACAAAGTGGCATGGTATAATCTTCAGAAACTCCTGCTGAAAACAAAGATCTCGCGAATCGAAGGGACGATCTTCAAGTTCTTTGAAAGTCTTGCAAAGACTGATTTGTTGATCTTGGATGATTTTGGACTGACCCATTTGGAGCAGCAACAACAATTGGATTTGATGGAAATGATCGAAGACCGGCATGGTAAATCATCAACCATTATTGCCAGTCAATTGCCAGTTGCCAATTGGTACGATGTAATCGGTGAAGAAACCATTGCTGATGCGATTCTTGACCGAATAGTGCATACCTCGTATAGAATTGAATTAAAAGGTGAAAGTTTAAGAAAAAAACGGTAAAATTGTCAGTCATTCAAGTTCTCTGAACCATAATCCTTGTGGGGGGTCAACATCACCGGACAAGGGGGGTCAGCATCACCGGAATATCCAACTATCCAATTCAAGTGAAATTGTATCTTCAACAAGCATTCTTTTTATTATTTCGTTTATTTTTGACTTTGCTTCCTCCAAATCAATAAGCTTTGTCAATTTCTTTAAAGACTCAATAAATTCAATTATTTTATTTTTTCTATCGTTATTGAACAAATCTTTATAAGCCTTCAAATCTGGAGTAAGTATTAAATTTTTCTTTTCTATAAAAATTTTTGAAAGTGGTTCATTATAAATTTCAGTATTGTTCAATAAGTCACGTAGTATTTGGACGTTTCCCCTACCTGTAACTATTAGAACTTTTGAATCAAGGTTGTTTTGATTTATAGTAATTAAGTCATCAGGCACTAATATCTTTGAGATAGTATTTCTTCCTGTTTTTGCCTCCTTATAATTTACTGAAAATCTATTCTTTAAACTTAAGGATCTTTGAGCTGGTACTTTGCTTATTTGAGATCTGAGATTTTGTTTGATTGGAATACCACCTTGGTCTCTAAATTTTAAATAGACTATTTCTTTAGTAATTCTTTCGATCTGTGCAATACAATTAAATATTTTGACTTTATCATTCCTTTTGAGTTCAATTCCTTCAACTTCATTTTTAATGGCATCTTCATAGAAATACTCTCTCAAAATTGCAATTGACGTCCATAAGGAAGCACCTTTTTTCTCTGGGAAACAAAAGAATAAAGGTGATTTTTTACACTTATCATTACTCAGTTTCTTACAATATTCAAGTGATATACCAGCACTTGCGTCCATAATTGGGCTAAAACGGTAATCTCCAAGTTTTAAAAAGTACTTTTTCCTAACAATATTTAAAAGCTCATTCATTTTTTTTTAATCACAAAAGATATTAGCAACAATTTCTCCAATCTGCCTTGCTAAATATGGCGGTACAGCATTTCCAACCTGATGGTATTGGGCGGTTCGAGCTCCGCAGAAATAATAATTATCAGGAAAAGTTTGTATGCGGGAAGCTTCGCGGACCGTTAAGCTCCGGCATTGTAAAGGATCGTAATGAATAAAGTAATGACCATCTTTCGAAATATGACTGGTTATTGTTGTTGCAGGTAATTCAGGGCGTTGTGTGCGAAAGCGGTCAGCAAATTTGCCGCCTTTCGCATTCTTGTGCATGGGAAGTAACCATTCAGGGTAATCTCTGAGTTTTGGAAAATCACCGTTTTTACCCAGATATAAAGCAGAGAATAAATAGCGTATTAAATCTTCTTTCAGATGAGTTCGCGTTTCGTGATTTAATACTCCATTAAGTCTGGGATCGTAATACCAATCAGAATAAAGTGGATTTGAGTTTTCATCAAGTTTGCAGCTGAAAAAGTTTTTCCCTTGTGTGGTTGGAAATTTAATATCGTTTGACTTATCCCTTTCCAAAAATAAGTAGTTCAATCTTTTTCGGGAAAGAATGATTGCATCTTCCCAGTTGGATTGATTGTTTTTAATTTTAGAATAAATATGATTTCCTTTTTCGTTTTCACCAATAACTTCCCGTCCAATCCCACTCCTTAAAACAGGTAAATTACCTATTATGCTTTTTAATTTTATCTCTTCACTTTGCAGCAAAATTTCAGGATTTTGTACTTCTAAATCTTCCCGGATACCAAGAAGAATAACCCGATGCCGCCTTTGTGGTATTCCATATTTCTCTGATTTAATCAGGTAATCAGTATCATTGTTGTAAATTGGGAAACCATCTGAATCAAAACAGTCAGGTGGTTTAACTAATGAGAAGACTTTGTATTTTGGAGACTTCAGTTCAGGAAAAACGATATTTGGATTTTTAAGATCTTCTTTAATAGAATCAAATACCTTTCGCTCTTTAATTTTCGCAGATAATAATCCTTTCACATTTTCCATTACAAAAACAGCAGGATGATGTCTGGCAATTATTCTCAGGTATTCTTTATATAAATGTACCCTGTGATCATCATCTGATATTCCTTTGTTCCTTGCTCTTCCAACTAATGAAAATGCCTGGCATGGCGGTCCACCAATTAGTAAAAATTCTTGTTCTTCAAGCAATGAGTTGCAAATACGTTCATCTATTTCGTTGTTCTTTTCTATAATTTCAGTATCAGTATATCCGCCTTTTTTCTTTCCTTGTTTATCAAATTCTTCAGGATAAGGTAATTCGTATCTCCATGCCTCATCTTCCGCATGATCCCATTCGATCTTGAAGTCTGTCTTTAATTGTTCAAGAAGCTTAGCCTGTTTCTTTAGATTATTTTCCTTTATGTAGGAATAGTAGATTTCTGGAACATCTTTTTTTTTGAACTGCCTGTAGAAGCTTCTTAATCTTAAAGTCATATGAGCAAACTCATCTTTCTCAATCGATAGCTTTATTTGGAATACACGTTCCCCATTTTCATCTGTAATACTGGTGAATCCTTCTCCTAATCCTCCGGGACCTGCAAAAAGGTCAATAATAGGTATAGCCATGGGACTAGTTAAAGTTCGGTAACATCAGCAAAAAAATCACTGAAGGGAATATTAAGTGCAGTTAAAAACTTGTGGATAGTTTGGATGGAAACATTGCGCTTTCCATTTTCAACACTGGCGATATACGTTCTGTCTAAGCCTGCCTTCAAGGCCAGTGCTTCCTGTGACATACCTTGTTGTGTGCGGTATTGTCGTATTTTTTTACCAAATAATTCCTGTGGATTCATACAGGAGCAATGTAGGAGAATGTGACTTTATAGTCAACCGAATCCGAGTCACATATGTAATTTAAATCATAATATTTTTCTGAGAAGAAACAACGCTATGTTATAGAGTTATTTATAAGGAGTAGTGTCTGTTCCAATAACTTGTTTCGCAATTCGCATTCCCAAATGACGATCACTTTCCAAGCCAGTTTTTTCAATTCCAGTTCAGATTTCCGGTCGCGAATCTGAGTGTCAGTGATTTTTTTAAGCCACCATTCGGTGCGGGTTTTGGGTATTACGAAATATCGGCAGCCTTCGTGTCCGTGCCAGAAACAGCCGTTAATGAAAATGAGAGTTTTATATTTGGGTAATACGATGTCAGGTTTTCCGGGGAGATTTTTAAGGTTCAGGCGGTAACGGAAACCATTGGCAAAAAGGAATTTTCTTACCAGCATTTCTGGTTTGGTGTTTTTTCCTTTGATGCGGCTCATGTTGTAGCTCCGTATTTCGGTACTGTGCACATCGGCCATACGAGTTGTAGCTTACAGGTTTCGGGTTTAATTTACCAAATCAAAATCCAGCGGATTGATAGATGAAGTTCAGGCTTCTCGGTTCAAAGTTATTTCATCGATTGCACCGGCCACCTCAAGAGCTGCACAACGGCCGGTATCGGCAAATACGGTTTCTCCGGTTTTCCGATTGGTCAGTTTCACCTCCAGGTTCGATGTCATACTTTCGCTGATGCGTCCATCCATAAACCCTGCAATTGGTGATGCCAGTTCGGTGGCATGGTTTCGGGTTACCACAATTTCGAGCCGGTATTTTTTGTTTTCCATGAACAGTTCTACCGTTTCTTTAGTAGCAAGCGAGCGGATTAGCTTTGTGGAGTTATAGGTCGTAAATTGGATCAATTGCCTGTTCAGATAAATACCGGCAATAAAACCAACAAACGAACTTCCGAGCCAGGGTATTTTAGCAACCGATGCGTTTAATGAAATTCCGGTTTCGCTAAAATGGTTCGATTGCATCCAAATATAGGCGCTGGGAAAAGAGTGTCCCCAGTCTTTTTCCACATAACCCCGTCCTCCCGTAAAATCAATCGTCGTATTGTTTATTTCCAGAGAGCCCTGTATCGCGTGATCCATACTTAAAATACCATGGTAACATTCCATAAAGGGCACAAAAGTGTATGGGCCCATTATTCCCGGCGAATACCATTGGTTGGGCCAGGGAACCGTGTTTTTAAACTGTAATTCGCCTTTGGCATTTTTAAGGTTCAGCCTGAGCTGAGTGCCCGAAAAAGTATTGCCGGAGATTTCAGTCTGAAAAGTATCGGCTTGTGAAACAAATTCGTCAGCCGGGAATTTCAGATATTCTGCCGTTTGATTTATTCCATCCAGAATCTGAATAAAAGCATGTTTCTGTCCGTTGTTGTCCATGGCAATTCCGGGAATAATCGCAAAAGCGTGTTTTTCGTCGGCACTTACTATTTTGTAGTACCAGCCCTCGAAATACTTTCGGGTTTTACCCCAGCCGTGGTAGCGTTCGGGATGAAATAATGCCTGAATATTTTTTTGCAACATGCCTGTGTTGGTTAAAGTTTGATGTGCGATGGTTTAAAGGTAGGAAGAAAGAAGGAAAGAAAGTGATCAGTCGCAGTTTTCAGGGAAGAACGACTCGGTGGTTAAAAAAGTTGGAAGGCAGAAGTAGGGGAAGGGGATAGATTTCCGAAGTTCTGAAAATTTGTTTCTTAAAGGGCAAATAACATGGTCTTGCACGATCAAAAAGTCCCCCTTGGGGGATTTAGGGGGCTTTTTCTATGTGCCTATATGGTTCAATTAAACTATTAACCACAGAGAACACGGAGGTATCACAGAGAAAAAAGAGATTGTCGTTTCAGGGAAATTGCAATTACTCAGTTCACTCGGTGGTTAAAAAAGTTGGAAGGCAGAAGTAGGGGAAGGGGATAGATTTCCGAAGTTCTGAAAATTTGTTTCTTAAAGGGCAAATAACATGGTCTTGCACGATCAAAAAGTCCCCCATCGGGGGATTTAGGGGGCTTTTTCTTATTCTGCGATATCGTAAACCAGCAATACGCTTCCATGCCTGATGAGCAACATTTTGTTATAAATGGATGGGTGTGCCCAGTGGGGTCCTTCGCCACCTTTTACCTGAAAGGTGCTGATTATTTTCAGCTCGCTGGTATCGGGTTTTACCAGGGCAACATTTCCTCTTTTTTCTTCATAAAAGTACAACAACCCATCGGCCGAAATAACCGATCCTTTGGTAAACCATGTTTTCTCCCAGTTGGTTTTTCCGGTTTCCCAATCAACCGATGCCCAGTTACCCCTTGTATTATCGAGCATTGTTGAGCCATAAATGGCTCCATCGAGAAGCACTAAACCACCATGATGCGTATCGAGCACATCGTTTTTCCATTTCAGGGAAACCGATTTTCCATCGTCGGCCATATGAAAAAGCATAGCAGGCTGCTCGTTGCCATAGGTAATAAAAATATCGCCCTGGTAGAAAAGAGGCGTGTTTGCTGCTTCGCCTCCCCCTTTTTCTTTATGATACTGAATGGTGTTGTAAGTCCAAAGGACAGTTCCGTTCGCGGCATCTATCCCGATCAGATCGTCGGAAGTTTGTAGCAGTACGATTTTCATTCCGGCCCATTCGACCAACGATGATGAAGCATACGATTTGCTGCCTCCCACACTTTTGGTTTTCCAGAGTAAGTCGCCGGTTTCTTTGTGATAGGCCACAAGGGTTGTCTGATCGCCACCGGTAGCATATAAAGCAGCCTCGTCGGTTAAAAGTACCGACTCCACATTTCCCCAGTACATATTTTTACCCTCGAAATCTTTTAGTGGTTCTTTTCTCCAGATTTCTTCTCCCCCCCTGGTACTCAGGCAAACCAGGTCGCCCATTCCACCAATCAGGTAAATCCGGTCGTTTTCGATGGTTGGCGTTCCCCTCGATTCCGGATATGTTCTGATCCATGCATGACTGTATGTTTTTTCCCAAAGTAACTTCCCTTCCATATCGTAAGCCGAAATAACATCGAGGGTATCGGATTTAAGACCGGTCAGATAGATTACATTTTTATATACCACGGGCTGTGACAATCCTTTCCCGATGTTTTTGATTTTTAATTTTAAGGCTGGTCCTTCGGCAGGCCATCCTTTCAATAGCCCCGTTTCAGGATAAATACCATCGCGGGCAGGACCCCTCCACTGCGAAATTTCATTGTCCGGACTCAATAGCAATACCACGAATGTGGTTAAAAGAAGCAGAAATAGTTTCATGGTAAAAAAACGTTTGGGTTCAGTTGTTTATCGTTTTATAAAGGAAAGAAAAAAACAGGATATCGTTTGGGTTGAGTTGGTTTTTCTTATATCCGGTTCCTGTTGAAGCTTCGGCTTGCCTTATCTGTCCATCGGTCATCTTGTTTTCCTTTTGTTTCAAAACCTTCAATCCTTAACCGAATTAAGATAAGCATTTCAAAGATCATCCGGACTTACCCGCTGAGTCAACCTCCTGATTCAGGAAAAAACGGGTGTACGACAAAATTCCTAAAACGAAAAAACTTTTCTAATTTGTAATCTATTGCTTTGTTAAACCTTGATGCTTTTGTGACTAATATATTGGTGGTTAATGTATGAATATTCAACCCGTTTCGGGTTGCGTTCTGTGATAAGTATCTTTCCCCCAGTTACGACTGGGGGTTTTTTAATATTAAACTCCTTTGGAGTTAGGGGAAAGCCCTTTAATCTTAAGGGTTGCGGTGCTTAACCCGTATGGGTTAAATGTTGATGACCATCCAATGAAATTGGAGCTTAACGAGCGACCGAAAGTCGCAACCCGAAACGGGCTGAATATTATTGGATCAAAAACATCAATACCTTAATTTTTGTGGCATTAAAATTTTTGCAAGCAAGAAACAAAATCATAAAGAAACACCAAAAAGGGAATTTTGTCGTACACCCGAAAAAGCTAACAGTCAGTGTTTTATGTCTTTATTGCATAAATTTAAACAGACTTTATACCTTTTATGTTATATTATCCTTTCTTTTTCTATTTTTAAACGGAAGAATTCAGGAGAAAAAACACACGACTGTTTTTTGTTACAGGCTGATGGTGTTATAATTACCCGACAGATTCTATTTGAATAAAATGATATTTGAAAACCAAATCAACTATTCTACGACTTATGAAGCTGACCAATTTACTGAACCTATTGATCTGTTTTTTGATGATCGGTTGTGCGACGATTCGACCAGAAAGGATTTTATTGAATCGGGAAAAGGGAATCTATGAATACAAGGTAAACCGAAAGAATTCAATTACCCTAAGAAATGAATTTCATCAATTGGTTGATACTGCCAATTATGAACTTTTTAAAGTTGAATTGCACAAACTTAAAAATCGCTACCCCTTTAAAAAGAGACTTGAAAGAGATCAACTGCTGAAACAATCGGATTTTGAATTGTCAAAACAATATGGAATGATCAATCAATCATTGATCGAAGGAGATTACCAAAAATCGATGGCCGGGCTGAATATTCTACCCTCCATTTATTCTGATATTTATAGCTATTCTGATTGGTATTATTTAAAAGGCTTTGCATTTGAGAATTTGGGATTGGCTGACAGCGCCCGGATCATGTATGATCATTTTTTGACCTGTTCGAGTCAGAAATTCACCTCACGATTTCGCGGACACAGGGATGATGACGTAAATGACAGCATTTATATAGCGGAACGGAAATACGCGAATAATTACCTTCAACATCAGGAGAATACCCATTCAGTTAAATTTTCCCCCATTAAGCCGAAATACTACTTTGGAAGTATTCAACCCGGATATAGCTTGAACGATGAGGATATGACAAGAAACTCACGTGGTATTTTAATGCTTGTGCTGGGGACTGATGTAAATGGAGATTTCTCCAGTGGCCTTCAATACTATTACAAAATTAATGAACGGTTTAATCTCAATCCAAGATATTCTACCTCGGGCAACATAACAGAGTTTTCATTGGGTGCACCCATTCAACTTTACAAATCGGAGAACAATCAATTTGGACTCAAATTCACCCCTTTTCTGAATTATTTGAGAATTGACAGTTTGACAATCGACAAGCAGCAATACCTGATAGACGAAAGTTTCATGAATTTTGGCGCACGAATTTCTGCGGGTTATTACTTCTATCCGGATTTAGCCATTGGAGCCTACTATCAGACCAATTTTTACAATGAAAAAAACAGATTCCAAAGTAAAAAATCACAGACTGAACTTTGGATAAAAGACGATTACGATGTTAGCTTATATTATAATATTTACAAGGGATTTAGTCTGAAGTCAGGCGTGAGAAACGGTGACCTGGTTACAGGATTCATGTGGTCGTGCTGGGAAATTTCATACAATATTTCAAATCCCGGAATGATATTTAGAATTGATATGTATTAGTCTTTGAAGTTTTTCAGAAGACCGCTTTAATGATGTTTCATGCGATATCCTTTGCTGTCACATTCATGTAACGGATCTGTGATGATAAGCGCAATGGGCTTTAGCCCTGGCAGAACCAGTTTTTTTAAAACATAACCAGAGTAGAAAAAGTAAACATATAAACACAACCTTATTACCTTATTTATGGTTTTCTGAAAAACTCAGAAGCCACTGTATTTCATTTAGATAATGATTATTTATTTCAAATAAGTGCAAGGAAATTTGAATTGATGATGTAAAACCCATGCACTTTCAAAATTTCACCTTCAACCTGGGAGTTGTAAGAAATCCTGAAAGGATTTAATATGAATAACCGCCGGTGAAACCGGTGGATGAAAATACGAGATGATTCGGAACACTGAAAGGGGTTCAATAATAATGCGTTAACATCGATTGAACCCTTATCAGGGTTCGGGACTTGGGTTCTGTCTTTTCCCCGAATTTCATTCGGGGCTATTCACATTTAACCACGAAGTGGTTAAATGTAGTTTTTTCAGCAGACCCTATTTAAACAATAAAATCAAGCGGTTCTATTTGCGATTATAAGTTAAATTCCACACTATCCGTGATAGAGCCAAATTAGTTTTGAGACAGCCTCTTTTGTTTTTTTAATCGATCAGCTTCCCGTTTACTTTCACATTTTTCAGCGTCAGGCCATCGATCATCGATTGGTTTAGTTCGCCGTTTTCTGTGGTGATATTCAGGTTTTCAAAGGTGAAATTTTTCAAACTGTCGGCTGCCGAAACATCGATGTCGGCAAAAATCTTACACTTCAGGCTGATGTTCCGAAAAGTAATGTGATTGGATACCGATACCGGTGGCGTTTCACGTCCCTGCAGATCGAAAAACTGGACCCATGGTTTGGCGTAGATCAGCCGGTCAGCTTTCCCTGTTATATTTTCAAGTGTGATGTATTCGTAAAGTTGTGGTGTATCGGGCCGGTTTTTTAGCCACAACACGCGCGACGGTCCGTCGACGGTGCAATTGCGCACCAGAATATTTCGGTTGTGAATCGACTCGCTTCCGCAGGTTACGGCCGAATGGCAGAAGCCAAACGTACAGTTCTGAATGATGATGTTCGTGTTGGCGCCGTTGTCCGGATCGGTGTCAGCCGACGGACCTTTGCCGCCTTTCAGGGCTATCGCATCATCGTTCACCTCCATGTAGCAGCTGTTGATCAGCACATTCGAGCAGGCATCCACATCGATGGCGTCGGTACTCGGCGCTTTAACCGGCGAAACCGGCGAAAAAATATGCAGGTTCAGTACTTTCACGTTGTTGCATTGGTACAGATGGGTGGTCCAGAACCCGGAATTATGCAGCTTAACATCCTGCAACTGTACATTGTTACTGTGCTGAATAAATACCAGTCGCGGACGTGAAACTTCCAGGTTGGTGCACTTCGGATTCTCAGCGCGCCTCTGCCAGAAGGCTTCCCAGTATTTTAATCCGTTTCCGTCGATGGTGCCTTTGCCGGTAATTGTAAACCCGTCGACACCGTAGGCATTCACCACGGCCGGAAAATAATCGACACTGCGTCCTTCGATGCGCGAGGGCATGAGGGGAAAGTTGGAAATATCGTCAGATCCCAGCAAGGTGGCACCTTCGCGCACGTTGAGGTGGGAGTGAGGCTTGAAAAACAAAGCGCCGGTGAGGAAGCGTCCCTCCGGAATAATGACTACTCCGCCGCCCTGAGCAGAAGCTTCGTCGATGGCTTTCTGGATGGCCACGGTGTTCAGGGTTTGTCCGTCGCCTACTGCGCCAAAATCGGTTATCACCAGTTGAACGCCCAGCGTGTCCGGATTAATTTTGGCCGTGTCGCCAAACCAGGCAGGAATCTCCGAGCCATCGGGAAAATATTCTATGGTTTTTTTCTCCGGAGTGTTACACGACGTCAGGTAAAACAGGCAAACACAAACGACAGCCAGTATGGAAGGGTTCTTCATTTTTTTTTGATGTTTTTAACAGTGTTCAGCAAAAATAGGGTTTATGAGTTAAGAAACCGTTTTATTGGAATGAATATCAAATTATTTCGTAGGGTCAGGGCATGCCCTGACCTCAACTTCAGTGGTCAGGGTCAGTTTGTTGGTATGGTCAGGACATACCCTGACCGTACTGGCCCCCTTACCTGACCTTTGTGCATGTTCCAGATTTTTTTATTCAATCGGTGTATTTCGGTAACTAAATTATAGGGTCAGTAGAGTTTTGTATGGTCAGGACATGTCCTGACCGTACTCCTGACTGCTATATTGTGGGTTTTTTTTATTCATTTGGGGAATTCGGTAACCAAGTTATCGGTTTTGAATGGTCCAAGTATGGTCAGGACATCGCCCCATCTCCAGCCCTTCCCCAAAGAGGGAAGGGAGTTTCGGCTACTGAAGTTCTGTGATTTGTTCTTTAAAGAGCCTCTTTTCAGAACATGCAGGATGCAAGGTCTCCCGTCGTGGAATTTAGTGGGCTATGATATTTAATCATTTTATGTTGTTGATTTTAGAAACGAATAGATAGAACACAGGTGCGTATGGTCAGGGCATGCCCTGACCGTACCGTCAATTGGGTCAGGGCAGTTTTGTTCGTATGGTCAGGACATGTCCTGACCGTAACGGCCTCCTTACCTGAAATTTCTGCATGCGCCCGATTTTTTTATTCAATCGGTGTAATTCGGTAACCAAATTATAGGGTCAGTAGAGTTTTGTATGTTCAGGGCATGCGTACGGTCAAGCTAGTATGGTCAGGACATGCCCTGACCGTACCGTCAATCATTCTGACGTAATAATATGTGCACCCGATCTTCGGTACCCCACTTACTTCTCCATCTTTTTAACCGCCAGCTCAGTCGCTTTCAGGATCGCCTCGTTCGAGAGCGGTGCGCCAACGGCTTTTTTCATCCATTCGTCGGGAGTGAGTTGTCCGAGGGCAAAAATGCGTAGGACAGCAGGAGCAAATTCGTGGGTTTTAAAATATTCTTCGAGTTGGAAATGAATCAGGTCGCCAAAGGCATAGTTTGGCAGATACATCGGCGAATTGATCATGTGTGAATAAACTGCCAGGATCGTCTGATCTTTCATCCCGAAAACCGGTGCATAATACGAATTCCAAACATCCTTGCTGATTTGCAGAACGGCATCTCGCAACTCAACAGCCGTGGCTTCAGGGTTGGCATACAGCCATTGCCACATCTTCATATCAACGACCGAAACACCCATGATTTCGTACAGTGTCCAGAAAATGTCCAGTGTTTTGAGGCTTTCTTTATCCGGATTGCTGTCTTTCAGGTTCAGCAAAAAGAGGTCGCGTTCCTGAAATACAAAAGCCAGCGCTTCGGTAAACGCCGTGTTTGGAACGCCGTTGATCATGTAATACGGAACGTCGTTCAGCGAAATGGTTTGTTCCACATTGTGGCCAAATTCGTGAACCGCGATGTTGTAGCCCTTGTAGTTCATACCGGTCTCCGGAATGCGGGTTCGCAGGTGTGCTTTTTCGGTTTTCATCTGTGCGCCCCAGGCGTGTCCGGAACCACGTGCCGGATCAACCGAAACACGCGATGCAATAAATTCAGCTTTTTCGTTGGTGAAGCCCAGTTTCAGTAGCAGGTTTCCCAGATCGGCTTCCAGCGCTTTGGCGTCGGGATATTTTTTTTCGGTAATCGCATTCAGACTTTCTTCGGAAATGGCGCTGCGGGCTTTAAACCCGTCGTACCAAATATCCCAGGGTGACAGGTCTCGCCCCAGACGTTTCCGGATGATTTCGGCCACTTTGCCGATTAGCGGTGAACTTAAAAATTCGGTGAATAGCTTTTCAACTTCAGGCTGCGGAATCTGCATGTCGGCCGAAAACGCGCGCTGGATGGCGGTTGGCATGTCCGGACTGTATTTGTCAACTTCCTGATAAACATGAAAAGTATTTAGGATTTGCTGGTAGCGTAAATCTTTTTCCGGAGTGTTTTCGGTTTTTACCCCTGAAACTGAAACTTCGTTGGTGATCGGATTCCAGTCCTGTTTCCCGGAGTTAATGACCACTTTCGGAATCGACTGATCGACGATACGCTGCATGACCTGATAAATCAAGGCTTGTTTTTCGAAGCCGACTTCCTTGTTGGCATAGTTGGCCTTTATTTCGTCGCGCAGGTTCCAGTGGCTCAGTAGTACCATGTCCTCCGGAAAAAGTTTCTGATTGTCTTTAGTCAGCAAATGACCCATGTAAATGTTGTAATCAGCAATGTAGGCATCACCCTGAGCTGCCACTTTCGATTCCTGCAGAACCACACTGGCAGGCACACGTGAGCTGAACGCGTCACCCAAACGGGCATAGCCCCATTCCAAAGGAGTCCACCCGGCAGCCTCCTCGTTTTTTTCTTCGGTGGTATAGTACGGGAAGTTAAGGGCAACGATAAAGGCTATTTTGTTGTCGTAAAAATCGTTTTTCAAATGGGCGCCGGGATTGTAGCCAGCAAAAATCTGATCGACAGGCAGTACATCGCCTTTCTGCAACTGCACATTTTCCTGCATATCCAGACTCAGCCTGTTGAAATGTCCGTACAGCGATTCCATATATTCGGAGATCCGGTTGAACGAAGCTTCCTTTTGGATAGGATCGGCCGTATAGTTATCGCGGCAGAATTGAATGAAATCGTCCGGAGTCCCATCGGCATCGCGCCAGAGTGAGGCGGCATGTTTAACGCCTTTTTCGAGCAAAGCCGCATCACCGACTTTAACGGTATCAGTAACAGCCTTGATGGCCGCGAAAACGGTGGCTTCGGAAATTCCGACCAGAGCGCCTTGTTTTGTTTCTCCGGGTTTGCATGATGAAATCATAACTACACAAGCTATAATGATGATGAAATATTTAGTCATATCAGTTGAGGAATTTGGATGAAGAATTGGAAAACCACAAAATACAAAAAAATCAGGCGTCAACGAAATGATAAATGACAGGGGTGGGGTTTTGCTGTAGGGAATGTCAGGGGAAAAGGTGGAAATTGGTGGGAGAGGGGGATCATTATCTGGGGTAGAGACGCACGGCCGTGCGTCTGTGCGGATAACAAGATGTGTGTAATTGTGCAGGGAGACGCACGGCCGTGCGTCTCTACGAATGAAACTAATTGTTATTTTACAGGGAAACGCATGGTTGTGAATCTTTGGGGATACACCGGTGTGTGTAATTGAACAGGAGACGCACAGCCGTTGG
Source organism: Prolixibacteraceae bacterium (assembly GCA_035648135.1). Classification (GTDB taxonomy): domain Bacteria; phylum Bacteroidota; class Bacteroidia; order Bacteroidales; family Prolixibacteraceae; genus Aquipluma. The sequence goes on from DASRMB010000020.1 coordinate 28,210, forward strand.
TCGTTAGTGATAATCTATATTATTGTATTGGGAGAAGAACCGCCGGCCTCTTCATATATTCATGTGTGTGCCGAATCTGTAATTGTATGGGAGACGCACAGCCGTGTCTCCTAATACGGTTGATTTGGAATTTTGTGTAGAGACGCACGGCCGTGCGTCTCTAATTACATTGCACAAGGAGACGCACAGCCGTGCGTCTTTACGAATGACCCCCAATTGTATTTACAGGGAAACGTATGGTCGTGAATCTTTGGGGATATCCCGGTGATTGTAGTTATGTAGGCACGGCCGTTGGTCGTTAGGGATAATCAATATTGTTGTATTGGGAGAAGAACTGCCGGCCTCTTCATATATTCATGTGTGTGCCGAATCTGTAATTGTATGGGAGACGCACAGCCGTGTCTCCTAATACGGTTGATTTGGGATTTTGTGTAGAGACGCACGGCCGTGCGTCTTTACACAAAAACGGATGAAACATGAATTTTAGAAAATATCCGGTTTCTAATCGGCAGGGATAGAGTTTGTTTGGGAGCTTTTTGTTAAATTTATTACTGCAAAATCATCTTCATTAATAAACCTTAAACCGAATGATCAATGGATAAATTTCAGGATATTTTTCGTATTCCTTCAGCGAGGGCTGCATGGTGGAATTATGATTCTCCGGCTATCTATTTTATTACCATTTGTTCAGCATATCGTGAATGTTTATTTGGTTCAATTGCGAATGATGAGGTTCAGTTATCTGTTTACGGAATAATTGTGTTGGAGGAATGGGAGAAATCTTTTAATATGCGATCGGAATTGTTTTGTGATGGATTTGTCATCATGCCCAACCATATTCATGCCATTTTGCAGATTATTCCCAATGAAGAAAATGGCCTTCAAGGAGATACATCAGGTAAATCTATTGAATCGGAACCAACAGATTCGCCAAACAATCATAGTGTAGCCTATCGTCCGCCAAAATCTATCTCTTCATTTGTTGCGGGATTTAAATCTGCCGCAACTACAAAAATTAATGACTTCAGGGGAATGCCCGGAACAGCTGTTTGGCAAACACGGTTTCATGATCATATTATCCGGGATGAAATTGAATACCTGAAAATTAGCCGTTACATCCAGTCAAATCCTAAAAATTGGAAAGAAGATAAATATTTTGGATAGCTCCTTCGTTTATTTGCTTATCCGGATGAAGATTGAAGAATTGGGTGTAAAGACGCACGGCCGTGCGTCTCTGCGGATATCCTGATTAATTGTACAGAGACACGCATCGCCATAGTCCTCTTCATATATTTGTGTGTGTCGAATCTATAATCCGATAGGAGACGCACATCCGTGCGTCTTTACAAAAATCCCTGATTAATTATATCGGATGTCGCCTCACTTTAGGTAATTTACGGAACATCACTGTCTTTTTAATTGGTGTAGAGACGCACGGCTGTGCGTCTCTGTGTAGGTCCTCGATTAATTGCACAGCGAAACGCATCGCCATGAATCTTTACTGATAACCAGATGTGTGATTGTGTCGGGGGATGCAAGGACGTACGTCTCTGTGGATATCCTGATTAATTGTACTGGAAAACGCATTGCTATGAATCTTTGCAGATACACCTGTGTTGTAATTGTCCCGGGAGACGCATGGCCGTGCGTCTCTACAAATGGCTCCAATTGATTGTACCAGAAACCCACCACGTATCTACAAAACCCACCGTGTGCCATACAGCTATCCCGATGTCTGTAATGGCACCTCTTTGCTTTGATTTCCCTATTAAAATGAATTTAAATTGGAACCTTTTGTTTAAACCAAACCTTGATCAGTTGTTTTACAGTCTGAATGCGCTATTTTTGGGTTCGATTTTGAAACTAAATAAAGTAACTATGCAAAAGCATTTGTTTTTGGGAGTTGAAGCTATCGGTCAGGGAGCTATTGATGGCGGAATATCGGGCGTTTATGCTTACCCTGGCACCCCTTCCACAGAAATTACCGAATTTATTCAGGATAATCCGCTGGCAGAAGAACGAAATATTCACAGTAAATGGTCGGCCAATGAAAAAACAGCACTGGAAACGGCTTTAGGAATGTCGTATGCCGGGAAGCGTGTCATGTCGTGTATGAAACACGTGGGGCTTAATGTTGCGGCTGATATTTTTGTAAATGCTGCTATGACCGGTGTTAACGGTGGATTGATTGTGACTGTTGCCGATGACCCTTCGATGCATTCCTCTCAAAACGAACAGGATTCGCGTTTTTACGGAAAATTTGCCATGATCCCCGTGCTTGAACCTTCTTCACAGCAGGAAGCCTACGATATGGCTCGCGATGGTTTTGAGTTGTCGGAATTAACCAAAGTTCCGGTGATGCTGAGGATAACGACCCGTCTGGCTCACTCGCGTGCCGGAGTTGTCCGCAAAAAAGTATTGCCTGAAAATGAACTTTCGTTGCCGGCTGATCCCCGTCAGTTTATTTTGCTTCCGGCCATTGCGCGCCGAAAGTACAAGGGTTTGCTCGAAAGTCAGTCTTCATTTCTGAAACTTTCAGAAGAATCAAAATATAACCGTTACGAAAAAGGAACCGATCACAGTCTGGGAATAGTGGCCTGTGGAATTGCCTACAATTATCTGATGGAACATTTCCCCGGTGGAACATGTCCGTTTCCGGTGGTTAAAGTATCGCAATATCCGCTTCCTGAAAATTACATCAAAAGGCTCGATCTGGAATGTGATGAAATATTGGTTCTGGAAGAGGGTGCACCCCTGGTGGAAGAAATGCTGAAAGGCTTTTTTGCCAACGGAACACCGGTCAAAGGTCGTCTGGATGGAACCTTACCACGCGACGGTGAACTCAATCCGGATTTGATTGCCAAAGCGCTTGGGAAGGAAATGTTTGAAGGTTATGCTATTCCTGAGATCGTTGCCAACCGGCCACCTGCATTGTGTATGGGTTGTGGTCATCAGGATGCCTACCTGGCCATGAACGAAGCTCTGGCCGATTACACCAAAGGTCGTGTGTTTTCTGACATCGGCTGTTATACCCTGGGTGCTTTGCCTCCCTACGAAACGATTTATTCGTGTGTGGATATGGGTGCTTCCATTACGATGGCCAAAGGAGCTGCCGATGCCGGTTTAATTCCTTCCATCGCTATGATCGGCGATTCCACGTTTACACACTCCGGAATTACCGGTTTGCTCGATGCAGTTAATGAAAAATCAAGTATCACCATCGTTATTTCAGATAATGAATCCATTTCAATGACTGGTGGTCAGGATTCTTCGGCCTTAGGGAAAATTGAGTCGATTTGCATTGGAGTTGGAGTCGATCCGGCACACATTCACAGCATTGTTCCACTCAGAAAGAATCACGATGAAATGGTGCGATTGTTCCGTCAGGAATTTGCATACGATGGTGTATCAGTCATTATTCCACGTCGCGAATGCATCCAGAAGGCAGCAAGCCGGAAGAGGAATAAAAAGTAGGCAGTGATCAGTCGCAGTAAACAGAATGCAATGTTGCGAGTTGCAGGTTTCGGGGAACCCCGTAACCCGTACCCCGTAACCCGAAACACATAACTTTTAATTTGAAACTCGATTATGAAATCAGACATTATATTAGCAGGCGTTGGCGGACAGGGGATTTTATCCATTGCCACGGCATTGGGAGAGGCTGCACTGGCCGGAAATCTGCTCATCAAACAGGCCGAAACTCATGGGATGAGCCAGCGTGGTGGAGCTGTTTATTCGCACATGCGTATTTCCGATCAGCCCATTGCTTCCGATTTGATTCCGGGAGGATCAGCCGATCTTATTCTGTCGGTAGAGCCGATGGAATCGCTTCGTTATCTACCGTATTTGTCAGAGACGGGTTACCTGGTAACCAACATTACTCCATTTGTCAATATTCCGAATTATCCGGAAATTGAAAAAGTGATGGAAGAAATCCACAAACTGCCACGTTATATTGCCATTGATGCCGATGCTATTGCCAAAGAAGTGGGCAATACACGCGCGTCGAACATGGTGATGCTTGGCGCTGCTTCACCATTTATCGACATCGAATACTCCAGAATTGAGGATGGTATCCGCACCATTTTTGGACGAAAAGGAGAAGCCGTGGTCAACATGAACCTGGAAGCTCTGCGTCGCGGACGGGAATTTGCCGAAGCAAACCGTTAGGGTTCAGTCAAAGACTCCAGACGAAAAACAGAGGATTAACCCATTTGTTTTTCGTCTGGTTATCCGGGAGTTTCATTTGAAGCTCATTTCATTATACCGTTATCTTTCTTCAGAAAATATACTTCAAAGCCAGAGATAACAAATTCTTCACATTTGTCGATCCCGAACGCACCATTCGTGGCATTGTATATCAGCAAATTAAGCCTGAAAATGACGTTTAATTATCAAAAAAATAATTGATAACAGAACATTTACATTCAATTACATGTCAATCGATTAAAGATTATCAAATTTAGGCTCTCAAATCAAACATTATAACCGTTTAAGAGTTATAATCCATGGTAATGTATACTAAAAACAATAGAACTGATGAACACTTATAAACAGAGCAAAAAGGATCGGAAAGATATGATCCAATACATCAATCTTCAACTGGCCGCGTTGGGTCAACCATTGTTTAGTAAAGCCGTTGATGATCAGCTTAAAAGTTCGAATGCAAAGCTCATTTCGCTCACCGAGAACCTTATTAAAAGTTTCAAGGAAAAATCCCGCTTATTATCGGGTCATCAATCTCCCTCTGATAAACGCATACAGAACTTTATTGCCGATTACTTAAAAGACGTTGAATTCTCAAAGAGTTTAATGATCCCGAACAATACATTTGTATTAAACCAACCAGGATTGGCTAGGGAGTTAAGTTTGCCACCCGATGGAGACACTTTTAAAAATGAATACCTCACATCCTATCGTTTAAAACAGGGAATTTTAAACAATCCTGCTGCCGATAAACGAACAACAAAAGGAACATTTCACATTGTTGAAGGAGGTTTACCTGTTGCATTAGATAAAATAGAGGTTCCGAAGATAGCTTTTGCTCACTTGTTACACGAAGCATTAAATCCATCGGATGAATTAAACAGGTTGCCATTTACTTCGATGCAGGAAGAACAGGCTAAAGTAATGGTTTCAATACTGTTACGTCCTGTAGTTTGTCCCGAAGCAAAAGGTGTAATCAGTGAAAAGAGCATGGAAATCCGTTTCTTCGTGCCCGGAAGTTTTGTAAGTAACCTCGATTTCGTTGAATCGATATTTGGAAATGCCGGAGACCACAACCTGGCCGAAAATGATGCTGCTCTTGATATTGAACACTGGACTGGTCATACGGGATGTGTTATTCTTGCACCCCAGCTTACATTGTTAAAAAAGAAAGACGTTGGGTTGCCTCATTACGACCAGGCCACAGAACGTCAGCGTTTTGACGGCATGTGCTGGACAGACGAAAATGAGCTTTACAATAACAGCACAGCATTTAAATTGACTTGCCGCGATGAAAGAGGTGTGGTTATTACCCTAATCGCAGATAACTATTACGGATACTCCAAAAAAGAGATCAAAACTCAAATCAGTTATTCGGCAAATTTGTTCGGATTGGCTGAAGAAGAGCATGCCGGTGGTGCAATTGCATTTGCCCGCGGTAACATGAATGACAAACTTTTTGGAAGCAACTTCACCTCAAAATTTGGTGCTTCCTATCATTTTGAAAATGTAAAAGGACTGCTTGGCGACCGCATTGAGGTAAAACCCGAAAACTATGCCATCGACAAGGCTTATCCGGAGATTATTTTCATTCCTGAACATGCCAATATCGATATCAATACAAACTCGGTATCGTGGGATCTAGACGGAAAGGAATTTCAGTTAAAACTTTCTCCGCATAAAACCTATGTACATCCAACAGGCCACAAATTTCAACTGGTCAAACACCCAACCCTGCAATCATGGCGAATTGTTGATACCGCTCCGGAAGGAATATTCTGCCACAAACCAAGTACGGTTTCAGGAGGTGGAAAATCTGAAATTTCCAAATCCATGCAGAATGCAATCAAATACGGTTCGTTCTACATTAAAGATCTGGAAGAGGATTCAAAAATGGCCGACATGCTGATCAAATACGATTATTCGGGCCGCTGGAAAAAAGTTAGACCCGATGCCGCACCCAGCCGTTCATTTTTAAGTCCAAGACGCACGCTGGGATCTGCGGTTAAATTGCTTACCCCCTCTGACCAATATAACGACGAGTACAATACCTTTTTAAATAGTATTCCTGATTACATCCGGACATTTGTTCTTTACATTAAACGACTTTATCGTAGCGATGATGCTACCTCTCCGGACTGGAAAGACGATTTCAGCGTGGAATTTGTAAACGGGCGTAAGGGAAATGCATTAATGTATAAACACAGCTGGATTTCGGCCAGTTATGTGCGTATCGGCTTTAGTGCTGATGGCGATTGGTTTTTACACAAACTCCGCTCCGACTTTATTCCAAGTCAGAAAATCCAAATGGAAGATGATATTTCGGCAACCATTACTTTGCCTGCCAGTCAGTTGAAGAATCTAAATCCGGAATATCCAAATAAAAGTGTAAAGATTGCTAAAAACTGTGAAAGCTATTTGTTTCAACGTCCTGATGAAGCGATTATAAGAGGTTACGACAAGGAGGCAGAAGCAGATATTGTACAAAACAATACCTTCTTAACCAACTATGAACCGCTTACCTTAAAGGATGCCATTGATTTATATGAAGATGCCATTAACTTCGAGAAATATACCGATCCGGTAAAAGAACACATCAGGAGCATAGTTGATGCCAATAAAGAAGGTTTCTTTGTTGTTCCCTCACATCCAAGGATGGTTGATGGCGAACCAACGAAAAACCCTCGCTATTTGCAGCGAAATCTTTTTGCTCAGGATAACTTCGACAGCTATCTGGCCGAAATAGGAATTCGGTTATTCCGCAAAATAGAAAGCAACGATCCGGTTATTCATGCGGTTAATGCAGTGCTTCCGGGAAGACGAAATAATCCTGCTGACCGGGAAAGAGGGTATCGGCCATTAAGTGTTTACAACCCGATTCACTATCAGGAAACACCGGAATTATTCATGGACTTCATTTGTAGTCTGACTGGCAAATCGCCATCAACTACCGGAGCCGGCTCTGAAGGTGCCTTAACCAAAGGCCCGTTCAACATGCTTGTTCCTACAACCGATTTGAATAATGCATTGCTCTCGTACATTCTTACTGAATACCAGGGTTTTTCTTCCGCTGCCGGCCACGTAGGTCCTGAAAACAGATTCGACCACGATATCAGTATTTTAATTCCTGAAATCTGGGCACGTTTGGTTCCTGAAGATCGCGATGCCAATTTGCTGATCGAAACCGGATGCTTGGAAAAACTGGAAGACTTTGATTATAAAGGACAAAAAGTACTGGCAAGTCGACTAGGTTATCGTATCACCAGTAATTTTGCATTCCGCTGTATGAACCGTCTGTTTGATGAACCACAATCGGTATTCAACGAACGGATGCTAAAACCGGAAATCCAGAACATGGAAGATTTTGTTGACGGAATTAACAATATTGTTGAAGCACAGCAAAAAGTAGCTTTAAGTTATTTTGAAGATGGAAGTGTTGAAGCTGCCATACCGCCGCTTCAGATCCTGATTCATATAATGGCATACGGTCATTATAAAGGAAAGAGCATCAACGATCCTGAATTACGCAAAAACTTCAACCGCGATTATGTAGTGAATTCAGCATGGTATCTCGATCGTCTTCGTTTAAAACAACAGAAAGATATTACGTTCTCTACCGAACGGATTGAATATTTTAATCAGTTTATGGCCGATAAGCACAATGCCATTTTTATTGAAGAATTAAACATTAATGACCGGCTTGAAAAGGCAAAACAGATGCTTGAACATTGCAAGTCGGAAGCTTATTTCGAAAGTTTAGTCGGAACAATTGGCGCCGATCCGCTGTTCCGGAAATAACAGAACTTAAAGCTAGAGGAAGAGTTGTAAGGATCCGATCTTTTTTAAAAGATCGGATCCTTTTTAATGTGAAAATCGAAATCGAATATGTGGGTAATTCTGGCACTTTCGTCGGCATTTTTACTGGGGATTTATGAAGTCTTTAAAAAATTATCCGTTCAGCAGAATGCTGTGTTGCCGGTACTTTTCTTATCTACTTTAACAAGTGCCATTCTGTTTTTGCCAATAGCCGTTGGCTCTTCAGTATATCCCGGCTTTTTTAAAAGTATTCAGCTATTCATTCCTGAAATTACACTGGAAGAACATGGCCTTATTCTCATTAAATCGACGATAGTTGTTTCGAGCTGGATACTGGCCTTCTTTGCAGTCAAAAACCTGCCCATTACCATAGCCGCCCCCATTCGTGCAACAGGTCCTATCTGGACTTTGATGGGAGCCATCCTGATTTTCGGTGAGCACCTTAACCTTTACCAATGGTCGGGCATTATCGTTACACTTTTTTTCTTTTTTAAATTATCGACTACGGGTAAGCTGGAAGGAATTAATTTCAGGACCAATAAATGGGTGATGTTTATTGTAGCCGCAACTCTGCTGGGTGCAGCAAGTGGATTGTACGATAAATTTATCATGCGCCGCGTTGACCGGTTAGCTGTTCAGGCCTGGTTCTCGTTTTACCAGGTTGTTATTTTGTTTCCTGTACTGGCAATTACCCGCTGGCGGTTACCCAGGGAAGCTCGTGTTCCGTTTCATTGGCGATGGACCATTCCTCTGATTGGAGTTTTTCTGGTTTTGGCCGATTTCCTGTATTTTAATGCACTCACCTATACCGATTCACTGATTTCGGTTATCTCTTCACTTCGCCGGGGTGGTGTAGTCATTTCGTTTGTACTGGGAGCTGTCGTCTTTCATGAAAAAAACCTCCGGAAAAAAGGGATGTATCTCGCCGGAATATTAATTGGTATTTTGCTTATCTCGCTGGGAAGTAATTGAGTTCTGGCCTCGACTATCATTTGTTAATTAATAGCAGCTATCAGGTTCTCAAGAGGAAACCAGTCCGGGCAACAATTGCTGAAAGTGGTGAGTTGGGTTGTATTATGGATTCTGGAAATTCGTTGCACCAAACGACACTTTCCGCGGTATTTACCTGACTTTCTAGAAAAAAATATTGGTGTCAATGGAAATTCATTGCAGATACCGGTAATGAGGGGCTGGCAAAACATTCAGATAACAAAGATGCAGATTTCAAAACTTGAAATCTGCATCTTTGTTATCTGTTACCAGTCCAAGTATTTTACTGCTCAAACAATTGATTTAAACCGTTAAAATAATCTTCTTCCCAACCTTCGGCAATGTTTTTATAAGCATCGTCGGGAATATTGGTTTGTACCACTTCCATGATGGTTCCTTTTTTATCCGGATGAAGTTTGATCGTAACAATCGATTTTTTATCCTCATCTTCTTCACCGAAAAACCACTCCTGAACAATTTTATGGTCTTTCTCAAATTCGAGGTTTATTCCGCAAATGCTTTCTTCCCAAAGCGAAAATTCAGAACCCGCAGTTTCTTCCATCACTGCATCCTCTCCGGTCCAGATTTCAATAATCACCTTGTTTGTTAGTGCATTATACACATCAGCAGGTGCTGCAGTTATTTTGAAGTATTTTTTGTACGATTTCATAATTAGTAATTTCGGATGAGGGTTTATTTTATCAGTTTACGTTCAGCAGCCAAATGTAATTAATAAATCTTCTTTTGCCTGTATGTGTGCCGGTTTATATTGTATGAGAAGCCTATAGTCATCATCTCTTTCGTTTGCCATTTAGGCTTGTATATTTCTTCACCACTGGCATCCATTCTGCCGGTTGCAAAAGTCACATTATCGTCATAAAGCATGAAGAGCATAAATGTCATGTTGATCCGGTTGGTCAGCTGTGCCACAATCGTATTTTCCCATGAAATATCCACCTTCTTAAATGGTTGTTGATAATTCATGAACATTTTGTATTTTGTTTCATAACTGATTCGGGGAGTCAAATCGATCTTGTACCGAAGATCCGCATTTAAACCAGGTTCCCAGAAGCTACGTCTGTTCGGAGAAACACCATAACGGGTCTGGTCAACCAGGGCTGTATCGCGAACAAAAACATATTTAGCCGTAATCGGTGAAAGGAACAGTGAGAAATTATCGTTTGGTTTATAGTCGAGACCCAGTTTGAATAATGTTTTGGCCGGAGACATAAAGGCCGAAATGGTTTCAGTTTTGTCGGGGTATTTGTAGCCGTTAAAGAACTGGGTTTCAAAATCAATTTCAGTGCTGTAATACCATTTTTTGAAGGCGCTAATACCAAGTCGTGAAATAAGTTCCAGTTTATCGTCGTTTTTCTGGGTCTGATTAACTTCTCCGCCTTGACGGATCCATCCATTTCGCAGTTCGGCACTGTTCTCCCATTTTATTTTGCTGTCCATAGAATAGTTGGCATATCCTTTCAAAACCATCAGGAATGAAAAAGCACTTTCACCTCCTTTTTTCCAATTGCTGAGAGCCATTTGGGTAAATCCGAATGTCCCGTTTCCTCCTAATTCCCAAGGTGAAAATACTTTGTATCTTTTCTCGATTTTTGTTAACTTTTGATGGGGATTAAACTTTTCGAAAACAAAATCGCGGTGTTGTTTGTGAGATATCCGGTTGAAGGTCACATCGTCATCGATCACAATATGGAGGGCATGTTTGTTTATGTTCATGATGCGTATTCCAAGCGAATCCTTTTGTTCATTCTGGATATACATTCTGCTGATTGATTGCTTGTTATTTCGCAGCCAAAGTTGAGTCGGATTGCCTGTCATACTTTGAATCAAAACACTAACCGAATCGTTTTTGGCATACCGCTGTAAGGTTTGTACATACCGGTTGATTGAATCATTAACTGACCGAACAATCGAATCATTATACTGAACCAGAATTTGTTTGTTTTGACGTTTTAAAGAGTCATTCAATTGCTTTTGCAGCGAGTCGGAATAGACCCTTACTGCATATTTTCGGTAGGCAGTGATGGCGGCATCGCGGTTAATCTGTTGGATCTTAATGTTGTACTTTAGGCGAGCATCTTCCAGCATTTCAGTGCGCAGTTCGTTGCAATTTCTGATTCGCTGGAAATCATTTGGTGTATGAACCAAGGAGTCTGGTACCGTATTCAAATTGTTCAGGCTGTCGGGTAAAATAATTCCGGTACGTTCCAGAATGGTTTTTTCTTCACCGTGAGCAATAGGTAGAAGTTTGTTTTTCGGTTCGAACGTCAGTGGTTCAGGCAGAGGAATGGTTTTCATGTCAACACCGTTCCATATCGCACGGTCGAGCTGTTTCATTTTTTCCTGAATCCTGGGATGGGACAGGTATCCGGGTACCTGAAGCGAATCGCTCACCTGCTTTGGAGAACGGTAGATGTATCTAAAATCTTCTTTCTTCTGAAAATCCTCAAGTCTGATCAGAATGCTGTCGATTTGTTCCTCTTCAACAAAATGGATCAGTCCGTTAACTGAGTTTAATATTTCCGGGTTGTCCGATCGCCACACATTGTTTGTGTGAAGGTACTTTTTCAGGTAGTCAATGCCCGCTTTAATTGAATCGGTTGATTGGGTGTTTTTTTCTTTTTTCCGGTCGGTTGAATTGTTTTCGGCGAAGGTGGAAATACTTATCAGGATTAAAAATCCTGTAATTAGATTTTTCAACTGCATAATTAATCGGTTAATTGGCTATCTTTAAAAACGATTGTTTTAAAAACATGTTGTCCTGTCACTCAAAAATCAGGCCATACGGTCGCTCCATTTCTGAAAAGGATGCTCCGAAAGGAACGAATTATAGTATCTGCGATCACCTGAAACTTCTTTCAGAATCCAGTCAGGTTTCTCAAATTCCTGAATTTCAGAATTTAATTCAATCTCGGCTACAATCAATCCTGCGTTTTCTCCTGAAAAAATATCGACCTCCCAAAGAAATCCTTTGTATAAAACTTTATGCCTGATTTTTTCAACCGGGTTTGAAATGGCCAGTTTTAGCATTTCAGCAGCATCATCAACCGGTATTTCGTATTCAAATTCGGGTCGTGAAATGGTTTCTGAACGACCTTTTATCGTCAGGAAAGCTTTTTCTCCGGCGATTCTAATTCTGACAGTTGGGTTTGGGTCAATACTCAGATAAGCCTGAATGAGACTGGTTCCCTGACCGGTTGGAGTCCATTTAGTGGAATCAACCAAAAATTTACGTTCAATTTCAAGAGCCATCGGTTAATGTGTTGTTTTGCAATAACAAAAATAGAAGTCCTGATATAATTTTACGAAAAATCACCCTTGAATTTCTAAATGGTAACATTTAGAATACGAATAGTATCAAACACTGTCTGGCATGCGAAGTGTTTATGCAAGCCTTTACCCTTCTCGTCAGATTAGATATAAACAAAGAAGAGGCTGTATTAAAAGTCAATTTCCCTGCTACAGCGAGTTCCTCCGGATAAACTGAAAAGGGCTTTTGATTCGTTCGAACTTTTGGGTGAGAATCATCCGGGCTGCAAGTTGCCCGATTTCTTCATGGTTGGTCGAAATCGTGGTGATTCCGTCGCACAAAATCTCTTTAACCTGATTTTCGTTGTAGGCCACAACTCCGCAATCGATTCCGAGAGTCCATTTTTTCTGTTTGATTTTCCGGATAAATGCATACAAATCATCATCAGAAACAATGATGTAGGCTTCTCCCTGGTGAATTTCTGTATCTTCCATCTGATCAATGATGGTGCTGTCGAATCCGTGAATCTGGCAAAAAATAAGAAAGCCGCGAACAATGTATGGCGGATAATATTCAGCCTGTGGAAATACAAGATTCAACCGCTTGTATTTCCGGAGAAGATCAAGTCCACATAATAAAGCCGTCTGAATATCCTTGTCGTATTCCTGATAAACAACCGGATAGTTTTTCAGTTCTTCCAGAAAACGATCGACAATCAGAACTTTTTCGCGTGGTATCTTTTTAATGACTTCGCTGATGTTTGCATTTTCGTTTCTGACATGCGGAAGGATTACAAAATAATCGTAGTTGTGGAGATTGTTGTTGACGATTGTTTCAAATTCATCCAGATCGTAGTTGTAGATAAACACATCGACACTGGCTTTGACTCCCATTGTTTTTGCAAAGGAGTAATAAATGCTTCGTTTGTAGTTGCTTAGTTTGTTGAATATGAGGCATATCTTAAGTTTTTTGCTCACATTCACATGATTGATATAATACCCTTTTCCCCTGACTGCCAGTAGAATGCCTTTTTTCTTCATGTAAACATAGGCCTTTTCAACTGTATCGCGCGAAAGAAGCAGTTCTTCGCTTGTTTCATTGATGGATGGAATACGCTGACCCTGCTTGAAAATCCCAGCTTCGATATCCGAGATAAACAGGTCGACTACCTGTTTGTATTTAGGTATTTCCGATTCCGAGTCAATTTTAAGGTTATTCAGCATATGTTTCCGATTGAATGTCCGAAAATACAAAAAAAAGGCAAACGATCGGTTTGCCTTTTTTTGATTTATTTTTCCTGTAGAGACAAGGCATGCCTTGTCTCTACCACAAAATTTTTCCAGCGACTAGATCAATCCTGCCATTTTTTGTTTCAGAAGTTCAGGTATTTCAGAAGGTTCTCTGGCAACCGGAACACCGGCCTTGTTGAATGCCGCAATTTTTTCAGCAGCAGTTCCTGCACCGCTCGAAATGATGGCTCCGGCGTGTCCCATGCGTTTTCCCGGAGGCGCTGTTTGTCCGGCAATAAAGGCAACTACTGGTTTGGTCATTTTATCAGCGATGAATTGAGCGGCCTGCTCTTCTGCATCGCCACCAATTTCGCCAATCAGTACAACTGCTTTAGTGGCCGGATCGTTCTCGAATAGTTCAAGCAGATCGATAAAATACAGTCCGGCAACCGGATCTCCACCAATACCGACCACTGTGGTCTGCCCGAAATCACTCAGAGTTAGCAGATTTACTACTTCGTAGGTCAAAGTACCGCTACGTGAAATGAATCCAATGTTTCCTTCCTTGAAAATCATGGTAGGTAGAATTCCTACGAGTGCTTCGCCGGGAGTGATTAGTCCGGGGCAATTGGGCCCGATTAAAAGTGTGCCATTTAGTTTTAAAATGGGTGTCACACGGATCATATCCTGAACCGGAACACCTTCGCTGATCGCAATAACCAGTTTAATGCCAGCTTCCGAAGCTTCAAGTATCGCGTCGGCAGCATATGGTGCTGGTACGAATATGATGGAAGTATTTGCCCCTGTTGCTTTAACTGCATTCTCAACGGAGTTGAAAACCGGAACCCCTTCAACGGTCTCGCCTTCTTTCCCGGGAGAAACACCGGCAACTACATTTGTTCCGTATTCTGTCATACGACCTGTATGAAATTTCCCATCTCGTCCGGTTATTCCCTGAACAACCAGTTTTGTATCTTTATTGACTAAAATGCTCATTTGTATGGTGTTTTATCGTTTACTTAACTCGATTGCCTTTTGGGCTGCTTCACTCATTGAACTAACTGTTGGTAGCCCGGTTTCCTTCAGAATTGCCAAACCTTCCTTTGCATTTGTTCCAGAAAGGCGAACAACAATCGGTACGTCAGTAATGATGATTTCAAGTGCTTTAATCAATCCTCTGGCCACATCATCGCAACGGGTGATTCCGCCAAAAATATTGATCATGACCGATTTTACATTTTTGTCGCTCAACAGGATGTTCATGGCATCAATCACTTTTTGTGGGTTGGAACTTCCGCCAATGTCCAGAAAGTTGGCCGGTGAACCGCCATACAGTTTAATCATATCCATGGTTGCCATAGCCAGTCCGGCGCCATTCACCATACATCCGATGTTCCCATCAAGCTTGATGTATGACAAGCCTTTTTCGTGTGCCGCAATTTCCTGAATTTCCTCTTCATCGGGTTCGCGCATGGCCAGTATTTCCGGCTGACGGTAAAGGGCATTGTCATCAAAATTCATTTTGCCATCAATGGCCAAAACCTCGTTATCCGGAGTCAATACAAGCGGATTAATTTCAGCTAAAGTTGCATCTGTTTCTATAAAAAGTTTGTATAATTTGGTCAGTATGGAGGCTGCTTTTTGTGCCTGTTTAATATTCCCGAAAAGTTGAAGGGCGATATTCCGGGCCTGATAATCCAAAAGTCCGGTTAATGGATTTACCGGATATTTAATGATCTTTTCAGGATTGTTTTTGGCTACTTCCTCAATTTCAACACCACCTTCGGCGCTGGCCATCAAGGTGACTGTTTTGGTGTTGCGATCGTTTACGTATCCCACATAAAACTCTTTTTCAATATCGGCTGCTTTGGTAACGAGTACTTTTTCAACTGTTAAACCTTTGATGGTCATTCCAAGAATTTGTTTGCCGGCATTAATCGCCTCGTCAACATTTCTTGCCAGTTTTACTCCACCGGCTTTTCCCCGGCCACCAGCTAATACCTGTGCTTTTACAACGACCATACAATTAAGCTCTTTGGCAGCATTTTCTACCTCTCTTACAGTATAGCATAATACGTCCGCGGGTACAGGAATGCCATAATTCCTGAAAATTTGTCTGGCTTGATATTCGTGAATCTTCATTTCAAGAAAGATTATTGGTTAATATGATTTTTTTATCAATTTCCGGTTCTGAAATATCGGGTTTTTTTCGAAGAAATATTAGGATCATCTAATTTTATATGAATTTAAATAGTTGGATGTTTCGATGTATCATAAACATCCCAATTACCAGTTAAAAATATAGAACATTTAAATTGCAGTATGGTTTTGATATTTTCAAAAGAATAGTAGAAAAAAGCAGGTGCCTGCTAAATCTGATTAGCGACATTTTCCTAATTCTAAAAAGGGAAGAGAAATGGTGTCCGGATAACTATTTTTAGCCTATTTTTGCTGTTTCTAAAAACAATATTATGCTCGAAGATATTAAACAGGTATTAAGGCAGGAAGCTGAAGCGATTAAAAACATTCCGGTAACCGATTCATACGAAAAGGCGATTAGCATTATCGAAGAACGGGTACACAAACTAAAAGGAAAACTGGTCGCTTCCGGGATGGGAAAAGCCGGACAGATCGCACAAAATATTGCAACTACCTTCAGTTCAACCGGAACTCCAGCTGTTTTTTTGCATCCAAGTGATGCACAACACGGCGATCTTGGTGTGATTCAACCCAATGATGTGCTGTTGTTGATTTCCAACTCCGGAAAAACCCGTGAAATTTTGGAGTTGGTTGAATTGGCAGAAAATCTGCACAAAGACTTGCCGTTGATTGTAATTACCAGTAACAGCAAATCGCAACTGGCTCAATTGGCTGATGTTTGCATTGAAACAGGCAATCCGAAAGAAGTTTGTATTCTTGGCCTGACGCCGAGTACTTCAACTACTGTTATGACTGTAATTGGCGACGTTTTGGTGGTCATGCTGATGAAACGGATCGGGTTTAATAACGAGGAATATGCCAAACGTCATCATGGTGGTTATCTTGGCGATAAATCGCGGATGCAGGCAAAGCAAGCCCCAGCCCAACCATCCCCGCAGGGTAGGGAGTAAAAAATTCCATAATTGAAATTGTAAAACAGAGACTCTTAATCAGCACCTTTTTTAAGTCCCCTCTTTCTGAGGGGTTTTAGGGGGAGGCCAAATTTTTTAAACATGCGCATATTAAAAGAAAACAGTATAGGATTAGTTATTGATATTCAGGAACGTCTGGTTCCGGTAATGGAGGAAAGCGGACAGTTTGTTGAAAATTGTACGAAGTTAATTCAAGGCTTGCAGATTCTCGGTCTTCCATTGCTTGTAACTCAGCAATACACCAAAGGGTTGGGTGAAACCATCGACGAAATTAAAACGGTGGTTCAGGACTTTCAATATATCGAAAAGAAAGATTTCAGTTGTCTCGACGAGCCTGTTGTCGCTGAAAAACTGGCACAGTCGGGTGCAATAAACGTAATCATCTGTGGAATCGAATCGCATGTCTGCGTATTGCAAACAGCCATCGATCTGAAAGGAGCCGGGTACAACCCGGTGGTAGTAATGGATTGTGTTTCGTCGCGCTCGTATGATAATGTAGATCTGGCTTCCGAACGTCTTCGATACGAAGGAATAATGATGACTTCACTTGAATCAGTATTATTTGAACTGACAAGAAGTGCCGGTGCTCCTGAATTTAAAGAAATTTCGAAACTGGTGAAATAAGAAGTGAAATTGCACTGGAAAGAGAACGATTTTCTAAGATCCAAACTAATTTTAGTTTGATCATGCAGCATCTTAAATTTACTTGTTAACTTTTTGAGAACAGCCAGTCCTAAACAAATCTGTTGGTCAATCGTTCTTTGATAAAAATAAATCCAACGATGAATTCACAATCATTAAAGACATACAGGCAGCTTACATCCGGAGAGGAAATTGTAAACAGCATCACCCATGGAATAGGAGCATTACTGAGTATTGCGGCCTTGGTTATTCTGATTATTGTTGCCGGGAAACACGGTGACATCTGGCATCTGGTAAGCTTCTCCATATACGGAAGTACTTTGATCCTCCTGTACCTGTCCTCAACCCTTTATCACAGTTTTACCAATCCGCGTGTTAAAAACCTGTTTGCACGTTTCGATCATGTTTCGATTTTCCTGCTCATTGCAGGAACTTATACTCCAATTCTGCTTGCCTCTGTTCAGGGAGTATGGGGATGGACATTGTTTGGAATCATTTGGGGAGTGGCGTTGGTCGGTGCAGTCATCCGCTCCATTTATCTGCACCGATTCCGAAAATTAATGGTCGCTGTTTATTTGATGATGGGCTGGATGTTTATTCTTGCGGGGAAACAGATTTATTTGAATCTCCCTTCTGCTAGCCTGACATTTCTGGTTTTGGGAGGAATTGCATATTCCGTAGGAGTTATTTTTTATATGTGGCGGAAACTTCCGTATAGCCATGGAATCTGGCACTTGTTTGTTTTGGCCGGAAGTGTACTGCATTTTTTTGCCATTTATTTTAGTGTTTCCTTATCCTGAAATTTTACGAATAAAATCGTTGCTGTTTTTAATAAGGACCACATTTGAAGGTAGCTTTGGCTTATGAATGACGATTTGACGACCGGCAATCAGGATTTTATTTTTATTGAAAACCAGGGATAGATTAGCCAGATATTGTTCCAGCTCTGGTTTTTCGATGGCCTGAATAAATGATGTACAGACGAAATCGAATTTGCTGTTTATTAAAAGATTAGCCAGATCGCCGAAAGGCAGATTTTGCCCCAGATACACACTACGTAAACCAGCCTGTGCTGCCAGAAAATTTGAATAAAGCAATCCGAGTTCATGCCATTCATTTTCATGGAGAAAAAACAAAACAGTTTTTGCTGACTCCATACTCTTAAATTTAGAGGTTTCACTGATTATGCAGTTCCTGACCAGGTTGGACACAAAATGCTCGTGAGCTGCAAAGATCGAACCGGTTTGCCACAAAACGCCAATCCGTTCGAAAAGGGGAAAAATCACCTGTTGCATTGTTTTCGAAAAGCCGCGTTCACTGATAATCTCATTCAGTAACTGCTCAAATCTGAAAGGATCCAGATTGACGGTTTGCAATAACAGCTGATCGATATTTTTTTCCGGATTGATCGAATTTCTGGTTGTCCGAAGAACTTCAGCCTGAAGTTTGGCTTCATCAAATGATGCAACTGTCGATATTTTATAGCCGTTTTTCACCAACATAGCCACATTTAAAATCCTGCGGACATCTTCATCCGAATACGACCGAATGTTGGTGTCAGTCCTAATCGGATCAAGTAGCTGGTATCTTTTCTCCCAGATACGTATTGTATGAGCTTTTATACCCGATAAATATTCCAGATCTTTGATTGAATACTGCATCATAATTTCTTTTTATCAGGAATGAATTCCTAAACAGTGAACCAATTTGATATAAAACGATGAATCTTCCCGCCACAAAAGGGTATTCTGACACTATTTGAAATTCACATTACAACATCGAAATATTGCCTTAAAACAAGCAATACTTCGTTTTGTTCTGAGTTTTACGGAGAATGATGAACAAAAAAAATATCATGTTGGTTACACGATATTGGGAACAAGCTGTTTGTTGATGAATTTTTCAATATTGGCTGAATTGGCAGAAGGGATCCGATCTTTTTGAACGATCGGATCCCTTCGCTTTTATCCGGCACTTGATTCCTTCGAAAAACTCATATTTTCGACCGGAAGAATGAGTGCCATTCCCAGGTAAATCAAAATCAGTGCTGGATTAAAGAATGTAATCCAGGCAAATGCCAGTCTAAAGAATACCGGGTCGAGTTCAGGGTTTACATAGTTTGAAATTCCACTGATTACACCGGCAACCAGTTTTTCGTTTGAGCGTGTTAATCGTTTCATGACTTTAAGTTTTAATTGTTTCTGAATCGTATTGTTTTCTGTTTCTATTCTTTGAGTGAAAGTCCTTCCGGAGTCATTATCCAGGTTTTCCCTGTCATATCCTTATTCCAGATGTTGTTGATATTTTCAAAATCGAAATGCAGCTGACCGAGGTTTGTGTCCAGATGAATCATCTTTCCAGTGGGTACCTTTACCGTAATCTGAACTTCCTGATTCCGCCATTTGGCTTGGTTTTCAATCGTAAAATACGGATCAAGTAAAAGTGTTGAATCTTTGCTGGTGACATTGTATTGAATGCGGTTCAGGTTTCCCTGGATCTCTGCGGCATTTTTGCCCCTGGTTTGCTTTCTGATAACTACTGAAAAATCTGTGGCATCGGTAGCTTCAATCCGGAGGCGTGGATTTCCTGCCAGCACTTTTTCTCCACCTACGGCGACTAAGGTGAAATCTTCGAAGCTGATATTATTTTCAGAATCCATTTTTTCTGGAAGAGTTCCCAATTCGAGATACAGGGTTTTGCATGTTGGGCAGTTGAGCGATGTCCCGGTAGAAACTGTGTTCTTTTGACTGAAATTACTGATTTGTCCTGCGGTTATCGCAATCATCGAAACCAGAGCGACCAGCCAGATTCCGAAAGCGCCCAGCCCAATAAGTTTATTGTTTGTTTTATACCTGAAAACCAGCTTCGTGCCAATAAATAAGATCACTAGCAGCGGAATCCCGATCAGCAATACCAGTAACAAAATGGAAACACTGACCAGGCCTGGACTAACCATGAAGCCCAAAATGCCTGACAAATCAACTTCAGTGTTTAAGCCGGCGGAATGACTTTGAAAAACCGAATTTCCAATTGCCATGGAAACAAGGAAAGTTACAAAGCCGACGAATCCGGTTAATATAAGTAAACTGCCAAAAATAACACCGACGGCTTTCCCCAGTCCTTTAAATGCCTGAACTAAAGTCCGGCCAGTTTGACTGACCACTTCTTTGCCTTTTCGAACCGAGTCGGATTGATTGATTTTAGAGAAGTTTTTTTTGACTTCTGTTACTTCTTCCTGAATTGTCTTCCGGATGTTGGAAATCGTGGCCTCTTCACCTCTCATTTCAAGGCGTTGAGCAGTCGTTTGGGCTTTCGGAACCACAATCCACAAGATCAGATACACGATGGCCGAAATCCCAACACCAATAAAAACCAACAATACAAAGAGAATCCGAAGAAACACAGGATCGATGTTAAAGTAAGCACTCATTCCTGAGCAAACTCCGCCTAAAACCCGGTTTTCAATGTCGCGGTACATTCGTTTTTTTGTTTTCCCGCTATTTGCTTCGGTATGGGGTACTTCTGAATTGTCAGTCTGTTCCGGATCGCTGAAATCTTCAGGCTTTCCCATGCGCTGCATTACTTCATCAACCCATTCACTGGTGACAGCTTCCTGCCCTTCATTTATTTTTTCCTGAAGTAATTCGGCAATTCGCGATTCGATGTCCTGCAAAATTTCCTGACCACCAACTTGTCTTCCGAAGTAACTGTTCAACAGTTGAAGGTAATTCTGTAGTTTTTCAAAAGCGTCTTCTTCGATGTGAAAAACACTGCCGCTAATATTTATTGTGAATGTCTTTTTCATGGCATCTGATTTTTAGGTATTTCGTTTCTTCTTTTAGTTGTGGTCGTTGATATGAAAAACTGCATCAACCAATTCATTCCATGCTTTTTTAAGTTCATCCAGAAAAAACTTACCGGTTTCTGTTAATTCGTAGTACTTGCGGGGTGGTCCCTGAAGAGATTCTTCCCATCGGTATCCCAGGTAACCTTCGTTTTTCAGTCTTGTTAACATGGGGTAGAGTGTTCCTTCCACCACAATCAGATTCGACTTCTTAAGGCTTTCAATGATGTTGCTGACGTAAAGAGGTTCATTTTCGAGTACCTGAAGAATGCAATATTCCAGAACCCCTTTTCTCATTTGTGCTTTTGTGTTTTCCAGTTTCATGATATCTCCTCCCTTGTTTCTTTTAGTTGTTTGGCTTTTTCCTGTTTCTAAGTTCGCACGATTTCTGTTCGGGTTAATTTCCGCGGGAGCCATCTTTTGTTTCCCGTGCATTGAGTTTCAAATGTCCGTTTCTCAATTCTGTTTTGCTGCTGAAGTATTTGTTTTCGAGCATCCAGTCTTCGACTTTCATATTAGTATCCCGGGCAGTAAGTTCCTCTGTTGTGTTATATAAGTTTACCGTGGTCATCCAGTCTTCTACTTTAAGAGCAGGTTCTGCATCAATTTCGATTGATACAAACTGGCTGTTGAAATTCGTATTGTTGATCATTCAGTCTTCCAGATTCAGGGCTTCATCGGTTTCTTCCCTGATCATCCTGGTATTGGTGCTGAAATAAGTTTCATCAGTCATCCAGTCTTCTACTTTAAGAGCAGGTTCTGCATCAATTTCGATTGATACAAACTGGCTGTTGAAATTCGCATTGTTGATCATCCAGTCTTCCAGATTCAGGGCTTCATCGGTTTCTTCACTGATCATACTGGTATTGGTGCTGAAATAAGTTTCATCAGTCATCCAGGCTTCTACTGCAAGTTCTTTATCAATATCAGTCTCACATACAAAAGTTTCAGCAGAAATATAAGTCTTTGCTTCAAGTTCATAATTGATTGCTTCAATTGCAGCATCCACTTTTTCGAATTCAGAGTTTTGTTCTGTTCTCAACAGGACCATGTTGTCGTTGGAGCTGTTGGTTAAAAATTGATCCCAGAAATTCTGGGCTGATAATGTCAGGCTAATTAAAACTAAACTGAAGACAACTGCGCTACCACGTAAAATCATCTTTTTTACCCGACTATTAACTGTTTTCTGAGTGTTGTTTTTTGTTTCCATGACCTGTTTCTTAATTTGTTTATCTGTTTTTGTAAATTATTTTCAATCTCTATGACGCTTGTTTTTTGTTTTGGTTGCATGTTGTATAGTTCTTTTTTTAAAACTCTACCTTCCGTTGCATTGTTATTTGTACTGCAAATATATATCTTTTAAATGGTATCATGCAACACATAGTACCATATATTTTCAATAAATATTTTAATTAGTTTTTAAATGTTTGATAATGAGGTTTTTTGTGATAGTATTTTTGTCAGGTCAGATCTGCGTTTTTTGAAAATTTATGAATTTATTCCCGGTTCAGGTAAAATTAGTCAGGAAATATTTTTCAGAAAAGGATAAAAAGAGGAGTGGGGAAGATTAAAAAGTCATTTTCCAGTGAATTCGACTGATTACATATGATTGTTTTATCTTTGTATTCAAAACGGAACAGAATGTCACTAATAATCGAAGAACAAGATTTAGACAAATTCATCCTGATTGGCGACCGGGTATTAATCAGACCCAAGAATCCACAGGGGAAAACGACTTCCGGATTGTATTTACCACCAACTGTTCAGGAGAATGAAAAAACACACAGCGGTTACGTTGTTAAAGTTGGTCCGGGCTATCCGATTCCTGTACTGACTGATGCCGATGAACCTTGGAAAGAAAAAAAGGATGAAGTCAAATATGTTCCACTTCAGGCAAAAGCAGGTGATCTGGCTGTTTACCTCAATAAAAGCGGTTGGGAAATCGAATTCAATAAAGAAAAATACATTATTCTGCCTCATTCATCCATCCTGATGCTCATCAGAGACGAAGGATTGTTTGAATAGTTAGCAGCAGTTTGACCATACAAAAAACGAATCAATCATTGAACTTACCACAACTTACCATACAAGGAAAAGGCGAGCCATTCTTTTGGCTGCATGGAATGCTGAATTCTGTTGAAGCGGATTCGCTATATTCGATGATTAATCTGAATGAGTTATCGAAAGAGGTTTCAGTGATAAGATATAATTACTGCGACAAATCGGCTGTCGGCAACTATACCTGGCCAGTTCTAACTGACGAATTATTTCGCGTTGCAGATGCTCTTAATTTTAATCGGGTTGTTTTGGGCGGAATGTCGATGGGGTCGGGGACTGTTGTTCATGCCGCGGTGAGATTTCCGGAAAGGGTTAAGGCATTAATATTAGTTTCTCCTCCTCCTGCCTGGGAAATGAGGGAAATGGTAAAAAAGGTATATAAAAAAATTGCCTCTAAAACCAACCCGAACAATATTCCTGAAATTTTGAAAAGGCTTATTCTGCAGAGTGAGGATCTTCCTGGTTTTTTTGAGCAGAATTATCCCGGAACACGGCAACGGTTACTGGAATCCCGCTTAAGTTTTGACCCGCAGTACTATTCCCAAATTTATCTCGACGGGGCAGCTTCCGATTTTCCTTCACGCGAACAAATTGCAGAAATAGACGTTCCAACATTAATTGTAACACTTCCGAATGATGAAAATCATCCGCTTAAAATGGCACAAGAACTTATCGGCCTGATCAAAGGATCAGAATTGTTAGTCATTTCGGATTACGATGATTACCTGAATTTGCAAAATAAGGCCATCGATTTTTTAAATAAAGTTTCGCGAGATAACAAATCGTAAATTTTTATGCCTTTTTATTTTCAAATTGACACGATAGAATCCGCATAATAAGTTTTTTTCATACCTTGCACACGAAAATAAAATAAGTATTAACACATCTAAATATCAGTTATGGAGAGAGTTTCAGACAGAGTAGCTTGTTTATCAGCATCCGCCACCCTGGCTGTGGCCCAGAAAAGCCGCGAGTTAAAGGAGAAAGGCATTGACGTGATCAGTCTTGGAGTTGGTGAACCAGATTTTAACACCCCTGATTTCATCAAGGAAGCCGCTAAAAAGGCGATTGATGATAACTACTCAAGTTATTCACCGGTTCCGGGATATCCTGCATTGCTAAAAGCCATCGTTGATAAACTTAAACGTGACAACAATCTGGAATACAAAACTGATCAGATTATTGTTTCAAATGGAGCAAAACACTCCATTGCCAACCTGTTGCAGGCATTGATCAACAAGGACGATGAAGTCATTATTCCGGCCCCATATTGGGTAACCTACATTGAGTTGGTAAAGCTTAATGAAGGTAAAAATGTGATCATTCCAACGACCGTTGACAGTGATTTCAAGATTACTCCGGCTCAACTTGAAGCTGCCATTACTCCGAAAACCCGCGCGTTTCTGTTTAGCAGTCCAAGTAACCCAACTGGAAGCGTTTATACCAAAGCTGAATTGAAAGCTTTCGCAGCTATCTTTGCGAAAAATCCGAATATCATCGTGATTTCTGATGAAATCTACGAACATATTGTTTACGGCATCAAACACGAAAGTATTGCACAGTTTCCTGAAGTCAAAAATCAGGTCGTCATTGTGAATGGTGTTTCGAAAGCATTTGCCATGACCGGTTATCGCATTGGATATATTGCTGCTCCGGTTTGGTTAACCAAAGCATGTACTAAATTGCAAGGACAATATACTTCCGGACCATGTTCGGTATCTCAGATTGCTTCGGTTGCTGCTATTAATGCACCACTTGATACGGTGTATGCAATGGTTGAACAATTTGAAAAACGTCGTAACCTGGTTCTTTCCATGCTGGCTGAAATTCCAGGTGTAAAAACCAGCAAACCCGATGGTGCATTTTATGTTTTCCCTGACATTTCTTCTTTCTTCGGGAAGTCAGATGGAACAGTAACCATCAATAATGCTGACGATATGGGATTATTTATCCTGTCGAATGCCTTTACCGGAGTTGTTTCAGGCGAGGCTTTTGGCGCTCCTGAATGCATCCGTATTTCGTATGCTGCTTCAGAAGGCGACCTGATCAAATCGTTGACACGCATAAAAGACGCGCTGGCAACTTTGAAATAAAAGGAAATTATCTGTTTAAACTTTCATAGAAAAAGCCTGATGAGATTTTCATCGGGCTTTTTCCATTTTAATAACTGAATAGAAGATATCGCTAATGGCGTAAAACGAGTGATAATAAATGTCTACTGTGGCTATTCGCTGTCTTCTAGGACTTCATTGCCCGATCCATTTCGCGGGTGGCATCTTTCGATTTAAGGGTTTCGCGTTTATCGAAAGTCTTTTTTCCTTTGGCCAGCGAAATCTCCAGTTTGGCCAATCCACGATCGTTGATAAACAGTTTCAACGGAACGATAGTGATACCGCCTTCTTTTGTTTTCTTTTGCAATTTCTCCAGTTCTTTCCGGTTCAGAAGTAATTTGCGGTCGCGTTTGGAAATGTGGTTATTGCACGTGCCTAATTCGTATTCTGAAATATGCATATTTCTGACATACAGTTGATTGAAATAAAAGGCACAAAACGAATCAACCAATCCGGCTTTCCCGCCTCTGATGGATTTAATCTCAGTTCCGTTCAGTTGGATGCCCGCATAAAAGGTTTCAATGATTTCGTAATCAAAAAAAGCTTTTTTATTTTTAATGCTGATTTTTTGTTGTTTTTGTACCATTTCTCTAATGCCTCCTAAATTATCCGGAAGTCAATCTTCTCCTGAAAGAGTTAAAATTGATAAATTATTTTGCTTCCTGATTTTGAACTACAAAAATACATTAATTTGTAGACACAAAAAATACGGATTTCATGCAGAACAAAAAATATAATTTAATCACCATTCTTGGTCCAACAGCTTCAGGAAAAACAAGTGTTGCCGCCCGGATTGCATCGGTACTCAGCGGAGAAGTTATTTCTGCTGATTCGCGGCAGGTTTATCGTGGCATGGATCTCGGAACCGGAAAGGATTACGGCGATTATGTAGTTGAAGGGAAGGCTGTACCTTATCACCTGATAGACATAGTTGACGCGGGTTACGAATACAATGTGTATGAATACCAGAAAGATTTTCTGCGCGTATTTGCTGAAATCAGTGAACGGGATAAACTCCCGGTGATGTGCGGAGGAAGCGGCATGTATCTGGACGCCATACTTAAAAACTACAAACTGATTCAGGTTCCGCTAAACGAGGCACTTCGTGAAAAACTGGCTGATAAATCACTGGATGAACTAACTGAGATCCTGAAATCATACAAAAACTATTTGCACAACCAAACCGATATTGAAAACAGCAAACGAGCTATCCGTGCCATCGAAATTGAAGAATATTACCTGACACATCCGGAAATTGATACCGGGATGCCCGACATCCGGAGTTTGGTTGTTGGAGTGAAGTTCGACCGCTTGTCTCGCCGCAAACGAATTACCAGCAGATTGAAACAACGCCTGAATGACGGAATGCTGGATGAAGTTCAGCGATTACTCGACAGTGGATTAACTCCGGAACAGCTTACCTACTATGGTCTTGAATATAAATACATGACTTTGCACCTTACTGGCCAGCTTTCTTATCAGGAGATGTTCGAAGGTTTGAATATTGCTATCCATCAGTTTGCCAAACGCCAGATGACCTGGTTCAGGAGAATGGAAAAACAAGGCGTTGAGATTCACTGGCTCGATGGATATATGCCCCTGGATGAGAAGATTGAAAAAATTATGGAATGGTATTCAAAGAAATAGATTTTAGTTGGTTTTTAGGTGTAGAGACGCAAGGCCTTGCGTCTCTACTGAAATGGAATGCATTTAAACTCTTATTCTCCAATTAATACGCATGACGCACAAATCAGCTCCATCTGATTCGCGTACCAAACAATTCAGGTATTCATGTTCTGAAATTTGCTTGCGGGTAACTGCAATTCTGGCGTCAGATTGTCCTTCCTTCAGGTAATTTACTTCAAGTTCCGCAGGTTCATAACTGTTCAAAAATTCAATTCCGTAGTCATCCAGCACACGCTCCACATATTTAACACTGTTGAAATGCTGATTGATATCCAGATCGCTGAAAAGTACCGGATAAAAATTGGTGACTTCAGCATGTAAATCAGGTTTCACTCGTTTGGGTGCCCGACAGGCATTGGCATCGATACGTTTGGGGAAAGTTGACCTGAATTCACTGAGCCGGAATATTTTGTGAGTTTCCATATCCAGAATCAGCCAGGCAGAACTGGCCCGCAAAAGCACTTCACCCTTTTCGTTTTCGACTATGTATTCGCGATAGGCATATACGCCATCTGTTCCGGCCGACCAGGTATTCAGACTGATTTTATCCTGCCATGCCGGATATTTTTCAACCTGAAAATACATACGGGAGAGGACCCAAAACAGATTGTTACTTTTGAGACTATCATATCCCCAGTCCATAACCTGAGCATGTGCCCAGGCAGCTTCGATCAGGATATTAAAAAGAGAAGTAATTGATGCCTGACCGTATTGATTGGTGTGATACGATTTTATGGTGAGCTGTTCCTGATATTTTTCCATTTCTATTGGAGTATTTTAAACCTTTGTGTAAAAGTATTGTTGAGTTTTGAATTACCAATCGATTTAACGACTTTTGCACAAATTATTTAACAAATGGAAAAAATTATTATAAAAACACCTGAACAGATTGACGGCATAAGGAAAAGCAGCAAATTGGCAGGACAAACGCTGGAGTTTATTGCTGAGTTTGTGAAAGAAGGTGTATCAACCGAATTTTTAGATCAGAAAATCGAAACCTATATCCGCGAGAATGGAGCAATACCGGCAACACTTGGATATGGTGGATTTCCCAAATCATGTTGCATTTCGCTTAACGAAGTTGTATGTCACGGAATTCCGGATGAAAATACGATTCTTCGAAACGGCGACATTTTAAATATCGATGTAACCACCATTCTGGATGGCTATTTTGGTGATACCAGCAAAATGTACACTGTTGGTGAAGTTTCACCGCTTGCTCTTGAATTAATTGAAGTAACCAAACATTCTTTGGATCTGGGCATTCAGCAGGTAAAACCGGGTAATCAATTTGGAAATATTGGGTTCGCGATTAATAAGTACGTTAAATCAAAAGGATTCAGCGTGGTTTATGAGTTTTGCGGACATGGTGTTGGAGTTGAGTTTCACGAAGAACCACAGATTGATCATGCTTCACGACGAAATACTGGTCCATTTATGAAACCGGGGATGATTTTTACGATTGAGCCTATGATTAATGAAGGCAGACCA
Source organism: Prolixibacteraceae bacterium (assembly GCA_035648135.1). Taxonomy (GTDB): domain Bacteria; phylum Bacteroidota; class Bacteroidia; order Bacteroidales; family Prolixibacteraceae; genus Aquipluma. Next base: position 56,682 of record DASRMB010000020.1, read on the forward strand.
GGAGCTGTTGTCGATAAAACAGACAAATGGACCGCCAGAACAGTTGATAAAAAACTTTCGGCACAGTTTGAACATACGATCCTGATTACTGAAACCGGATTTGAAATACTGACTGACGTTACCGGAGAATACTAGACGATCCTCATTTTAAAGCAGAGACGCGTAACTGAGCGTCTCTGCTTTAAATTTTTACAGGTTCGGATATAAAATATTTTTAGATTTTTGACAAGCCCATTTCCCCGAGTGCAATAAGATTGCGGCAGCTTTGCTCGTTTCGTTTAGTCAGGTCATCATCCCAAATCTGCAAATCAGGCAATGAAACGGCAAAATAATCCATTTTAAATTCATCGTTCAGGTGTAACTTTCCAAAGCTGATTAATTTTCCAAAGCGTTCTGAAGCCTCATTTCTCCGATCAAGTTTAATCAAGGCTAATCCCTGAAAATAGATTGTTTCCGGGTTCTGATCGTTGTAGAAAATCGCAGCCGATGGTTCATCCAATCCGGTCGCTGCCTTTTCCCAAAACTGACTGGCTTTTTCAGTTTCACCCAAGCCATCAAAAGCATTTCCCAACCAGTAAAAAATTTCGTTTTCCTGTGCTCCTGGAAGCTTGCCTTCACCCATATTTTCAGGATAAACCTGAGCTTTGTTTAGTAAATCAATAGCCTTTTTATACTCTTTATTTCGGATGGCTTTCGTTGCTGTTTTAGTCAAACTGAATATGTATTGACCGGTAACTTTTCCTTCACCACCTTCCCACGGATGAAACTTTCGGCACATGATCAGTTCAAAAGCTTTTTGGTGTTTACCCAAAGCATTGTTTAAAGCAATATGCTCGAGGTATAAATCATCACGATCCAAAATCAATTCAGGATACTTTTCCAATTTCCGCAACCGATCTTCATAAGAATAATTCAGGCGCTTGTACAACTGATCGAGTTCCATTAAAATTCGCGAATCGGTTTCATCCAGTTCAAAAGCTTTTTCGAGTTCCGCCAGTGCTTTTTCAGGTTCATTTTGTTTATTGAAATAGGCCAGCGCCAGATTCCTGTGCACCGTCGGGAAAGAATCATCCAGTTTTACCGACAATTCCCAATTTTCAACTGCCTCTGGGTATTGTCTTGCGTTGTACCAGAAATTACCCAGATAATAAGGAGCTTTGGAATCTTTAGGATTTTGAGTTTTTGCCCATTCCAATACTACAACTGCCTCGGGTTGGTTTGGAAAGCAATAATCAGGACAAGCTTTTGATGCTTCTGAAAGTGTGTTTTCAGCAGCAGTCAGATTGCCATTTTTAGTTTCGAACCAGGCTTTGAAGTAAAGCGCCATAGGGTAAACCTGCTTTTCTTTCTGTTCATCAATTCCGATGTTCATCAATTCGATCGCTTCTTCAAAGAGTCCTGCCGCAGCAAAATCCAGAGCAAATTCGATATAATTATGGATGTTGCCCCGAATGATTTTTTTTAATTCTTCACAAGCAAGAGGGTTTTGAACCCTGTCAGTGGTCAGAAGATACCTTTCGAACAAAACTCCAAAATTGAATTGATCCAATTTCAGCGTTTCTTCAATCAGTTTTTCTGCTTCGGAAATTTTTCCCAGTTTCCTCAGCATACTTACTTTCAGTTGGCGAGCCTTCTGGTTATGCCAATTGCGAATCAGCGAACGATCGATGAGCCCGAGAGCTTCCTCATAGTTTTGTTTTTTTGATGAAATCCTTGCAAGCTGAAAATAGCCACTGTCCATCCAGGCCGCATTCCAGACCGATTTATAAAAGACATCAAAAGCTTCATCGTCCTTTCCCTGATAACTTAAAGCCAATCCCAGGTTAAAAAACGGTTCTCCGTCAATCGGGTTCGGATTGCGTTGTGTAAGGGTTTCGATGGCCGATTTGAAGTACGATTCTGCTTTCACAAATTGCCCCCGACGCAGCAGCCACAAACCCATCGCATTGTTGCAACGGCTATCTTTTGGATCGCGACGCAGCGCCTCAAGGTAATAATCCCGCGGATCGTAAGTCGCATGGCGGTATTGTTCCAGATGCAAACCAGTCAGGTATAATTGTTCGTTACTTTCAATTTCTTCCGGAAGTTTGGCGGCTTTTGCTGCTTCCGGAATTTCTTTTTTTATGTCTGATTCAGGTTTCCAATCCACCAGAATTTTCCCTTCTGAAGTCAGAATTGCAATTTCAATTGTTTTCGGGTCAGCCTCCTGAATTTCAATTATTTTTTCATAAGAGATCGCCGGATGAAAATCGAATGAATCTTCCATCAGGATATTTTCTCCGGATTTCAGTATTATTTTTCCCGAAGGATAAGTAGCCAAAGTATAAGCTTTTACTGTTGCTTTGCCGTTTTCAATTTCAAGATTAACCATGGCTTCTTTGGTGGCGTTTTTCACCACACCCAAATCTCGGTATGGCATAAAATACTGCGAGAATGATTTTTCTTCTCCGGGCATCAACCACGAAAAATCAGGTTGGTTATCGGTATAAACTCCGCACATCAGCTCAATATATGGTCCATCTTCGTCGGTGAGGTTGCGGTCCCAGGCCCGTCCAAAATCACCATGTCCCCATGTCCATTGTTTTTTGCCAGGTGACACATGGTGATTGGCTACATGCAGCAAGCCACCTTTGCTGTCGTTTTCGTAGCCGCCTACAAAATTGTGCTTCGAATTAACAGCCATGTAAGAAGTAGGTACCGGAATGTTTTTGTACCGGGAGATGTCGGTTCCCGGAGAATAATCGACCTTGTAGTAAGTTCCTTTGGCAATCGGGAACTCTGAAACATCGCGCTTTCCATGATCAAAAACCGCATTTACATCCGGTGGAAAAACCGACTGGTAATCATCGTTGACCTTCACCGCCGGATTTGCCCACCACAAAAAGGTTTGCGGCAAATCTGTCCGGTTAAATAATTTTACTTTGATTTCGAGATATGCTTTATCCGGATGCAAAGTGAAACCGGCCATTCCTCGGGTACGAAACATACGCTCCAGCTCGCTGCACCAAACGGTTACGCTGCCATCCGCATTTTCTTCAATGCAGTGATCAACAGCCTCGAAGGTTGACGGACGATGATGCTGTGGCCAGTTAAATTCAATTCCGCCTGAAATCCAAGGGCCGGTTAAGCCAACCAATGCCGGCTTAATTACCTGGTTGTAATATACAAAATGTCGCTGTTTGGTTTTATCGAATGCCATTTGAATGCGACCACCCAATTCGGGCAAAATCATAATTTTCAGATATTGGTTTTCAATGAAAACAGCATTCCATTCTTTGTCAACCTTTTCATCCTGAATTTTCTCGATTACCGGATGCGGATAAACCACACCACTGCTTCCCTGATAAACACGTTTTTCGAGAAACATCGGATTTTTTTCCGGTTTTCCGATTCCGTATGTTGGGATCATTACTTTTTCGTACCAGGCTGAAGCCTCCCCCAACCCCTCCGAAGGAGAGGCGTTTTGGGTATCGCTAATTAATTTTGTCATTGTCTTTATTCTAAAGCCTCTCACAGCCCCTCCCCAAAAGGGGGTGAAAGAAATTGGTTTCATTTATTTTTTCCTTAGTCTCAGAATCCATCCGGACCTTCATTGCCCTACTCCCTTCCATTTTGGGGAAGGGCTGGGGAAGGGGCTAGATTTTTTTTAGGTTTTCAGCTTCTATTTCCACCTCCGGATTAAATTTTCCGCCTGCCATATACTTCTTCAGGCTGAAAAGCAGTTGCTGAGCTTCAGGACGAGAGTTCAAATCGGTCTGCAAATCAATTCCGGAAACCAGTAGTTTACCTTTACCTACTTTGGCTTCGAAAACCAATGCCAGTGGTCGGTTTGTGACCCAGTCGTCGATTACACGAACAATGGGTTTAATTTCTGATGGAAAACTGCTGATGTTGATTGCTCCGGAATGGCTCATAGCATCCCACCATTGCCAGTTGCTGTGGTATTCGGTTGGGAAATCGGCCAGTGCCGGATGATTTGGATTGCACAAAATCCCTAAAGTATGCGGAGCTTGTCCATGTGTCCAGGCAGTATTCCAAAAGATACTCGAAAATCCGATTTGAATGTCGCCACCCATTTCTTTTGAAAGTGTTCCCTTTTTTAGATTTAACAAAACAGAACCTCCATTCTGAAGAAATTGAGCCGTTTGAACATCCAGTTTCTGAACGATCCGGATATTTTCTTCTCCTGAAATCGCTTCTTTTTTCGCCGGATAAACCCAGAAATCCCAACTGTTGCTCAGGCTGTCAATCCCAATTTCAAGCGTCATTTTTTCAGGAGTAGTTATTGAAGCCAAGGGAAACGAAACATCTCCCAATTTAAATGCATTTCCCAGCGGAATATCGGTTTGTGCAAGTTTGCCGGATTGAATTACCTGTCCGGTTTTATTCGTGATTTTCCATTCCGGAGTACAGGATGTGATCGGACCATCGCCATAGTGGGCAATCTCAACTGCTGCTTCAAAGGTTTCGTCGTTGGTGAAGATTCGTTTCTTCAAGCGTGCCAAAGGAACTGTCGAGTTGCAGAAACGCTTGTACTCAGCCGGTGAAATGTATCCTTTTTCGTCCCAGAAAGCATCCAAGACTCCCACCAAAGCAGTTCCCTGACCAGGGAAATCGTGCAAATCGAGTAACTGGAAACCACCAAAATGTGGTGTACGCAAAGCTGCTTCAATATCGGCTTTATAACACAAGGCCTGTAATTTCCCTGAAGCTAGTAAAAAGCTGTCGGCCTGTTGCTCCATGCCATGATCTTTAAGCGTTTCCTGAAAAAGTTCGAAATTACGGGCACGCATCACACCATCATATTTCTTAATTTCTTTGAAATTCGGGTAAACACACCATTGTCCGATTTCATGACTCACAACCGGTTGAGGAAATCTGGAGTTAAAAGAACTCCAGTCATAATCGGTACTTGGTGCTTTCGAATTTATAATACTGCCTAAGCCTTCTCCCCAATGCTGAATACGTGGCTCCGAGTCACTGATGTAATCGTTCACCGGCAAATTTGGCCAGCCAGCTCCTGAAGTGTAAATCCTGCGGCTGTCTTTGTTTTTCCAGAAGTTCACAAACTCCGTAAGGAAGGGAATCTGATTGGCCCCTCCGGGTTCATTTCCGTAAACCATCATACAAAACGAAGGATGGTTCCCATAAGCTTCAACCATTCGTTCACTCTCTTGATATACGTATTTGTCAAACGGCTTTCCGTCGCCAATAGTGGTCGATTGATTGGCCCAGGAAGAACATTCAACCTGAAGGTAAAATCCGGTTTGGTCAGCAGCATCGAAAGCGGCTGCGGGTGGACACCAGGAATGGAAACGCATGTGATTTAATCCATGTGCACGACAAACATTAAAAATCCTCAACCATTCATTTAAGTCAGTTGCCGGATACCCGGTTTTCGGGAAAATGGCACATTCCAGCGTGCCGCGAAGAAAAGTAGGTTGTCCGTTTATTGTCAGTTGATTTCCTTCTGCTTTAAATTTCCGCATTCCGAAAGTGGTCGAACGGACATCTGTTTTTCCTGAAGTTTGATCTGCCAGGCTGGCTTCCAGCGTATAGGTATTCGGATGGAATTCATTCCAAAGTTTCACATCGCTTCCCATCGAAAGATTCATTTCCAATATGTTTTCACCTTCCTGCAACTCAAAATCATTCGATTTATTTGTTGATGTTCCGTTAACTGCCAGATTCAACTTTACAGAACTTGCTTTTCCGCTTGGATTCAGAACCTTTACTTTTACTGCAACCGTATTTTTCTGAATATCAGGATTAACCTGTATCGCCTGAATGTGAATCGCCGGGCGTGCTTCCAGATACATTTGTCCCACTATCCCGTTCCAGTTGGTTTGGGTATGGTCCGAAATACTGTGCGAATTAACTCCCGGATCAATATCTTTCACCCGGTTATCAATGCATAAAGTCAGTCGATGTTTCCCGGGTGTAATTACTTTACTTAAATCATATTGATGCGGAGTTCCAAGCGAATTTTGCATACCTACCTCTATGTCGTCAACCCACAAGCGACTTTCCCAATGGCAGCGTTCAAGGAATAATTCAACAAACTGTTCGTTCCAGTCTTCCGGAATAGTCACTTCTTTTTGATACCATGCTGCACCTTTATAGTACTTCAGCGGTTGCAGCCAAAATGGGATTTTAATGTTTCCCGGTTCACGAAATTTAGCATATTCCGGATTTTTGTAAAAAGAGCTGTCAACGATTTGCCCTGTCCATGGGGTAGTTAGTGTTATTTCGTCACCCTTTCCGTTTGAGGTCATCGATCCGGGCAAAATTAAGCTGTCATTCAAGGTCTGATTGAACCAGGCTTCAGAAATTCCTTTGTCTTCCGGATCAACGGCAAACTGCCAGGTTCCGGAAAGATCCATTTTCTGTTGTTTTTCTTTTTGCTGACAACCCAATGCCAGAAATGTCAGAACTATGGCTATTAGTTTAAAAGATTTGGATTTTTTCATTTTTCATTGTTTATTGGTTTATATACGATTTATCAGGTTCAGAATTAAATAACTATCCAATTTCCCGTTCAATTTCTTCCAGCGATTTTCCTTTGGTTTCCGGAAGCTTTTTCAGGATAAACAAAAATCCTGAAAGGCAGATAAATCCATACAACCAGAAAGTACCGCTTGCATTCAGCAATTTATTCAGGATTGGGAAAGTATACGTTAGCACAAAACAGGCACTCCACAACGCTGTAGTCGCGACAGCCATAGCAGCCCCACGGATTTTATTCGGGAATATTTCGGACAGTACAACCCAGGTGATCGGTGCCAATGTCATAGCATAAGTGGCAATGGCAAGCATTACCAACACTAAAATTGCCAGACCTTTCAGTTCAAAAAAGTAACTTGTTCCGAGCACGAAATAAATAACAGCCAACCCAAATGATCCCAAAAGCATTAGCTTGCGGCGTCCCCAGCTATCAACCATCCGCATTGCAAGAAGAGTAAAAACGAGATTAACAGTACCGGTAATCACAACATTAAACAGCATATCGCCAACGGAATAACCCGCGGAGGTGAAAATCTCTTCTGCATAATTGAAAATCACATTGATGCCGCACCATTGCTGGAAAACTGCCAGAACAATCCCGAGAACTAGCATTGGACGGATTTTCTTTGCGGTCAATGCTTTCCATTCAACTTTGGTATTCGACTCTTTTAAAGTACCGGCAATATTTTTTTGTTCCTGAAGAGCATATTCACGACCACCAATCCGTTCCAGAATTTTCAGTGAGCCGTCCCATTTACCTGATTTTGCCAGAAAGCGAGGACTTTCAGGAATGAGAAATGCAAGAACGAAAAAGGCAGATGCGGGAATCGTTTCCGCCCAAAACATCCATCGCCAGCCCGTTTGTCCATTCCACGATTGCAGAATTTCTAAGTCAGTTGCATCTCCGGAAACCTTATCTGCAATCAGAAAATTGAGCAGTTGTGCAGCCAGAATACCGATTACAATGGTTAGCTGGTTGACAGAAACCAATCTTCCACGCATTTGTGCCGGTGAAATTTCGGCAATATACATGGGAGAAATCGCCGATGCCAAACCGATCCCCAAACCTCCAATGAGGCGATAAATGATGAATGGAGTAAATTGGTTCGCTGCACCAGTTCCGAAAGCCGAAATCGTGAATAGGGCAGCAGCCGCAATTAACGGAAGTTTGCGCCCGTAGCGATCGGTGAACCAACCGGAAGACATGGCGCCGAAAAGACAGCCAACCAATGCGCTGCTCATGGCCCAGCCTTGTAAATATGGAGAACTGGCGATATCGAAAAACCGTTCGTAAAAGGGCTTGGCACCACCGATTACGACCCAGTCGTAGCCGAACAAGAGTCCACCCATAGCTGATACCAGCGTGATGCCCAGAATAAATTGTTTGTTGAATTTTACTGATTCCACATTGATTAAATTTAGTTGAAACAAATATAGGATAGCAACGGACCAAATGAAATGAACAATTTTATGAATTTATGGATTATTTTATCATTTATATATTTTTAGTATAATCTTTTTAAGCATGTGACAAAACCAGTTTAATGCTGAAAATTAGCTTATTTTGTACGTAAGTAAAATTGAAGTAGAATTTCAACAGACCTGTAATATTGATAATCCTGTGTTATTTCAATATTTTACTGAAGAATTAATTTCTTCAGTAAAAAAAATATAAAATCGATCATGAAGAAGGAAGATGGATTCCCAGGTCAACTCAGTTTTGTGCTTCCGGATAAAATTACCGGATTAATCAAAGTGAACCCACTGATTTCAGACTTATATCTTACCGATATTGGCTATTATCCTCATGCAAAATACCATTTCAGGGAAAGGCCATCTGGCAGCACTCAGCACATCCTGATTTATTGCGTGGAAGGAGAAGGTGAAATCTGGCTGGGTGAAATGAGGCATGTTCTTCCCGCTGATCATTTTTTTATTATTCCTTCAGGAATGACGCATGCCTATCGTTCGGATGAACAAAATCCCTGGTCTGTATACTGGATTCATTTTTCAGGAGATAAAGCTGGATTATTTGCACAGACTGCCTGCCGTGTCATGCCTGTTGAGCGTAGTAAAAATTCGCGTATTAGTGAACGACTTGATTTGTTTTCGGAGATTTTTCGCAACCTTGACCGTGGTTTCAGTAATGAAACACTGGAATATGCTAACCTTTGCCTGGGGCATTTGCTGGCTTCATTTACACACCTGAACCAATTCAGAGAAATTCGAAAAACAGAAGAAAACGACCCGGTTGCTCAAAGTATCAATTTTATGCTCGAACACCTGAACCGGAAGTTGAAACTGGAAGAAATTGCTTCGGAAACCGGATTGTCGGCTTCACATTATTCGCGTCTTTTCCAAAACAGAACCGGACATTCGCCCATCGATTATTTTATTCAGTTAAAAATTCAACGAGCTTGCCGTTTGCTCGACAACTCCGGATGGATGATTGCCGATGTATCGCGCGAAATGGGTTTCGACGATCAGTTTTACTTCTCCCGCGTGTTCCGTAAAGTAATGGGAATGTCGCCGGGAGAATACAGGAAAAGAGGAAGTTGAATTTGCATGTATTTGTAAAGATATTCATACAAAAGAAATAAGTCGGAAATTGATTTTATTCTGAACAAAGAAATAGCTTTTGAGGTTAAACAAAAAACACTGGAATCTGATTTGAAAAAACTTCAACGTATAGCAAATGAGATCGGAATTGAAAAGCAATTTCTGATTAGCAATACAGTGTCCGAAATTGAAAACACGGTTTATCCCTGGTTTCTGTAGTCAAAATGATTGTAATTTCATCCATATAAAACAAATCCACCATGAAATTTGGACAAAGCGAGAATCCTGAATTTATTGATTTCCGGCTACCTGCCGATGATCCGAAAACAGAAGAAATCCTTAAGCAAAAAAATCAGGAGAAACCGATGAATGTTTATGTAGGATGTGCCAAATGGAACAAGCAAGATCTGAAAAATTTTTATCCGCGTGGAACAAAAGACGAATTAAGCTATTATTCAAATCAATTTAATTCGATTGAACTGAATGCCACATTTTACAGGATCCCAGGCCGGGATCAGGTTATCAATTGGAAAGATAAAACACCGGAAGGGTTTAAGTTTTTCCCTAAGATTAATCAGACCATCAGCCACTTCCGCAGATTAAACGACGTACAGGCACTGGTTGAAGAGTATTGCGACAATATAAGCAACTTCGAAAATAAGCTGGGCATGGTATTCCTTCAGTTACACGATAATTTTGGGTATAAAAACTACGATAAACTGGTGAATTTTATCGAAAATTTCCCGAAAGCTATTCCATTGGCCGTTGAGTTGCGAAACACCGATTGGTTTAACAAAGCTGCTGTTTCTGCCGAAGTCTGCCAATTATTCGAAAAACATCAAATTTCAAATGTTTTAGTCGATACAGCCGGCCGGCGCGACTTACTTCATATGAGGATGACAACGCCCCAGGCTTTTATTCGTTATGTGGGCGCCAACGATCCGCAAAGCGATCGCGAACGCCTGGACGACTGGATCGAACGCCTCAAAAAATGGGTTGATCAGGGACTTCGGGATATTTACTTTTTTGTGCACCAGAATCTTGAGATGGAATCACCATTTCTGGCAGCCTATTTTATAGAAAGGCTGAACAAGGAATTCGGCTTGGATTTGCATTTGCCCAAACTCATCGGGCCATCTGATAAGTCTGCGCCAACCTTGCCCATCTAACTGATCACCGAATTTTGGGTTTGTATTAAAAATTATTCCTCCCGTCACATCATCCCTGTCAGATGTTTGTTTTTTTGTCAATCAGATAGAGGTTTCTTTCGGAAGAATTACGGAAATTGAGTTCAGCAAGGAACCCTGCCAGAAATAGTTGAGTGCCGATAATCATGGCAGCGAGCGAGAGGTAAAAATAAGGGCTGTCGGTGACGCGTGGTGCCAGTTCATTGTTGATGGAGTGGATGATTTTTTGTGAGCCTACCCATACTGCAGAAGCAAGGCCAAGCAAAAAGATAAGCGTGCCGAGCACCCCAAAGAAATGCATGGGACGTTTACTGAACTTCGAAATAAATATGACCGAAAGTAAATCGAGTGGTCCCCGGATAAAACGTTCCATTCCAAATTTGGTGGTTCCGAATTTGCGTTCCTGATGCTGAACCACTTTTTCGCCGATTTTTTTAAAGCCGGCCCATTTGGCAAGAACCGGGATGTAACGATGCATGTCGCCATACACTTCAATGGTTTTAATCACTTGTTTCCGGTAGGCTTTTAATCCGCAGTTAAAATCATGAATTTTAATTCCTGTCAGTCGCCGGGCAGTCCAGTTGTAAAATTTACTAGGAATATTTTTCGAAAAAACAGGATCGTAACGTTTTTTCTTCCATCCGGAAACAATGTCATAGCCATCTTCGGTGATCATGCGGTACAGTTCCGGTATTTCTTCCGGACTGTCCTGAAGATCGGCATCCATGGTGATCACCACATGGCCTTCAGCCTGAGCGAAACCGCAATACAAACCCGCTGATTTTCCGTAGTTGCGCCTGAATTTAATTCCTTTGATGCATGAATTTTGCCGACTGAGTTGCTCGATCAGTTCCCATGAGTCATCGGTACTTCCATCATCAATCAAAATAATTTCGTACGAAAAATGATGAATTGCCATTACTTTGTCAATCCATTCTGTTAATTCAGGAAGCGATTCTACTTCATTTAAAAGCGGTACAACTACGGAAATATTCACTCAAAAAAAATTAGTTTGAAAAAAATGTTTTTGGGTTCTCAGAGACTGTCTCGATTTATAGAAACGGTTTAATCTTCAGATGTTACTTCTTGCATGTCTTCCTCAAAAGCATCTTCATCGGGTTGCTTTTTTGCCCAGATTGAAGTGATCAAAGATATGATTGTTCCAATAAGTACAGAACCGAATAATCCCATGATTGACATCCAGCCTGGTGTAAACATTTTTGCCGTCATTGACATGGCTACTTCAATCTGGTCTTCACTCATACCTTTTTGTAACATGGCTTCCTCCTGAACGGTCTTCAATTGATCAATTAAGCTTGTATCAACAAATGAGTATAAGATGATCGTATACAGTGCGGTTACGATTCCACTAAAAAGCATAATCGCCACCCCAAATCCAAACGCCTGACTATATGAAATCGTTCCGTCTAATTCTTTGTTGCGGTAATTGACCTGAGCAATAAATATACATCCGGGATATAGAATAAAAGATAAGTAGCCCAATGTTTTATTCGTAGTTTGGCCGGTAACATACAGTATTACAGAGTAAAAAGTAAGTATTACACCAATGTAAAGGCCATAGATCATTGCTGATTTCCAAAAAGTTGATTTTTCTTCCATAGTGGTTTTTGGTTTTTGATTAACAAATATATTTGATTTTATCGACAGCACATCATTTTCCTAAAATTAAATGACTGAATAATTGTTTATTCCCGGTAGCAGGTTTACTTCAACCCATGAATTAATCTGATAATTCAAACACCTCTAATCTTCCATTTATAGGGTTTGTTCGGTATTCCGTGATTTTTTTTGATTCAATAGGTGGTTGAGCGCTAAAGGATTAGTTTTTGGGATTGAAAATAATTACAGGCAACTGGTGAATTCATTTGCGGGTAATACATTTTTTTCTACTTTTGTCGCCGGGTAAGTCCTGTACGACTAGCTCCCATCGAATTCCTCCAGGGTCGGAAGGCAGCAAAGGTAGATGGTTGAGCGGTGCGATGCAGGTAGCTTACCCACTTTTTATGCCGAATTAGCTCAGTTGGCCAGAGCACGTGATTTGTAATCTCGGGGTCCTCAGTTCGAATCTGAGATTCGGCTCATTGAATAAAAAGTTCTTGAAATATTGATTGGGGAGATACCAAAGTGGCCAACTGGGGCAGACTGTAACTCTGCTGGCGTACGCCTTCGTAGGTTCGAATCCTGCTCTCCCCACAAGAACGAATATTGGAATGATAGAATGGTGAATGTTGGAGTAATTC
>DASRMB010000021.1:0-21877 GCA_035648135.1 Prolixibacteraceae bacterium
CCTCGTATAGAATTGAATTAAAAGGTGAAAGTTTAAGAAAAAAACGGTAAAATTGTCAGTCATTCAAGTTCTCTGAACCATAATCCTTGTGGGGGGTCAACATCACCGGACAAGGGGGGTCAGCATCACCGGAATATCCACCTGAAAACCAGATATTCGCTTTTCTACAGTCAATGTCGACTTCATGAATGAAATTTGGGATAGAATTAAAATGTGCAACAAAAAGTGTAAACTCATTTAAATATGATTGACTATTTCTGCTGGCAAATACTTCATTCAGACTCATTTTGAACGAGGTGTTTTCAAGATCAAATGATTTTGTTGAAAGGTGATTCAGTGCGATTACTTTGGACTCCATGCTGATGATATTTTAAGTTCAGGAGTAAAAGTAGAACCTACCTGCGCCAATACATGACGTGGTTAATTTTAACTCAAGGCATAATTGAAAAATTTATTGTTCTCAATCCACACAAGATAAACTGAGTTAAATTCAATTATAAATCTTCAAACCCATCAAAAGGAATATCATCATCTGGATCATTATCAAACGGTCCAACTCCCGGAGGATTGAACAATCCCCAGCGATCGATGATGTAATCCCATTTGTCAAAAGCTGCCACCCAGTCGATAAAGAGCAATCGATATTCTTCGATTAAATCCCTGACAATCTGAAAATATTCCACATGCTCAAAACCAAACATATCGAGGGAGTGATTTTGAACCATCAGTTCCCGCGCTGCTTTTCGGATGATAGCAGCACACTCCATTTTAATATCGTACAACTGACCTCCGGTAGCTCCGGCCACTTTTACAGTTAAAAGCATCGCATCTTCCAGCATGATGCCTTTCACATGGGCCAGCATTTCATCATCTTCCGGAATAAGTTCACAAATTCGATTGACCACATCAAAGATTTCCATTCCCTTTTTATAGATGGGTAGTTCTTTGGGATTTATTTTATCGTTTGGGTCGTCAAACATTGTTGTGTTGTTGTGAGTAAATTCAAATTCTGGATGCCTATTCTTTATTGCGACATTCTTATGAAAAGTTTATTCCTCTTTTATTTTTATTATCGTGTATTTGTTTCAATAGCCGTTCCAAGTAGCTTTCTATGCTTTCTTCTGCTAAAATGGGGTAGCTTTCTATGGCAGAAGTAAATCCTGTTATGAGGTCAGTATACTTCTTGAAGTTTGCTCTTAAGATAGCTTCATCATTGGTTTCCCAATATTGGCCTTCGTCGGTTAGTTTAAAATCGGTAAAATACTTCTTACTCAAATAGCGAAAAAGTTGAATGATGAACTGATGGATTTCAAAACCGGCATATTGTGTTTTAACAGATAACATATATAAATACTGACTTTCTTGCTGGACTTTAGTTTTCCCAAAGAAAGAAAGATGCGTTGGAGAACTCATTTGACCGGTTGAAAGAAAACTGATAAAAATGGGTTCGCAATTAGTTGGAGAAAAACTAATCCCATAGATATTCTCATTATAATCCGTTTTCAAAACAGAATTTTCATGAAATAGACTTTCATAAATAGTATATTTCCAGTGATACATGTTTGAGATATCCTGAATTTCTTCAATCAACTCATGCAATAATTCTGGTTTCGCAATTCTTCCGCTATAATGAAAACTCAGTCCCATTTGGTTAATATTTAGAGAAAAATAAAGTTTATCTGCCAATTCATTAGATCTGTAACTATCCAAGGATGTAATTTTGAATTACTGCAAATCCACAATTTCAATATCCCCATTCCACATGGCTTACCGGCAGCTTGTTAAGTTCATTCTTCAATTGTTTCCATTCCGGCAGATGATGATCCATATAGGCTATGAAAATTGCATTATGGGTTCGTTCAAGTAAGTGAGCCAATTCGTGAACAATGATGTATTCAATACATTCAAGCGGCTTTTTAGCCAGTTCCAGGTTCAGCCAGACTCGCCTGGCTTCCCGGTTGCAGGTGCCCCATTTGGTTTTCATCTTCCTTATTGCCAGTTCATTAATCGAAACGCCCATTATTTTTTCCCACTTTTCAATGATCGGAGGAGCCAGCTCTTTCAATTGCTGCCTGTACCATTCATCCATCACAATCTGTTTTTTTTGCACATCTGTATTTGGGCGAATATGCAGTTCAATGGTTTTGTGTTTAATGACCACGAACGGTCGTTCATCCTTTTCAATAATCTTCATCAGGTAGCGTTTCCCCAGAAAGTAATGTCCTTCCTTATACAGGAATTCCCGTGGAGCTTCCCGTATCTGTTCCTGAAATTTTTGTTGTTGCTTTCTGATCCAGCTTAGTTTTGAGATGGCATAAATCCGGATCGTATCCATATTCATCCGTAAAGGAGCAGCAATCCGTACCTTTCCCATAGGTGGATAAACACTAAGATGTACATTCTTAATGTCTTTCAGCACCACATCAATCACCATATCTCCCAGATTAATTTGCTCCATTTTAGTACTCCGCTTGTTTTTTTACAATTTCAAAGATGCGCTCCGTTTCGTCAACATCGCCTAAAATACTGTAGATGGCTTTTTTTACCGTCTTCTCCCGGGTGTCAATTCCGCGCCAGCCATTGGGTTTATTCTCCATGATGTTGCCATGCACTTTCAGCGCTAACTCCTCATTTAGTTCGAGGTTATTATACAAAGCCCGCTGTGCTGGTGTTTTTAGCGTTTCAGGAGTCGATGGTTTGATGCCGATCTGCACTTTGCTTGCAATGGCTGCTATTTTTTTCAGGTACTCTTCATAGCTGATCGCCAGGGCTCGTCGTTCCCTGATCACTTCATTCAGCAAGGTGCTCATTTCTTCAAAAAAGGCGGGGTCAATCAAATGATCACGGATTATTTTTTGCCGAACATTGTTTTCAATGGTTTCAGCAACCGCCTGCTGACTTCCCTTAATTCCCTCAGGCATACTGTTTATGGCATCAGCAATACCACTTTTAACGATCAGTTCAATCAGCGATAAATCACCAAAAGGCGAAATCAGCCGTGGTTCGTCTGCCTGAATATAATTATCAATCAAATGGCGCATATCTGCTTCATAAGCTTTCATGTCCAGTGTTTCTCCACTCGCCATCCGGATTTCTTCCCTCAGTTTCAGATAGAAATCTACCTTCACTTCTATTTCGTTCTGCTCTTTCGCAGTGTAACCGGCATCATCCATTTCGGCAGAAAGGTTGGCATAAGCCCGTATCAATGCAACAGTAGCTTTGTACAAGGAAGTTCTCCGAAGTTCAGTGTCCTTTAGTTCTTCAGCTATTTCAGGATTACCACAGAAATAATGCTGGTAATCGATTTTTGATTTTGGTGGTACAACTGGTTCGCAGAGCAAAGTAATTTCTTCAAGCGCATTGTCTAATCGTTCCCGGCCTTTTTTCAAACGATCCAGCAACAGAATCTCACAATCTTCCGGTTTGAACTGATCAAAATCCAGTTCGGAAGTATAAACGGCCACCGCATCTTCAACCTTCTTGAAAAGGTCTTTGTAATCCACGATATAACCAAATTGTTTGTCTTCGGTATCCAGTCGGTTTACCCGGCATATCGCCTGAAACAAACCATGATCCTGCATCTTTTTATCGATGTACAAATAGGTACATGCGGGTGCATCGAAACCGGTGAGCAGTTTATCAACCACAATCAGCAAACGCATGTTGGCCGGTTCCTTAATGAATTTATCCTTGATCAGATCTTCATACGTTTCGGTTTTTGTTTTGCCCTGTTTGGGCACCACATGTTTCAATACGTGGTTGTATAGCTTATAGATAAACTCCTTGTCTGTTTCCGTATTGGCTCCGGTATCCTCGGTGCTAATATCTTTTGCGGCGGGGTTGTACGACGTAACAATGGCACATCGGTTCTTGAATTCCGTTTTCTGAAACAGTTCGTAATATTTGCAGGCTTCGTAAATACTGCTTGCCACTAAAATGGCATTTCCGGTAAATGAATTTAAACGTGGTTTTACACTAAAGTCGAAGACAATATCGCTCACCACTTTCTCCATTCGTGAACGGGAACTTAGCACCACCTGCATGGTTCCCCATTTCTTTTTCAGCTCCGATTTCTGAAAATCATTCAGACCTTTAGTTTTGGCTTCAAACCATGCATCTACTTTATCGGTTGACGATAAGCGTTGATCGATGTCTCTGGCCTCATAAATCAAATCAAGTATCACCTGATCTTCTACGCCTTCATTGAATTTGTAGGTGTGAATATATCCACCAAATACTTCCAGACTGGTTTGTTTGTCCGATTTTAAAAGCGGTGTTCCGGTAAAACCAATAAAAACAGCGTTTTGAAGCATCGCTTTCATCACTTTATGCAGTTTGCCACTTTGGGTACGATGGCATTCATCCACAAAAACAAATAATTCGCCAATGCTCTTTGTCGGACTGCTGTGAAGTTCTTCGATGAACTTATCGAAGTCTTCCACATCTTTCTTTCCAAATTTATGAATAAGCGAACACAGCAACCTTGGCGTTGGCTGGCTCAGTTGTTCCATCAATTCTTTTCCACTCGATGTTCGCGTAACTGGTTCCCCTGCATCATTAAAAACCCGTTCAATCTGTTTGTCAAGTTCGGTACGATCGGTTAATACGACAACACGTGCATTGGCATTGTTTTCGAGAATCCATTTGGCCAGCATTACCATCACAATACTTTTACCACTTCCCTGGGTGTGCCAGATGATTCCACCTTCCCGGCGGCGGACATGTTCCTGTGCGGCTTTGATCCCAAAATACTGATGGTAACGGGGCAGTTTTTTCACCCCGGCGTCGAACAATACAAAGTTGTAGATGATTTCGAGCAGTCGGTGTTTATTACAGACTTTTGCCAGATATTTGTCCAGTTGCAATTGACTGTTATCTTCAACATCTTCCTTCCAGTTCAGAAAAAATTTCTCCGGAGTTCCAATCGTACCATAACGCAGTCCTTCGCTATCGTTTCCAGCCATTACCAACTGAATGGTTGTAAAGAATGACTGAATAAACTCCGGTTGCTGATTGACCAGATTTTGCCTGATACCATCGCCAATCGAAACGGTACTTCGTTTTAACTCTATCACTCCAACAGCAATTCCGTTGATGTAAAGCACCAGATCGGGTCTTTTATCGTGATTACCCATGATAGTGACTTCCTCTGCCAGGGCAAAATTGTTCTGTTCAGGTTCAGCCCAATTGATGAAATGCAACCGCTGATAACGATCTCCGGCACCGGCTGTTACCTCCACACCATAACGCAGCAGTTTGTACACTTCCTTGTTGTTGCCATAAAGGTTGCGGTCGTAATTTTGAGCTTCTGTCCGGAGTTTGTAAATAGCACGTTTGACCAATTCCTCGGGATATCCGGACTTGCCGATCAGGTATTTGCGAACCAGAATTTCTTCAATATTGCTATTGTTGGCGCGGTATTCCCAATCGCCCAGGTATTGATATCCCAATTGCTCCCGGAATAACTTGATTATCCGGTTTTGTGTGGCCCGTTCTATTTCTCCGACTTTGCTCATTTTTTCTTTTTAGATTTCTGGAGTTTCTTTTTCAGTGCAATACCTTTATCAGTTAAACGGTAACGTTGTTCCTGATGTGTTGGAGTTTCCGGAATAGTCATTTCAATGTATGCTGATTCGAGCGATGGATTCAGGTAGTTTGAAACAAAATTTACCCGATCTCTCAATTCCAACAATTCCTGAATTTCCGCCCGCTTCAGGTCGCCTTCTAAAACCAATACAACTCTTTTTACAGTTTCTGAAACTTCTTCATCAGCTTGTAGGGTTGCTTGTAGGGTTGCTTGTGGGATAGCTTGTGGGGTAGCCTCTTCATTAACTCCTTCAAAATCTATATCTTCAGCTTGTCCGGTAGCTTGTCCGGTAGCTTTAAAAGTCCGCCAGATAATCGTTTTAAAATCTTCTTCCTGAATAAATTCAGGTTCCTGCAATCCTGCTTCATTGCAAAGTCGGATAATGTCGCCGGTACCCGTTCCCATGCGTTCAATATATCCGGCCAGATACATCGGCTCGGCCAATAATGGATTTGCCGGAATGGATCGGTGTGGTTTACGCAGTTTAGCCGGACTCAATCCCAAAGGTAAAATTCCCGGGTTCCAGATTTCAAGCCGGTCTTTAAACAGCATGACCTGTACACTTCCATTGTTGGTATAATCGCGGTGGGCGATGGCGTTTACTATGGCTTCTGAAACCGCAGCCCGCGGAAGTTCATATTGGATGGGTACCTGGTTACTTTCTTCCCGGGTTCCGACCGACACATCTACTTTCGACAATACAAAATCGACCGCCTGATTCACCAGTTGAAAAACATCGCCTTTATACACCTGGTAGGCCGGAATGGGCTTCACCACATCGAAGCCATGGAAATGAGCACACTTTACTTCTGAAGTTATGAAAAAGCGTTGTGGCAGTTTGCCGAATAACAAGATGGCTGCATTACTTATGCGTTGGTTATCCAATAAATTCAGATGCGTTAAAATGGTTTCCGGAGTAGATTCAACCGGCAAAGGAAAACCTCTTTTGGCTCTGGCTATGTGAACAAATTCCCTGATTTTATCCTGATCCAAATCCTCCAGAGTAGCATTGTCATTCAGGCTGGCATCAAACGGACCGGTGCGAATAATTTCCTTTTCCTTGAGGTAATTCACCAGCGAAGCATAAACTCCGGAATTGAGATCATCACCCGAATTAAATCGTTTCCGCACCAGGTCGATGCCAACCTTTTGAATGAGCCGATTCATCCTGGCATGGCGTTGCAAGTCTGAATCGCCCAAAACATAAATCAGCCGGGTTTTGTGTAGCCGGGTGGCTTCGTCAAACTCCCGTTCGGTGGGTGAAATACCTTCAGCATCTTCAGAACCGTATTTGGCACCAAACAGGCCAAGGTAAATGTCGCACCGGGCTACTTCGTTCAGGTAAACGGCATTCACTCTTTGGTCAGTGGCTGGTAGTTTCTCAAATAAAAAGGGTTCAAAAAAAAGTCCCAGCAACGGGTCGCTATGCAAATAATCAAACAGATTTTCCCGTTCCCTAGCAAACTCCGTTTGCACGCTGCTGATAAAGACTTTTAGCTTTTTCATATCTGGGTTCCTACTCTAATGCTAAATTATTGAAATCTATTCCCTAAAACAAGTGATTCAATTATTGAAGATTGAATCAATTATCGCATTTATTTCTTTTTTATTTGCGATTAATTGTTCTACAGTTCTATCTTCTTTTTTTAAACTTACAGCGGCAAATGGAGTGTCTATAATATTAGTTTTTAACCATCTGCTATCATCATTATAGCTTATATAACTTCCTCCACCACCGGATTTCACTCCAAAACCGCATAACATATTTTCAATTGAAATAGGTTCGTGTTTCAATAGCTTGTTCCATTCAATTTCTCTAATTAAATAAGCAGATACCCCTTCTTCACCGTTTCTTCCATCATAATATGCCAAGCATTCGTTTTCTTTATTTGCTTTAAAAGCTTTTAAAGTAAGCCAGCATTTTATCATCTTTTCTGAACTAAAGTCATGCTCAGTGATTTCAAAAAGATTCCATTCTTTTATCTTGGAAACGATATAGTCAGAACAATATGATTCAAGTTTATCTTCATTACAAGCACAAAGTTCTTTAAATCTTTCTTTTTTAAGATGACTCCTGTCAATGCTTGAAAAGACCACACCTTCAATATCCCAAGACACACGTGGCTTATGCTCAACTTTACTACATCCATTATATAGCTGAAATAATCTAAACAAGTTAGAAATTTTTGCCGTTTCAGGTTTTTCTATTTTGTTTCTTATTAGGTCTACAGTACTATTATAGTTTTTATAATACTTTTGAAGTGTAGCAAGATTTTCATTGGAGTTTTTTATACTCAACATATCGTTTATCGAAAAAAGAAATGTTAGATCTCCCATAAAATCCTGATGATCTTCCCATTTTTCAATTTCGCTGGAATGACTTTTCAAAACAGATTTTATTTTTTCCTCTTCATTGTACCACTCATTTAAAGCCACATTTGATATTTTCTTGAACCTATTTAGGTTTGATTTGGTCTCAAACAACAATACTTGTTCTTCTGTATCAGAGAATTCTATTATTTGTATAATATGTCGCCAATCTAAGTAATTACAGTTTCTCTCTTCCCACTTTTTATCAAAGTAGTTTTTCCGAATTCGACGAACAAATTCATAAAACTTCGCACCTTGCGAAAATTTTTCTAAATAGGCAATTAATGGTAAAACCACATATAGATTTGATTCCCGGAACCAGGTCGGTGTAATATCCTCATTTTGAATCGTTCGTAATGTTTCTGCAACTTTTAATTCTTTACTTCTTTCAATTAATTTTTGCAGAGCAATAAAATAGCGCTGAATAGTATCCGGTTTTATACTTTCCTCCCAACTCTCAGTGTCAGGATTTTCTTCATTATTTTCATCAAGTGTAGGCTTTTTCAAAAAAAGATCTTTTGGATTTAATGGGTTAGATTTTTTGTCTTTCCATGACTTTTCCTGAAGTAATCTAATTTGCCAAAACCAAATAAAAAAAACGTTAAGCCCGTTATCTGATGTTTGCTCGTCAGATAGTTTATTTTGCCAAAACCATTCTTCGCGCTCCTCCCATTCTTCCGATCTTTTTTTCATGACTTCATCATCTAATATGTTTCCAATCAATATTGGTTTTAGATTTTCAGTCGCAGACAATGGTTCTCCGGTAGTATTTATCACAACAAAAGTTTCTTCTCCTCGGGTTCTATGCCCCATGTCATAATAAATCATCTGAAGATTGTTTGTAACAAATTCTCCAAATTTTCTATGATCAATAATGCCGTCTAATCTATTCTCAATTGTTTGAATAGATGCTATCATGCTTTGAATAGATGCATCTAAATCATATTCTTTGAAATACCAATCCATTTTTTTAATATCACTAGTCAAAACTTCTTTTTTAAGGAAGAATTCACAAACCAAATCACTTGAAAAATATAAGGTGCTTTCTCGTATAGCATATTGCAAATAGGGCTCCTTATCATCATTATTTAGTTCGAAATCAGAAATTAATAGATTCCGAAATGCATTGTCTGTTTTTCGATTGAGTATGCCAAGTATCAAAAAAAGAGTTGTAATACGTTGTTGTCCATCACATAATTGTATGTGGAAACGTGGACTTTCATATCCATAAATTAAACCTAGGGTAAGTTTCTCATTGGGTTTTTCATTGAAAAATGATAACAGACTATCTAAAAAACCAGAAACTAGTTCTGTATCTTTTTCTGTATCTTTATTCCAAGCCTTGTCTCCCCAACAATAATCTCGCTGTAAATCAGGAATAATTATTTTATTTTCTCCAGAAAAAATTTGAGATAATGTGTATTCGTGTCCGCTTTCTAATTTTATATTGTTTGTTGTCATTGCTATTACTTTTTAGTTCTAAATTCCGTAATCTTGTTTAAACCGTTCAATGAATTTTCTTTTATTCTCCTGAATATTTTCTTTTTCCCAATTCGATTTTGCAAAAACAGAAATTGTGTGCAATAAATTCCTGCTTTTAAATACCTCATCTACATTGAAGTAGTATTCTTTTTTCGCATCAAATGGTTTATTATTGAACTTTGAATTTTCATTTTTGTCTAACAACACTAGATTTCCTATACAATGTTCACTACAATTGGGCTCCATATCATCTCGATTTAACCATTCGCTTCCCTTGGGTTCTACTAATCCTAAATCTTTGTCATTACCATCCATGTACACAATTGTCATTATTTCATCTTCATTGGCAATCTCTTTTTTATGGAATGCTTTTGATTTAGGATGGATATGCTCTAATGATTTTGCTCCATAAATTTTAAAATCAAATTTGCGGCCTTTCCCCTCATGCAATTTGTTATCTTCTTCCACATTAAAACGTAACAGTTGTTTTAACGCCAGGTCCCAAGAATTTTGATAGACAAATCCTAGTGATAATTGATTCAATACATCTTGAGCTCTACTTTCCTTTTTCACTTCATCATCTCTTAATTCATGTTCCTTGGTTATTTGCCGGTGAGTAGCTCCAATAAGTCGCCATTTTGCGTAGTCATCTGTTAGATTTTCCCCATGCTTTTTTACAATAAAATAATCTATAATCTCATACTTGTCATCATTACCAGTCGAGCACAACAGTGACATCTTGAGATAGTTATGCATCTTTGGATCATTAAATATATCTTCGAATGATTTTTGTAAATCCCTCAACTCTTTGAAAACAAGTTTAGTTTTAAGCTTTTCACTCTTATCGTTTTCGGCAAGCAAAATTCTGAAGCCGTCAAAAGTAAATTTTTCAGTTTTTCTGATTGTCCTTTTGGTGTAATGATAATAATCCAAAAGCAGTCCCAATGGTTTCTCAACACTAAAGAAGTCCTTTACATCTTTTCTGTTCCACCAATAAAGCCATTTATCCCATTCGCGCGCATAACGACTTCTTAAAGCATTAGTTTCCCAGTCTTTAGCAATTATTTCCTTTAAATCGGTGAAATTTTCATCTACGGAAGTTGAGACCTGTTTATCCTTGAAATCGGGTAATGATATTTTGCGCAACATTTCAGCTTTCACTAATTCCTCCTGCAACATTGTTGCTTTTGATCCATTCATCATTGTAAAGGTCTTTGTTGCTTTATCCTGATCAATTACAATGTAGAGGATGGTAACTTTATTAAGAAGAAAATCTACAAATTTGTTATATCTCAACTCATCTGATTTTATCTCTACAATTTTTGAGTTAATCTGTTCTATAGCTTTCTTGAAGTAAAAAATATCCTGGCTCTTGTTCCCTTTATCAAAGTCATAAATATTAAAACTATCGTTTTTGAGATTGAGAATAAACTCTTTTGATTGTTTCCGGATATCGTATTTGAGATTGATATTTTTTATTCTTTCTTTTTTCAAGCACCATAACAAGAGATAAAGAGTAGTAATGCGTTGTTGCCCATCAATTAAAATGATCTCATTATTCTCTTCTACTACAGTTATTCCTTGTAGAAAATACTGCTGGTTTTTATCTGCGCTTATTAAATTATTTATTAACTTTTCTACAGAAGTTTCATCTTTTTCTTTTACGGCCCATTTATACCCCCGTTGATAATTGGGAATAACAAAGGTTTTATTCTCCTGATAGAGGAATTCCTCAATGGTTTTAAATGCTGTTTTACTTTTCATTATATTTTTAGTCTTATTTTTAGGTTTGTCTGGTATCAACACTCAATAAATGGAGCACGATTGGTTCAAATTATGCATTTTCCTATACTATATAATTCAATCATTCAATTCATTGGGTAATCGGTAGGTCTCGCCTTCAATTTCAATTTTTCTCATAATGGTTTATTAGTTTATGGTTTTTTAATCATCTTAATCCTTTAATCCCCAAAATCACAGTTCAGACATTCTCCACCAACCTTATCCTCCCCGTCAGCAATTCCTGCATCATTCCCTGTTTTATCTGTTTGTATTTGGCCAGCTTTTGCTCCAATGTTTCAATCTCTAAATCTATATCTAAAAGGATTTGGGCGATATCTGATTGTTCTTCAATGGTTGGAGGAACATTTATTTTTATTTTTCTTAAATGAAATGGGCCAAAATTTGGCTGTGCTCCGCCAGTTATTAAAAGATCTATTTGATCCTTGAAATAATTAGATTTTAAAAACATTAATAAAAAATGATAGTCCAAGTTTTTTAACGGTTTAAACCTTATAACACTAGTATTCATAACAAGAGGGAGATCTTGTGACCGAACAACGGCAACTTTTGCATAACTATTACCGGAACTTGCAACAACTATATCATTATCATCAATTTCAAAATGTTTATACATTTTATCAAACTCAGCCCATGAAATATAACGGGCGGTTCTATCAAGATTTAAATAGCCATTTTCTAGATTTGTAACATTAATAACCTTAATTCCATCATTAGTAAATTGCCAATTTCTTAAACCTGGCCCTTCTTGGAACCAGCACATTTCTGGAAAAGATTTTTCTATCCAAGAATCAGAATAACCAAATAATCTCTTTTTCCCAGAAAACAACTCCTGCATGGCTCCCTGCTTGATGGCCCGCTTTGTTTTGATGAGTTTTTCGAGGCTGGTGATTAGGGCATCGGCATCGCTAAGGGCGGTAGCTATGGCGGTTTGCTCGGATTTAGTAGGGGGAAGTGGAATCGGAGTATTTCTAATAGAACCTAATCCCAAATTTTTAATCGTTGATCCTGTTAGTTCATTATCAAAATACTCATCAATAAATTTTGTCTGAATAATTTGGAAAAGCAGTCTTTTTTCAAGCTTATTATTAACATTTATATATGCGGCACTTTTACCAAGAACTATATTCTCATTATTGTAATAAGCTATATTTCCAATAGTTCCATTAATGGAAAGTAAAAGCGTTGAATTATCCAATCCTCTTTTCTGAATATTATATTCATCTTCTGAAACCATTTTAGTGTCAGCCGAAATAACTATTTTTCCTTCTTTCAAATTATTTCCATTGACAAAGAAATAATCGCTATTATCTGAGTATTTAGGCGTTGAATGAATTCCATCTCCAATTCGAGAACTTAACTTTTCCAGTGTAAAAACCTCCCAATCTTCCGGAATAACCCCAATTTCCGTTTGTTTATAACCTTTTCTTACTTCCATTGTCATCCTTTAAGTTTATTCAGCACATCGCCGGTTAATGAATCCATTCGGGAAAAGGCAAACCATTTTTTGCCCAAATCTTTAAGCGATGCGCCAATATGGTAAAGCTCTTGCTGGTCGATGATTAAAAAACGGTCGTGGCTGTCGGTCAATATTTTGACAGCAATTTCGGGATATTGCACCTTGTGTTTTTTTAGATCCAGTTCCAGTTGTTTGCTTATTTGTTTGGTGTAAATGGTTGCCATCACAGCAGCGTCTCTTTTTGCCAGAATGGTCAACACGGTTTCATCCACATAATTATCAATGAGGATGATTGATTTGTTTGCCTTTTTAATTATTCCGGAGACAAAAGCATAAGCATCAAATACCTGTCCTTCAAAGAAAATGCCTTTTTCGGGTTGGTGCTCGCGACTTTCCAGCGCTTTAAAAATTTGTTCAAATTTCTGGTCGGCTTCAATCTGTTTCACTTCCATTTTGTCGAGCCGTTGAAACAAACCGGCATTGTTTAATACCAGTTTGCGCATTTCAACAAAAGCATTCATAATTTGGATACTTACTCTTATTGCGGTATCACTTCTTAAAACTGCGGAAAGCATGGATACTCCCTGTTCTGTAAAAGCATAAGGTAAGGCCGAAGAATGCTTTAGATTTTCGAACCGGTCACAATTTGTGACCAGTTCATTTTTCTCATTTCCAGATAACTGAAATCTGAATATCTCAGGGAATCGTTCAATATTGCGCTTAACAGCCTGATTCAACACTTTTGTATCTACCGAATATACCTCAGCTAAATCCCTATCTATCATCACCTGAATACCACGAATGGTAAAAATGCGGTTCTCGATTTCCCTTTGGTTAATTGCTATTTCCATCCGAATCCCATTTTAGCAAGGTGAGCGTTTACTCTTTCTTCTAACAGACTTACTTTATCGAGCAATTTAGGCATGGGAGTATCGTATCGGTCGGCAAGTTCTTTAATGCGTTGGGTCAGGCGTTGGCTGATTCGCTGCATTTCGGTGTGTATGGCCTTATCCAGAACCTGCATCCATTTGTCGTCAACCACCAGTGTTTTAATATCATCGTCAGTTAGTACTTTGTACTGGTTCCAGACTTTGGTTTCCAGCACTTTTTGCAGCTCTTTTATTTTCCGGTTTAGCTCGGCTTGTGTGTCGGTCAGTTTCAGGTAAGCTTCCAGTATTTTTCGTTCTTCAGCATCGTTGCGGTTGCCTTTAATCTTTTTCAGCCGGTCTTTCACACTGGCGGCGGTAATTTTGTCTTTGTCGTTTTTGGCATCAGCCATCAGGCCGTCTTCAACGTCGTGTTCTTCCACCATTTCTTCCAGCTGCACCACGGTGTTCTCGCGCTGGCTTTCGAGCGCTTCAATGGCCGCTTTTTCTTCCAGAAAGTACCGGTTAATAATCAAAGTTGGTTTTATCAACTTGCTCTCGATACCATCCAATCCATCCACTTCCTTCTCTTTGGTTTTGCCGCTTTTGTCCTTGTTCGATTTGGTTATCCGGTACACTTCGCGCCCGGTTTTCCAGCCATCGTCCGAAATCACGTACACATCATCCTGCATCGTTTCGCTCCAGTAGCTCATCAAATGCTGGTAAACATCGTAGCGGTCAATCAGGCTCAGGTTCGAAAAACTTCCCAGCAGATCTTCCGCCAGTTCATGAATCAGCTTTTTGGGTTTTACGCCGAGAGCCATGCTTTTGAGTGCGGAAATATTTTTATGTTTCCAGCTTTCGAACACTTCAAACACCTTGCGGCTGTAGCTTGTAAATTCGGGATGTGCAAAAATGGTGCTCTTGATTTCCGTTTTGTCAATCTTCTGACGGCTGTAACCGCTTCGTTCGTGCGGAGCAAAAAGTTCATTTCGTAAGCCTGGATAAACCTGCCAGTAATTGTTCAGCGCTTCAATGTCACCATTGGGAATGCCACCATTCAAATGGGCTTCAATATCCTGAATATCTTCTTCCTCCTGGCTATCGATGTAGCGTGGAATATTCAGGTTATATTCTTTTTCTTCAATTTCAGAAATGGGCACAATGCGGCTGTACTTCGGCATTTCGAGCTGCTTGTTAAACACATCCACAATATTATGAATATCCTGATCGCGGAGTCGGTTCTTAGGACCGTCTTTTACAAAACCTTTTCCGGCATCGATCATGAAAACAGCCTTCCGGTTACCGGCATTTTCCTTGTCGATCACAATCAGACAGGCCGGAATACCGGTTCCGTAAAACAGGTTGGCAGGCAAACCAATAATGCCTTTGATGTATCCTTTCCTGATCAGATTTTTGCGGATTTCGGCTTCTGCATTTCCACGGAACAACACGCCATGCGGAAGGATCACCGCGGCCTTGCCATTGCTCTTCAGCGAACGGATCATGTGCAACAGGAAAGCATAATCGCCATTTTTATCCGGAGGAACGCCAAACCCATCGAAACGTCCGTATTTATCGGCAGTTTCCGACGAAATATCCAAGCCGTTGCTCCAGTTTTTCGACGAAAAAGGCGGATTGGCCACAATGTAATTAAACAGTTTCAGCCCACCATTTTCTTCGGTGAACTGCGGATCGGAAAGCGTGCTGTTTCCGGTGCATTTAATCAGCGCTGTTGGGCAATCGTGCAACACCATGTTCATACGTGCCAACCCGGCAGTGGCACTCTCTTTTTCCTGACCGTAAATGGTAATCTTCCGCTCGGCTTCATCGGCTACCTTTAGCAACAGCGATCCCGATCCGCAGGTTGGATCATAAATCGTAGTATTGGCAGTCGAATTTTCGTTGTTAATTCCAATAATCTTGGCCATGATTCGGCTCACCTCTGCCGGAGTATAAAACTGACCTTTACTCTTGCCACTTTCGGTGGCAAAGTTCCGCATCAGGTATTCGTAGGCATCGCCCAGAATGTCGTCACCCTCTGATTTGTTATTGGCAAAATTCAGTTCCGGTTTTTCAAAAATGGCAATCAGGTTCGAGAGGCGTTTTACTTTTTCGTCGCCAGTTCCCAGCTTCTCCGGATTGTCGAAATCCACCTTGATAGAACCCAGCGATTTATTGGCCTGCTCAATCGGGCCAATGATCTTTTTATTGATGTCGTCGCCAATGGTTGGTTTGCCTTTCAATGCCACCATATCTTTAAAACTGGCACCTTCCGGAACCGTAATCGGCGCATAAGGAACACCAGCATATTTGTCGCTGATGTATTTAATGAACAACATGAGCAGCACATAATCCTTGTACTCACTGGCATCCATCCCTCCACGTAACTCGTCGCAACTTGCCCACAGTGAGCTGTATAATTCTGATTTCTTAATCGCCATTATTTGGTTTTTTGAACTTCTAAAATTAATGCAATTTGATTTTTATCTCTCCGGAAATCGCTCTGAAAAAAATACCTGTTTTGTGCGATTTCGTTCCTTGCAAGATACAGTATCAAAACCAGAAATGCATTATTGTTAATCATATTATCTAAATATTTTTTCCCTGTGAAAAAGACTTACAGGATCTGCAAATCCAGCGGTTTTATTAGAATTGATACTTTGGCAAAAATAGTTGTATGCTACGCCATACTATGGCCGTGGTCAAATTTTTTTTTGTAAAAACCGGATGAAATAGGGTGAAATGAAACAGAACAGCGCAGACAAAAAAAGCATCAACTATTTTTTGATGAAACTGAATGGCTTTTTGGAAGCAGATCAATTCGATATTGGGAAATTTGGAAACACATTAATGCGATTCGAAAAGCGCTTCAATCCCATAATTGGCATCATCGATTTTAACTATTTCGACGAAAGACGTCTGAACAAAGCTCACCGGGGAAAGCAAAAAGGGGAGCAAATACAAAATTTTCAGTATGCCCGCAGTCAGCGCTATTTGGAACGCGTGTGTCAGCAACATGTTGAGCTAAAAACGTTGATTGGAATTGAGAAGTCAATATTCTTATTCGAAGAGAATTTCCTGTTGTTTTGTCATTTCAGAACCTCGAAAAACGATCGCGAAATCCTGCAATGGATCTTTCTCGATGAAAGGTATGTGAAATTGAATATTAGGGTTTGATGCAACCATGACTTTCCCTGTTAGCGATAAATACCATTATCCGGAATTTGAGTGTGATTATTCCGGAATAATCATTCATGGTTTGGAAGTAAGGTCATGAGAAGCCAAGCGCGATTAGCTGGAATTACAAACCCTGATTAAAAGGTGCAGATTGTGAAAAATCATCATTCCAGTATTCTTTTTGAAGCCAGATATGATGGTAACGTTTTAATCGCCGCATCCAATCTTTCCATATTTATTGATCGCTCCTCTTCGCTGCTCAAATTATAGGTATAGTTTAGAAACAAATAAAAGAATGATATCCTGTTGTAGGTATCGAGTTTCGGATCTGATATTATTTGCAATATTTTTTCTTCAATCTCTTTTGATTGAGTTGCTTCAGTTAATGCTCTACCAAGCCGACTGATATTTCCATAATAATGATTTTGACTTGGATTTGCGGCATATAAACTAATGCCCATAATCAGATCCTGAACATTAATTCCTAATGCTTCCAGTTCTTTAATATATGTTTGTCTCCTTCCCCAGGCATAAGTTCCATCACTTGTCCGACGAAACCAATCATTCATGAGGTCTAAATGTGAACGAATAAAAACGTCCCAATTCATAGTTTCCGCAGCTAATTCAGCAATTTTAAAAGCATGAATTCTGGGACCTTCGTCCTGACTACAGGAACCAACTACTGTACGGGTTCTCTTAAGTTCAAGTGCATTCTTTTTCGAATTGAATAATTCTACATATTCTTCAAACTTATTATCACTACCCCCACTATCCAATACCACTTTCACCGCGTCATTAAGTAGTCGCTTAAATTTTTCATCATTTTTATAAATGCCATTAACACGTGAAATTCTCAACGAATCCCATAATTGATACTTAATATCAAAATCAACAGTGTCATCCGGGTCTGGCTTATTTGTTAATTTCCAGACATAGTCCAAAAACTCGGACACTTTTGGAGGCGTGTTATCTCTATATGGATCACTTACATAAGTTTTTCCGTTATTTTCCTGTGCTAAAGTATCAATTAGACAATCCGAATATCGAATCATTCTGGCATAATACTCCGGTAAAGCTCGTTGTGAAAATTCTTCAAGTAAATAAAAGGCATCGAGACATTCCGGGTCGT
This sequence comes from Prolixibacteraceae bacterium, assembly GCA_035648135.1. Lineage (GTDB taxonomy): Bacteria > Bacteroidota > Bacteroidia > Bacteroidales > Prolixibacteraceae > Aquipluma. The sequence goes on from DASRMB010000021.1 coordinate 17,874, forward strand.
ATTCATCCTGTTCAGAATAGTTATATATCCATTTACCCTTTAATGGGGCGTCATAGACGCTAAGATTATCGGTAAAGTATATTCTTTCCTCCATTTTATTAATCAGGTCCATACCCGTAAATCGAACAACTGCTGTTTTATCAGTACTATAGTATCTGGCTTGTACAACAAGAAGTTCCTTTTTAATCTCCGATTTCCTATACTTTCTCTCGAAAGCATCAAATGAGATATTGGATTCAATATCTTTTATGGCTTCTTTTATTTTCCCGGTTTTCAATGATAAGAAATGACCTTTTGCCTGAGATCTTGACAAGTATGTTTTATTGGAATCGCTAACTTTAAATTTCACGTTTAGGGAATCAACAATGTATCGTAACTGATTAATGATCGTGTCAGAATAAATAAGTCCATTGCTGTATTTAGCAAATTCAGTGTCCTGTTCCGAACACGTTGTCGCGAATAATAAAATAAAGACTGATAGTATCTGTTTCATGGCTTCTGCTTTAATGCTCCGATATTTTTTAATTGCGTTGGTCTTGCTTCAATATCTCCAAGCCCTGGTTATCTACCAGACTTTTTATGGTTTTGATTATTGCTTTTATTTCATATGATTCAATTCATTACTCATGATAATCCCGGCCATCGATATATCATCCTGACTACCTTTAGCCGAGAGGGTTGGCAAATAGTTTTGCAATTCTTCCTTGGCTTTTTCAATACCTTTTTCTTTAAAAAGTTGCAGAACCGTATGGTAGAAATTGTGCAAAGCTTCGTCGGTACCAAAAGTATCGTCGACACCATCGGAACCAATAAAAATGGCCGATGGCAGGTTTTCCCGATCAAAATAGGTTCGGAAACGCGTTAAAGCATTGGCATCGCTAAGCGAGGTGGTCACATTTAAAAAACACTTTTCGTCCCACGGTATAGGTTGTGAATACTCCTCCTTATCATTAACAGCTACACACTTCCCGTCGCCAATATGTAGTCCGAACCAGAATTTTTGAGCCCGCACAACAGCAATTAATGTTGTTCCGTAAGCGGTAATCCAGCCATTCTCTTCCTGACAAGCAGCTAATTCTTTTGGTGTAAGTATAGCTGTTTCCTCGTTCAAAAACGGTTCATTCGCATAATCTAATGAAGCACACTCACGCCAACGATAAATAATATTGGCCGACAGTTGATTTAAATAGGTTGACGGATTAACCGGCAAGTTGTCAATTACTTTTTCACCTTTCTGCGGATTCAAAATATGACTTTCCATAAACTCTTGAATGGCTGTTAAAGCTTGTTCAACAGCAATGCGTGAACCTCGGTTACTGCGGAAATATTTGTTACCTCCATGCCCATCGCATACAATTGCAACTGCATATTCGTCTTGCTCGTAGCTTATTGAAAAATCCTGGCATGGCTTTCCCTCCTTGATATGAGAAGCCCCAATTTCAATTACATGAAATGCATTTATTTTTGACATATATTCGTTATAAACACGATTACCAGCCGTCTTGTACATCATTTAAGTCAGTATTATCTTGCTGAAATGTTTTAACTTGTTGTGCAAAGTCAGCTGCTTTCTAGTTTGAATCTGATGTTGTATCTATACCAACACCTGAACTTTTACTACCAATTTGAGAAGCAGTAACGCTTGCAAACCTGATCATTTTACGTAAAACCTGGGGCGAACGTACGGTTAGCACGCACTCTTCGTTTCCGGTAAACTCTTTCAGAATTTCGGTATTGGCATCGGCTCCAATGGCAACTGCGACTTTAATAGCCACTTTGAACCATTTATTTTTGCGCAATTCTTCAAGACCTTTTTTATATTCATCGGTGGGTTCACCATCCGACATCATAAAAATAGCCGGTGCATACGAACCAATGGCATCGGCCATAAACTGTGTGCGCGACAATTTTTCGTTCAGCATATTGAAAGCCACACCCATATCTGTCAACCCACCAGCTTCGAGGTTATTCCAAACAAATTGATCGGAATCAACCGGACGCTCATACAACCAATGTGCACCCGACGAGAAATCGAGCACCGCAATCTTGATTAAAGCATCTGCATTTTCAGCCGAAATGTCTTTGATTTCAGGGATCACTTCCCTTATGGCTTCGTTTACTGCTCCGATTTTATCTCCACTCATACTGCCGGAGGTATCGATTAAGAAAAATAACACCATGGTTCTTCGTGGAATTGGTACTACACCTAAAATGCTCATAATTAATAAATTAGTATATCAAAACAGATAAACATATTGTCTAAAACAAGTACTAAGCTTTAACTAATTCCATGATTTTTTGAATTTTAACCCCATCCATAAATGATGAATGATTTGGGCCTATTAATTTTTCTTTAATTAAACCATTAAATAAGCCATATTCTCTATATAACTGACCATGTGTTTCATATAGTAAAGAATGATAAAACAACATAGTCAATTCATTTTGAGATATTTGCGACTTTAATATAGAAACGTATTCCACCCATCTTTCATTGTCGATACTGTTTTTAACATGAAAGGAGTTTTTGGACGTATCAATGTACTTTACAATTGAATAAAAATGATTGAAATACGCACTAAAACAGTCAAAATATTTTCTAAACAAAACGGCATAGAGCCTTCTCCATTTATTTGCTTCAGAAATACCATCAAAATGCATAGGATCTATTTCATAATTATATGCATAAAACGCGAAAGTATATTCTGTTTTTTTCAAATTTAATTGATGCTCCAAATCAATTCTGTCGTCAGGTATCAGCTCTTCACTATTTCGTTCATTAATTTCTCTACAGATGTTCTCCAAATCTTCATTAGTATCCTTCAAATTAAAATCTGCCCCATTAACACTGGATGATTCAGCAATTTTCCTCAACTCATGGATTGCACACTTAAAGACATTTTGTGAACTAACATTTTTATTAACAATACGGAGTTCGTTCCCATCCTTTATTAATGCTTTATAATTAAATGAAAGTGCTTTCTTCGTTTCCGATTGAAATTTTAGTAATTGAAAAAACTTACTTTCAAATTGCTGTATTTCAAATCTTAAATTATTGTGCTTTATCTCCAATTGCTGATCTTTTAACGTTCGAAAAAGCAACCATATAGATGCAGAGGCAATTAAGGGGGTCAAACCGGCTCCCAATTCCATCAAAAAGTTATTTGTTGTAGGCAAATCAATGTTTTGCCATCCAAGGTGATAGCCACCAAGGAAATAGATACATGCTAAAACGAGTATATATAATATTGCTCCGATTATAAGTATCATCCAGAATTTTCCAGATAATCCCCTTTCAAATTGGTTATTATTCATCTTTCACCCAATTACCATTCCTATCAATAAAACCTCTCTTATACCCCAAACATACACGCGCTAAGCCCCCTTCGAAATCACTCGCATCATCATAAATTAATGGAATTTTCTCTTTGCCTTCTCTATTAATAAACCCATATTTGACTTCACTAAGATTTATCCCTCCCCAAAGCTCTATTTCTTCATCAGTTACAATTGGGAAAGATCCAACAACTGCCAAACCTTGGCTAAAAGAGTTGGCTTCTTGATAGAAATGATCAGTGATGATATTTCCTAACCAATTTTGATATTCACAAAATGGAATAAACCCTTGATTAAGAGACACAACTGGTTCCGGCTCGAGAGCATAGACCCAACAATCAATTACATTATTTACTGCCGATATTTCTAAAGAATAATCATTTCTAAATTGAGTTTTCAAGGCATTCAATTTTAAGTTGATATCTTTTTCATCTATACTATAAGCTAGTTTTTCTGTATAATAATCCTCGATATACTTTCCGACAAAAAACGCTGAAATTTTAATCGGTATTTCTGCTTTTATACTTAGAGACTGTTTAAATTTAAAATATATTAGTATAATACATTGACTATCAGTTGTTTAATTGAATTCATTTTGCTATCTTAATGGTTTCCAAACTGTTAAGAACGTATGAAATACTATTCAACCAACCTTACCGATAGCCAAT
>DASRMB010000022.1:0-19877 GCA_035648135.1 Prolixibacteraceae bacterium
CACAATTTGCACCGAAACATCTGGCACAGCTTCGACCGAAACAAAACCCTAAATGCTACTATAAAGTGGCACAACTTCGACCGAAACGCCTGGCACAACATGAACCGAAATGGGTGGCACAACTTCGACCGTTTTATCTAGTCACGGATAAAAAGACTTAGAGTACAACTAATGCGTGCTAATAATCAGGCAATTCCCGAGGGGATATTGAATCATGTTAAAAACCCCTTTGCTATTTCTAACAAAGGGGCATTAGCGAATAATCTGATTTGAAATCTTTATTCAACCGTCACAATACTTAACGCCTGAATCAGCATCCCCTCGCCTTTAGGTTGCGATACGCCACAAAGCCCGGGAATATTTTGGGAGTGATTTGCTAGTCGCCCTGCGTCGAATAATCGCCCATATCGTTGCCATTGTGGTTGTTGATCAACACCCGCTGTTGATATTTCGGATTGGTAGATTTTAACATAGCAAATCAATTGTGGTGCTTGGCCGTGATGACGATGTATTTCATTCCGGCATCGTTGCTAGCTCCCAGTGGGTAAACACGGCATATTTCGATTCGCAAAACCAATCCCTCATTTTCTGTTTGTCGAAGGTTCCCTTTACTTTCGTGAATTCCCAAATTTCATTCATCCATTCTTTTATACCAATACCGAAAATGCCAGAGATAGCGAAAAAAAGTACGATTAAAAGTTGTTTGATATTATTGGTCATAAATTGATTTTACTGATTTATTGGATCCCAAACATCACGATTTCCTTAACCTGATTTCGCTGTAGTACCAGTTTCAGTTCGGGTAAATACTGAAAATCTTTGGCCACCTGAAGCATTTGTTTGAAGTTCTGGATTTTCACCTCTTGGCATTGCTGTATCACATCACCAACCTTCAATCCTGATTTTGCTACTGCTGAATTGGCAGGTACATCCAATAAAATCACCCCACTTATCTCTGGCAATCCAGCTGCCGACTGCTCACCCAAAGTTTCCACATTCTTGAGGGTGGCGCCGTACCATTGGTAAGTTTGTCCCGAATTATCCTTCTGATTGGTTATCAAAACCGGGATTACTGGTTGTTTGGCAATCTTTTTTAGTTTTTCTGAAGTAACCCCAAACTCATCCATTGGGAAATTTTTAAAGCCCATTTGAAGTGCAGGCGATCCGTTTTCTACACTGAAATCGCCTTTTTCAGCATCAATAAACATTGGGTCGCCAACCAAGGAATTCTTGTCACAGCCATTAATCAAAAACTTAGCTCTGTCTTCCAGATTGGTGGCGAATAAATTGGAATCTATTTCAGCTCCCCATTTCCCTTCCGCACCAATCACCCTACCCATAACAGCTGGTTTATATGCGCCAAAAACAATATTATGTGCAAATACGTCGTTACTGTTTGGATACCATACATGAGGGTGCAAACTATTGTTGATAATCACATTGTTTGTTGCTTCGCGTTTGTATCCTTCTCTCATTTTTAATCCTCCGTTCAGCAAAACATTGTTATAGATTTTGTACCAGGTTGAGCCGTCATCGAGGTCGATATCCCAGCCATGGTCGCAACGCCAGCGGCTATTTCGCAGAATATTGGGTTCGAGCATATCGAGGAATGGTAATCCGGGATCTTTTTGTACCTCAACATCGGTTTCTTTTATTTCCGGAGTCCAGAATCGATCGCGCCCCCATGAGTTGAAACTTCCATGGTCACCGGTTTCGAGTACGGTATTGAAAACATCGCAATATTCAATCACATGGCCGCCAAATGTTCCCTGATCGATATTGATACCGGCCCTTGGCACGTCGTAAATAGAGCAATGGCTTACGGTTATTTTGTGCGAAATTGAAATCTCTACGGGAGCGGTTTGTTTTTCAACACGTCCGGTCATGGTGATCAGGCAATCTTCCACGCGACAATCTTCCGGATAATTATCCCCTTTTGGACCCGGAGTGCGGTCGATTGAAGCAAAGTCCTGGTTTCCATAACGGAATAGCGGACTCCTCACCGTTGCCGGGTCGCCCACAAACGCGACACCATTGGCTCCCGAATGATGTATGTAACAGCTTTTTACCAATATCCGGCGATTATAATTGTTCACAAAAACACTGTTTCCGCCAACCTGGTCGAATTCGCAATTGATGACGGCACAATCCACTGCACCATTAAACATTACGGCACCTCCGCGGTAGGTTGTCCAATCGCTTCGGAGTAATGGTTCTTTGTTGTCCATAAAAGTTCGTGCAGTGTGACGGAACACAAATCCGTCAAACCGAACAAAACGGACAGGTTTTTCTTTTGTGCCTTTGAAGTCAATCAAATTCCGGAGCCGTACAATTTCGACCTTCGCTTTAGACAGGTCAAGCCCGGTTTCAGGATAAAAATAGAGAGTTTTTGTGCCTTTATTGTAGTACCATTCGCCGGGCGCATCCAGTTCTTCAAATACATTTTCAACTATGCGGTAGCGCGGGTGCATGGCCGATGGCCTGTTGTTTTGCCAGCCACCCTCCAAATCCAGACTGCCATCGACATTTTTCCCCTTCACTATCCAGTGCATATCGCCCCAAAGCGCGTTGTGCATGGCGTGAATATAGGCGCCTTCAGGATGGCTCCATGTTGCAATCCGTTTCTTATCCAACGGATCATTGATGGTGTCGGGCTTGTTGGTATGAACCAAATCCCAGGTATCGAATACGTTTTTGCCTTCAACCGCATTCGGGAAACGAGCCATTCGCTGCCGTTGCCCATTCACGTAAAGCTGGTCGATAGCCGCATCTTCTGAAACAATTGCTTTAAATATCCCGTTTTTGAATGGTTCCCATTTCAGCTCAATCTGGTTTCCCCCGCTGATGATTGCCTTGCCTTCATTTTCGGCGCGAAATACAACAGGTTTCGTTTCAGTACCCGAAAAGTCAGCAGTTAAAACAATAGGATCGGACAAATAGTAAATCCCATCAGCAAAAATAACCTGAACTTCTTTCTTTCCTGCTTTTGACCGGAGAAGTTCCTGCGCTTTTTTGATCGATTGTATCGGTTTTTCCCTGGTTCCGGCATTGAGGTCATTCCCTGTGGGTGAAACAAATATGTTTTGCCCCCAAACTGCTGTTAACTGAACGATTGATAGTAACATCATTAAGAGTTTTTTCTTCATTTTCTTTTAAAATTAGGTTATGTATAATAAAAATCTAAATATCATGGATTTTTGGATTTACATTTGTCAATGTTTTGAAACGATGTTTTTAGCGAACCAACTCCATCAAGATTTTTGTCGAATTCAACTACCAATACAGCATCCAACTTATCAGATAATTCTTTGGGTAAATTAAGTTTGTAGGTAGCTTTGTCTAAATATATCTTAACGGGAAGATTATTAACCAAGAAGTAGGATTTGGTTATTTTTCTATCTGGAATGGCTGGAAACACTAGTATTTCATCCTGTACATCCAACAAATGCAAATATAATTTTTTGCCTTTGTTGGTTAATGTTAGATTTTTTGAAGGGTAATATACCCACCCGTGTACCATAAATGCTTGAGTCATTTTCGTTAAGCCATTTTCCTATCTCTTGAAGAACTTTGACCTATTTTGGTTCTATAGTACCGTCTGATTTTGGCCCAACATTCATCAATAGATTTCCATCCCCTCCTGCGGTACTTGCCAAGATAGAAATAATACAAGGAAGCTAGTTCCAAACCTACGAGTTCCTGAAGAAATGCATATAATATATCTGAACGGCCTATTGTGTCATTTAATGTCTTAATTTGACCGCTTGAAACATCGAGTTTAATAAATTTTCTAACGTATTTTATTTCCCCTTCAACCCCAAATTCCTGAAAATCTTTAATATCATTTTTTTGTGCCTTAACATTTTTTTCAAATTTGTAGAGGTAATCCTCTCCTTTATTTTCCATACCGAAATTAAATAACCAACATGGGTTTTTTATCTCATCGTCATCAATAACATAACCTTTTTCATATTGGGTTTGGGCGAGAAGATGTATTGGCAATAGAAAGATTAGTATATTTAATATTTTTTTTGTCATGCTAATCGATTTCTAATTGTTGACCCGAAATGAATCTATCTCATAAATACGGGCTTCATCAATTTTTAAAAATTCTAAACGTAATCTTCGCATTTATCATTGTGATAAATGCGAAGATTACTAACTACTATGGAACAATCCCTTTAAACGTAATTTCGTTTAAGGTTGTGTAATTCGTACTGCTAAATATGCGTAACCTTACATATTGATAAGTTTCTGTATTATCGGGAATAGGAATGCTATAATCAGAATTTGTATTCCATGTACCGGTAATTTCCGCATCAATAATAAGTTTATATTTATCCATGCTTTCGGCATAAGTCTGCCAGTCTGGGTCGTTCGATGGAACTTCTACCTCAGCATTTAAGAGATTTTTTATTCCCCACAATTGAACACGGGTAGGGAATGGATTCCAATCAACACCAGTACTTGTTAGAATAATCTCCTTTATTAATGTAGGTTTAGCAATATCAATAGTGATAAGACAAGGCAAAGAGTTTTTATCATCGCAACCTGTATGGAAATCAAATTGTTTGTCCGTTTTCCCGTCCCATAATCTAGGGATACTTCCACCCCAACAATCGCCTGGTATATCGTAAAATAACTCCACATGTTTCCAACCCGATTTATTAATAATATAGTATTGCCCAGGAAGTGTACTTGTAATCTGCTCATCCAAAGTGTAAGAATCATCGTTATACCCATATTCCGTTACATAGGAAAATTCACCATCATATTCCACTTCATCCAAAATATCGCTACTGGAATCATCAGTAACCGTGATATATTTGGTAATAGTTCCTCCACCCATTTTCGCGTAAGTCAAATTTACCCCCTTTGAATAAAGCTTTGGTGTAAATGAAATCGATACCTGGTGGTTTCCCAAATTGGCTATACTTGAGACTTTAACACTCGTAGCCAAGGGAGGCAAAGTTCCCGATTTGGGAGTAACCGTATAAAAAGAATCGATTGAACCTTCAAGAAAGTACTGCGACTTATAAGAGTAATTTCCTCCCGTTTTGGCCTCCTTTATGGTGAATGTATTCATCCCCCCAATAGTTATCGGTTGACAAATTGTAGTATTTCCTCCACTCGTATTTTCATAGGTCAACTTTACCCCATAAACATCTGGCTTTGGAGATATGGACATCACGTAAGTGTTAGCTCCAATGCTATTAGCGCTTGCTAAAATCAAATTGGAAGACCCTGAAATTACCTGATTACCTAAAACTTCGGTCTGGATACTCAAAGGCAAAGATTTATGTCCGAAAGGATCTTCATTAACCAGTTCAAAAGTGTAATATCCCTCATCCAAATTTTCAAGGGATACTTCACACGTGTTTGTCGCAGTATCAACCAGCACATCTGAAATATTGACCATCAGGTTGTTTTCTCCGTTGTTCCAGGAGATATTACATTTTGTAACCTTAGCGTCGTATGTGTTTATCCATTTAAGTTTTACTCTTCCAATTCCTGGAAAAGCTTTGAGCGAATTCACCGAGCCATCATAAATTATTTCACCTTCAGCCAGATATTTATCGTGAAGATAGTTTTGATCCTCACAACTTGTCAGGAGTATCAGTCCTATTAATAGTATATTAAGTATTTTTTGCATGACAAATCATTTATAGTTTTATAAAATTCACTATTCTAGTATGTGTACCAAACGGAGAATTCGCCTGATGTACAATCGTTTGCACCAAAATCAGATGTAAATTCAATGCGTAAGTAGCGTAGTTCTGTATCTTCCACATCCGGATCAAATATAATCATCATACCTTCTCCTCTGGCCCAGGCTCCATCAGGTCCTTTATTCGCACCTGTTCCTTCAGCCGCTCCTGAAGGAGGAGGTGGAAATGTCACGTTCGATTTTATTAACTTCCAGCTATCAAGTGATCCATCAGTTCCTGGATTTGGCGTTTCGACTCTGCCATATATATTCAGGGTTCTCCATGCGGACCAAGTATAGGCATTGAGGCCTGCATTTACCATAATTCTACTCATTTTTATGGTTTTTCCTAAATCAAAAGTAAGGTTAGCAGGCATGCCAGTTGAAGAATGCCAATAAGTTAACATGTTTCCATCAAACATATTTGCATATGTAGTGCCATAACCAGCGTCAGAATTCCATGGCGCGGTGAAAAACGTGATTCCTGATTTATCCAAGAAAACTTCCGCCTTTGGTTTTAAGGACGCGACTACAGGTTCTGAGAGATTATCCCAGCGATCCATAATCTTAACAGAAAAAGTCCGTTGGGTAGTATCTAATCCGTCAACCAATTTCGTGCCCGTCGCAGCGCCACTATAAACTCTTTCCAAATTCACTGTGTCGCCATTGGCATCATAATACGAAGGTATGACTACAATGGCTTCACCTGTTGCATTTGTCCAATCAATTACAATCCCACCGTAAACAGCCTTTAATGATAATGATCTGGATACGAGTTTGACTATGGGTGTTAAAGGATTAAAGGATATGTTAACAGGAGTTGATTTATTCTGGCTACGGTCAACACTTCGCAATTCAGCGCTATGCAACAAAGTATCTCCAAGACCACTTAACTTAAGGATATTTTCATAATTAGCCACTTTTGTCACCTTCTCAATTTCTCCTTTCACTTTATACCTTGCTTCAACATACAATAAATCTTCGTCTGCCGGTACTGTAAACTTTACATCAGCACCTCCATTCGTAGGTGTTGTGGAAACTATGGTGGGTGGCGGTGGTGCAACGCTATCCAGTGGATATTGCCCAATTTTAGTTTCCTTTTGACATGCTGAAAATAAGATCAGTAATAACACTAATCCTAATAAAACTGGTATTCTCTTTCCAAAGGTGACAGCTTTAATTTTTATATATAAATTTTTATTTATCATAATTATTGATAATTATTTATTAAATTTTATTTGTAATCACTCCCAATATGGAGATTGCGTAAGATTTTTATTTACATCTATACTACTTGAGCTAATTGGCCACAAATAATCTTTAGTCGTAAAACTATGGATACGGGTATGAATTGTAGAAACCTGATAAAACGTTTGATTATCAATACCCTTAGTATTCCAACCGCGAATTGGTTTGTTCAACCATACCTGAGCCTCTTTCCAACGTCTTAAATCCCAAAACCGGAAACCTTCATATGCCAGCTCTATTAAGCGTTCAGTATGTATAATCTCTCTCATACCAGCTTGAGTAAGTGGTTTCGATGGTTCATTTGAATGTAATTCCCAACTTTCAATAACTCCACTTAAACCTGCACGAGTCCTTATCCTGTCAACATAATTATAGACTTCAGCAGTAGGAGCTGAATTTGCTTCATTTAGTGCCTCAGCATAAAGTAAATATAAATCACCCAATCGGATCCTAGGGAAAGTCATTCTGGCAAATGTGGCATTTACAGCCCCTCCTCCTACATCAGTTACTTCTGTTTTGTAGCTAAATAGTTTCTTAGGGTAATATCCTGTTACAGAATAATTTGTTGATCCGGTTCGTCCACTTATTTGCCCTGCCAACATTTTTATCTCCCGAAGATTTTTGTCATTTTTATCATTTGATGTAAATAGGAGAGATCTGTCGAAAACAAGGTCTGCATAAAAACGTGGCTCCCTGTTGAGGTGAAGATAAGGAACCTCCGCGCCTGCTTTTATATAGAAGCGGTCTTCAGAACCAGCAACACTAAGGGAAAATCTATTCGCATACCATCCATTTGCTATCCAGTCATTGTCTTCATCGATAGGTACTCCATTCGAAGAATAAAACTGCTCAACAGTACGCATTGTAGGTGCACCAAATGAACCGTAATAATTGGTTCTAGATCCTAATTTAGGTAGCGCCCATGCCTGGAATGCATTGTAGACCAAATCATTATAGCCACCAATACTAATATTATTTGTAAAGCCCCAAATTATTTCGCTTCCCCAAAATGACGTTACACTCCCACGTATATTCATTGTTATGCGGGTTGAATCAGTGATAGCCTTTTTATCGGTGAAATAATATAGACTTACCCCATTATTTTCAGCCGCATCAATGGCGGCCTTTAAAGCAACAGTTGCAGTTTGCCATTTAAATATTTCATTCGAAGTTGAAAAAAGATGGCGGCCTTTGCTGTCAATAGTATTTGAGTAGTCTGGATTACCATTAAAAAGTGGACTTGCAGCCAATACCAAAACTTGTGCCTTAACTGCAAGTGCAATGCTTTGGGTAATACGTCCCAATTCAGACCCTTCATTTGCTATTGAAGGAGGTAAATCTGGCAATGCCTCGTCAATCAAACCAACAATATACGCTACAACAGTATCCACGGGTTCACGGTAAACCTTAACTACATCAGGTGAGGCTGATACCTCAAGGTTAACATCCAAAATAGGAATTGGCCCATACATCCTCAACAATTCATAATGGAAGTATGCCTTTAAAAATTTTGTTTCAGCAATCCAACGAAGTTTATCAAAAGCACTTAGATCCTTTGGTTTATCAACATTTCCCAAAAAGATATTGCAATTGCGTATAGCCTGGTAATAAGGCTTTGATCCATTACTACCATCCCATGCATTGCAATAAGGATTATTTGAGTTCTGCTCACCACGTCCGATACGCCATGATTGACCTCCCATAATACCATTCCTTCCTGCATTTCCATCTTCATTATAGTCTATGTCCCATAATTCGTCACCTGCATAGAAACCTATGTTTTGAGTTAAATTAATCGCATCAGGCAAATAGGAATAACAGGTAAAAAGGAAACGTTCTGTATTATTTCTATCTGCAAAAGCATTATCAAGGGTAGCTACATTATCAGGAACAACATCTAAGTAGTTACATGAAGTAAAAAACCCTATAATTACAACGAAATAAAATATTTTTTTCATCATTAACATTTTTTAGAATTCAATTTGTATTCCTAGATTAAACGTCTTTTGTATAGGATACCCAAGACCATTACCTCCCATCTCAACATCCCAAAGTTTGAATTTAGAGAAAGTTAATAGGTTTGTCCCACTGAAATAGACCCTTAAACGACTCAATTTCAGCTTTTCAGAAGGGATAGTATAACCAAATTCAAGCGATTTTAATCGAAGGAAAGAACCATCGCGCATAAACCAGGTATTTACTTGTTGATTATTAAGAATAGCTTCAGTAGAAAGACGCGGCCAGGTTGCATATATATTTTGTGATTCTTCAGACCAATGACTTTCTTCAATGAATTTAGCGACGGCATTATTTCCTTTTCCACCACCAGAAACTGTATTAGCAAAAGGATTTAATGCTACTGCATCGAGCCAAAAAGAAGATCTTGCTGAACCTTGAAAGAATACCGAGAAATCAAATTTTTTGTATCCTGTTGATAGTCCAAAACCGTATATTATTTCTGGCATCGTCGGAAAACCAATAGGCACCATGTCAGCCACATCAATTTTTCCATCTCCACTAATATCTTTGTATTTGATATCACCACCCAAATATTCGCCAAACTGTTGAATAGGAGAGTTTTGCACTTCATTATCATCGACAAACAGACGTTCAGCAACATAACCCCACTGTTGGTTTACAGAATAGCCAATTTTTGAGCGCCAGGGTTGATTTTCATAGTTTGGTTCTTCGTACTGTAAATATTCACTTGTCGCATAAGTAAAGGTTCCTTGACCTTGCATCCAAAAATCCTTATTAAAAAATTGCTGATACTTTACAGAGATGTCAATCCCTTTACTTAAAGCTTTTCCAATATTTGCAGTTGGAATTGCTGACAACCCCATAGTAGAAGGGATATTAGTCCTGTCTTGCAGAATATTTGTCCTCTTTTCCTTGAAAAAATCCGCAATAACCTCTAATTTATCAAATAAGCCTAATTCAATGCCTAAGTTCGTCTTATATGCTGTTTCCCATCCAATGTTCGGATCGGCATATTTATTAATAGTTACCCCTCCACCTGCTGCGGTATACGTATAGTTTGTTCCAAAATTATACGCTTTGCTTCCATCATTCAAGTTTACGTCCGACAAATAAAAAAACCGTTGACTTGCACTTCCAATAGCATCATTACCAACTAACCCATAGGTGCCCCTAAGTTTGAGATTATTAACAACGGATTTAGTCCTTTCCCAAAATGGTTCATTGGATATAATCCAACCTAATCCGATGGAAGGGAAGAAACCCCACCTATGATTTACATCAAAGCGCTCAGATCCATTATATCCAAAGTTTGCTTCTATAAAGTATTTATTCAAGTAATCGAAAGTATAACGCCCTGCTAAACCTATATTTCGCTGAGGCAATGAAGTTTGAAGATCCGCTGCGTTGGCAAAAAGATACTCTCTCATCGTAAAAACAAGCATGCCACTTACTCCATATTTCTCGGAAAATTTCCTGTTGTAATTAATTGCCGACTCCATGTATACCGAACTATTAATATCCTTTGTCCCAGGAACATAATTAAGATATTCGGTGCCTGTTAAAGGGTTTAGTGCAACGAGCTGGTATGTATCGGCTGGCTTGTTATATAAACCAACTTGATAATAAAATGGGTTATATGCCCGGTTAACATCGAAAAAGGAATAGCGGGTAGTATTTGCCATTATCCTAAAATTTAAGCCTTCTGTGATGACATCTAATTTCTGATTTAACTCCATCTGAGCCATCAGCGTTGATTGCTTGGAATCTTTATAGCCGCTCACCAAATCGGCATAAGGGTTTAAATACTCATTGGTCGTAGTTCCTGCATTACCAAATAAAATATGTTCGGTAAATTTATTTGCTTCATCAGGTTCAAAATATGCAGGAAACATAACAGGGTTGGCCCTTATCGCGTTTTGATATACTGTGGATCCACCAGTCCTGGGACCTGTGTAGTCATCAAAAGTTCCACTCATCCGAACAATTAGATCGGTAGTCTTTGTTAATGCAATATTCACATTGGAGCGGATCGAATATTTTTTAAGGTCAATATTGTTATTAAAGTTGTTTTTGTTATCCACCTTTAAAATTCCATTATCCTGAGAAACTCCACCTGCCAAATAGTATTGAACAACTTTGCCACCACCAGTTAAATTAAAATTTAAGCGTTGATTGTTTGCATTGTTTTTTGTTAATAAATTTTTCCAATCAACACTTGGGTAAGCGTAAGGGTTAGTGCCATTAATTGTCTCTGCAATTTTTTTGTCGCCATACGGTAAAGCCCCTTCAGGGTTTCTTGTTCTTACAGCCTCATTATTTAGTCTCATAAAGGATATGGCATCAGCCGTTTGTAATTCCCTGGTTGGTTGAGAGATAGAGTTTTCATAACGAATATTAAGCTTGGCTGGTCCCTCGCTACCTTGTTTAGTCATAACAAGGATTACACCATTAGCCCCCCTTGCACCATACAGTGACGTAGCTGTTGCATCTTTTAAAATAGAAAAGCTCTGAATATCATCTGGATTTAACCTCGCCAGATCATTTGACGTCAATTCAACGTTATCGATCAAAATAAGAGGATCCTTTTTCGCTGCAGCGCCAAAAGAAGTTACACCTCGTATAAAAAATTGAGCTTGATCTTGGCCTGGCTCACCATTGGTTTGGTAGGAAATAACACCGGCCATTCTTCCTGCAAAAGCTGTAGTTAAGTTACTAGATGGCATCCGTAGATCATCTACGTCAATCGTTTCAATCGCAGAAAGCACACTCTCCTTTTTTTGCTTACCAAAACCCACTACAACAATATCTTCCAGTTCTTCTGAAGTTTCCTTTAATACAATATTAATGGTTGTACGACCGTTAATCTCTACAATCTGGTCAATCATACCAATAAATGAAAAGTGAAGTTTAGCATTGGAGTCAGCCATAATTTCATACCTTCCATTTACATCAGAAGTTATTCCTCTGGTGGTTCCTTCAATAACAATATTTACTCCCGGAAGAGGCGATCCAGTGTTCTCGGTAATAGTACCACTCACTTTTATTTCTTCCTGAGCTGGAATACTCTGAGAAAAAAAACCTGCATTAGCATGAAAAATTCCAATTAGTAAAAAAAGAGTCAGTAATTCACATTTTAATAGAAAGTCTTTACCCCGTCGGAAAGACGTGGCATGTAACGATTTTTTCATAATTTTACATTTAATTAATAAAACATTAGTTATTAGTTCAACTTTTGTTTAGCGCAGGATGGTACCAGCATTCTGCGCTTTTTTTTAAGCTAATTTGTCATAGGCAATAATATTTTAATTTTAGTTTGTCATTTCATTATTCATTCCAATGAATATAAAACAGGATAATATTTTTTCAGCTGTCATATAACTATCTGAATTTTAAATCTTCTCAATATACTTTTGTACTATCCTCTATTGTGTATTTAGTTATTTACTTTTAAAAAAGTGGCGAAGAAACTATTGCCACTCTTAAATCAACGTAATAATAAAAACGTCGACCTAACTAAACTATGGTCAATTCTTCAGCTAATTACCACCATATGATGGATTCTGATCAATGTTGTTATTTGAAATCTCGAAATCAGGAATCAGCCATGTATTATTATATGAGCCAATTGGCACAACCAAACTTGCCCCTCTTGCTTCCTGCACTTTGTTGAAAGTTTGAGTACGTTTCATATCAAACCAGGCGCTGCCTTCCAAATGCAACTCCCATTTTCTTTCCATCCTTACCGCAGCTCCGAACTGTTCTTTTGAAAGGTCTGCTAAATCAGGTACATTTGTTGGATCGGCTTTGTTGATCCTTGCTCTGTTACGAATTATATTGATATACTGGTAAGCATTGGCTGGCCCGTTTGCCTCGTTTTCAGCCTCAGCTGCAATCAGATACATTTCGGCTAAGCGAATAATCGGACTTGTATATCCACACGAACTACCCGAAACATTTGGAGACAGTTCATCTTCAAAAAATTGTGGATTTACAAATTTGTTGTAGTATGTCCGTTTTACCCAAAGATTACCTTTTGCATTGGTATAGCCGTCTTTAATCCCCAATTCTTTTCTCCGGTCGCCGACTGGGAAACTGTTGATAAAGTCGGCAGTGGGCATTAGGGTTGCGGTATTATTTCCAGTCGGAGCTGTGATCGTAACTAAATAATTTCCGATAGTAGGAGGAGAAAATAAGGCTTCCCAAATGCTCTCAGTAGTATAAGTGGTTTGATGGAAAACATCGGCATAATCGGTCTTTAAGGCATATTTCGGTGAGTTTATCACTTCAAGCGCCTTTGCTTTTGCCAACGCATAATTGGCCTTATTGTTTGTAGGAAATCCGGCTGTTGTTAAGTAAACTCTTGCCAGTAATGCTTTTGCAACGTACTTATTGACTCTGCCAACAACAGAACCGGATTCCGGTAAATTTGCTTCAGCAAAAGTCAAATCACTTAAAATTAATGCATAAACATCAGCTTGGGGTGATTTTGGAGTTTGTGTTTCGGCAAGTGATCGACAAGGAGTTATACGCAAAGGAATATCGCCAAAGTACTGAACTAGATTAAAATAGGCATAAGCCCTAAGTAATTTGGCCTCTGCTTCAATTTTGCTTTTTACATCGGCAGTCAGATTAACACTGGTTAATGCATCCAGAATTAAATTGGCATTATTCACTATTTCATAAGGATATTGCCATGCATACCGAATTGACCAGAAGTTTGAAGAAGGATTATTTTTCCAGAAATCACCTGTTTGTTCCGCTGATTCCGGTCGGTCACTATAATCGGCAAAAATCTCGGACACATCCTTTCCTTCCTTAGTTCCGACAATGTTTCTGAGATTAACATAGATTCCTTGTAATGCCGCATCAAAATCACCAGCAGTCTTATAAAAATTGGTAGAGGAAATAAAGGTTTTTGGATTTTCAACCAGTAAATCTTTACAGCCCGTGAATGAAATCAGGGTCAGTGTACTAAAACATAGATATAGTTTTCTCATGATTTAATTTTTTTTTAGAATGTTATTTGAACGCCACCAATTACAGATTTCATGGCAGGATACAATCCTCTATCCCAACCATTAACAGCAGCATTTTGTACTTCTGGATCGTAATGGCTATAATTTGTAAAGGTGATGAGATTAGTTCCACTCACATATACTGACAAAGCGCTGGCTTTTATCTTGCTTAGTATTGATTT
Source organism: Prolixibacteraceae bacterium (assembly GCA_035648135.1). Lineage (GTDB taxonomy): Bacteria > Bacteroidota > Bacteroidia > Bacteroidales > Prolixibacteraceae > Aquipluma. The sequence continues at coordinate 14,133 of DASRMB010000022.1, forward strand.
CGGAACATTATACGTTAAGCGTATGTCCTTAAATCTCAAATAGGAGCCATCTTCAACCCACAGTGAACTTGGATCTGAAAAAGTAATAAAGTCAACTGCTGATGGAGAAGCGGATGCATGAGTTCCTGTTGAACCCGGTCCTGTCCACCTGTTATTCCATGCCTTTTGTGTTACATTCCATTTTCCACCCAAGGCGGTATAATATTTATTGAATTCATTCGCAATATTATTACCATAAGTACCCACAATCTGGACAGCAAGTTCGAAGTTTTTATAAGAGAAGGTTTGGTTTATTCCGAAAATGAATTTAGGTTCAAGGTGAGTCAGCATCTTTTGGTCATCGCCATTGATGACTCCGTCATCATTCAAATCCTTTCTTATATAGTCGCCAGCGTGTTTGCCAGGTTCTTTTGAATTGGCTTCGGCATCGGTCTGATAGATACCATCAATTACATAACCGTACAATTGAGAAGGCGTTTGTCCAAGCCATAATGGGAACCAGTTTCCACCTTCAATAGGGCTATCAATCCTTGTGATTTTGTTTCCACTATTATCGGTGCCAAGATCAGCTACAATGCCTCTGTTGAACGCCATATTGAGTGAAGTTTCAGACCTGAATGCCCCTTTAATGTTTTTATAAGAAAGTTCAAACTCGAACCCTTTATTCTGAATTTCACCAACATTTCTGGTTGAAGAAGAGTATCCTGAAGATGGTGGTAATGTGGCATTGTATAATAAATCAGTAGTGCTTTTCTTGTAATAATCTGCGTTTAAATTGATTCTATTTTCGAATAAACCAAGATCAATACCAATATCGGTTTGTTGTGTAGTTTCCCATCTTAGCCCTGGATTAGCGAAGCCTGAAGAAACAAATCCTACGGGCTGGGCGCCATTTCCAAATACAGGAACATTGGTTGAAAGCCTGTCAAGCGTCTGGTAAGAACCGATGGCCTGATTACCAGCTTTCCCGATACTTGTTCTTACTTTCAGGTTACTGATCCAGTCATACTGTTTAATAAAATCTTCTTCTGAAGCTCTCCATGCGAGGGCGGCTGATGGGAAAAAAGCGTATTTGTTATCTTTTCCGAATTTGGATGAACCGTCATACCTTCCGGTTAGGGTTAACATGTATCTATTATTGAAAGCATAATTTGCACGACCCAAGTATGAAATTAATTTTGAATCAGAACGAGTTGATGACGGTGGATTAGGTTTCGTTCCTGATTGGAGGTTGTTATCTTCAAAAGCGTCACTTACAAATCCGGTCGAACTTCCTCTAATTTGATCAAAAACATAACTCTGATAAGTCGTACCACCCATCAAATTGAACCTGTGAATTTTATTGAGGTCGAAGGAATAATTCAAGATATTCTCATTAACAAACGAATACGATTTGTTCATGTATTTAATTGCCTGACCATTGGTAGGGCCACCATTGGAAATTCCGATTTTGCTGTACTTGTCGTAAGTATTGTTAATAAAATCAATACCAGCGCTAACCCTTAAATTTAAGCCTTTAATAATATCATACTGAAATTCTACATTATTCAGAATCCGGTTTAGTGTGTTGGTGGTTTTATCCATTTCCATGATTCCAACCGGATTTGTTCCTCCCCATGGAACTCCTGAAAATACAGTGTATTTTCCATTCGCATCCATAATTGGAGAAGTGGGTGGCATTACAATGGATTGAAATGGGATGGCTCCATTACCATCTTTTGCGAAATTTCCATTATGAGTAATCGCATTTGCATAGTCAACACTAGCTTTGACACTCATCTTTTTATTCATTTTGATGTCGCCGTTGACACGCATACCAATACGGGAAAAGCCAGAATTCTTAATTAACCCATCTTGATTTACATAATTCAGAGATGTGTAGATTTTAGCCATATCATTTCCGCCTGAAACTGAAAGCTGGTGGCTCTGAATAGGGGCGTTTTGATAGGTCAGGTCTTGCCAGTCATTATAAGGAAGAGCTGCAATGTCAGATGCTGAAAGAATACTTCCACTATTAGGAAGTGTTGAAGGTAAAGCGCCTCTGTCCAAACCAACTTTGACCACTTCATTTTGCATGGCTACATATTGATCCTTATTCAGAAGATCCAGTTTTTTCCTTAGGGTTTGATTCCCATAAGATGCATTGTAACTAACTTGTGTTTTTCCTGAAACACCTCTTTTTGTGGTTATCAGGATAACGCCATTAGATCCTCTTGATCCGTAGATTGCCGTGGCAGATGCATCTTTCAGAATCTCCATTGACGCGATATCCTCGGGGTTAAAATCGGCACCCAAATTATCTACAGGAAATCCATCAATAACATATAATGGTTCATTTCCTCCTGATAATGAATTTCCTCCACGTACTCTGATCGTAACTTCTTCTCCGGGACGTCCGGTTCTCTGAGTAATTCGAACACCAGCTGCTTTACCTTGCAGTGCGCGGCTTACACTTGTTGAATTCGTTTTTTCAAGAGATTCAGAACTAATCGATGTAATTGATCCGGTAAGGTCGCTTTTGCGCATTGTTCCATACCCAATAGCTACTACTTCTTCAATACCAATAGACTCTTCTTCAAGTGTTATATTAATCGTTGTTTTTCCGCCAACTACCACTTCCTGCATTTTCATTCCTACAAACGAGAATGTTAAAGTTGTGGTCCCTGGAACATTTGAAAGTGAATATTTCCCCTCACTATCGGTAATTGTTCCGTTGGTGGTACCTTTCACCACTACCGAAACACCGGGTAGCGGGCTTCCCGCAGAATCGGTTACTTTTCCGGAAACAGGCTTTTGTTGCTGATTTAGGATAATTTCTGAATCAGAATTTGTCAATATTACTTGATTACCAAAAAAGGTGTAAAAGACATTTTTACCTTCAAACAGGGCATCAAGTGTTTCATTAATTGATTTATCTTTAAGTTGAATACTCACAGGAGTGTCAACATTTACTTTTTCTTTGTTATAAATGAACTTAAAACCAGATTGATTTTCGATATCCAATAATACTTGTTCAATGCTAGTATTTTCGAGATCGATTGAGAGTTTAGTTTTCTGCGCATATGAGTTAATTGCCAATAACTGGACAAAACTCAATAAGATCAGGAATACAGTTAGCTTCATAATTCTTGGAGTTTTTTTGACAGGATAGCTACAACAGCACAATCCCATTCGATTTTTTTCATAAATTTGAATTTTAGTTGAGTAAAAAATAAATTGTTGGAAACTCGCTAATTAACGGGGAAGTGGTTACGACACTTCCCTTTTTGTTTTTAAGATTCAATTATTCTCAATAAGTATTTTAATTTTTTATAACATTAGTAATAATGACTTTTCTTTTTGAAATTCTACTGTCTTGATCTTGTTTTCTTTCTTGAATAGCATAATCAACTGACATTGTTAATTTCATATATCTAAGGACTTCTTCTAAACTTTCATCTTCAAGAATCGCTCTAAACAATTCTTTTCGATTAACATTATTCTTAACTTCAAAGTCAACATTGTAGAACCTGGAAGCTTTTCGGACTACTTCATCCAGATTATCATTTAAAAAGATCAATTTACCGGTTTTCCAGGAAGTGTAGCTTTGAACATTAACTGTTGATTTGGTGAGAGTATTCTTTAATCTATTTACTACAAGTCGTTCTGAAGGCAATAGATTTTGCTTAATTTTTTGGCCTTCTGTTTCAACCTCAACTTTTCCTGATGCAACTGTGACCTCGGATATAGAATCATTATCATATGATACCACATTAAAAGAGGTTCCAAGTACTTTTATCGTTACTGGTTTGGCATCGATAATGAATGGAGAATTTGGATTTTTTACTACATCAAAATAAGCTTCACCATTTAAAGTGACCGTACGATCTACACCAAACTGAGATGGATAACTAATTACAGATCCACTATTCAACCATCCAGTTGAACCATCCGGAAGTGAAAAGCGAGTTCTGGCCCCATAGGGAGAATGAATTTCAACCCAGGTAGTAGCTTGGTGCTTCTTGTTAAGATTTAAATAGTGGAAAAATGAAAATATCAGAATGGGCAAAAGCAAAATTGAAGCGACCCTGGAATATAGCTGCCATAACAATCTAATTTTACTTGTGTCTTCTTTTGATTGGAGGAGAATCCTATGAGTAATTTTATCCAGGATCGGAACCAGATTTTTATCGTCATCAATTTTTGTTTGAGTGATTACTTTCCAGTATTCGCTTAATGTTTCATTTAACTCATTAGCATACTGTTCCTTTTCAAAGAATTCATCAATTGTAGTTTTGTCATTTAAGGAAAAATTTCCGTTTAAGTACTTTCTTACTATGTCTGAATTAAATCTCATTGATTCATTTTGCTTTCTCATTATATCCACAAGAACACAAAACGTACTATGCCAGAAAATTAAATTTTATAAAAAAGAAGAAAAAACAAAAATCCTATCTCATTATTGTCCTTTTGGGCCTCAGAACGTAAAAACTTCAAAGCAACCACTAATTGATTTTTTACAGTCTGCTCCGAAATATTGAGAATTTTGGCTATTTCTGGATTCTTTAATCCGTCCTTTTTACTAAAAATAAATATTTGACGCCGAGATGATGGTAATTTGCCAATAATTGTATCAATATAATCAAGTATGTTTTTGTACTCGACTACATTAAGGTCAGTTGTCTGGTTGAAATTAAGTTCTAATGCTACTTCTTGTTTATATTTATCTTCAAGAAGCTTTTTACGGTAGATTTTTTTTGTTGTGTTTGAAGCAATTGTAAACAAGTATGATTTAAACGAAAGATCTGGATCCAAATCCTTCCTTTTTTCCCATATTTTATAAAAAACATCCTGAACCGCTTCTTCTGCCTCTGATTCATTCTTCAAAATACTTTTCACAAATAGATAAAGTGAAGGGCCATATTTGTGGAATAGTTTATCAAATGCAAAATGATCATCTTTCTTGATTAAAGAAACAAGCTGTTTGTCTAATATGATTTGATCAATTGGCAAAGATTATCAGGTTTAAAATTTGGAATGCAATTTTAACGATTTTATATCATTACAAATTAAAGTAATTCAATAATTATTTTTTTGAATGCGAATCAAAGAAAGAGAATTAAGTGATTAAAGACCAATTATTGCCATTAAATTAATCAATTACATTTAAATTATCATTGACTATCGATACATTACAATCAATTTCGAAACACCAAATGAACTACTCCGCTGCAAGCTGACGGGGTATCACAGAGAAATTAGTCCTTCAATTCGCTGCAAGCAGCGGGGAACTAACCCCACAGTGATTAGATGTGATTTACTGCGATAGTGGATTTATACAATTTGGCAAAACAAATTTCTAACCTTATTTCGCACTTATCAGAGTAATATCTAAAATAAATTTATTCAAGTTTAGTTGTCGAATCAAGTGTATTCCATCTATAAAAAGCTGTTCAAATAGTGTTTGGCTGATGTATCCTTTATCACCAATGAGTTTACCAAAAATCCGTTCATGGAAGGATTTCTGTTTAAGTGGTTCCCTGTCATTGATATTTCCCTGGGTAATCATAAAATCGAGTATTTCTCCCTTATCATTGATGATCAGGTGCAGTTTGAACCCAAAGAACTGGACTTGCAAACATTTACCGGACAAAAAGTTAAGCTACATTCATAATTGATTCTTTTCTAATCCAATACTGTTTCCAGAATTCATCAATGGTCAGGTTATCCAATGCTGAGAACCTTCTTTTATGATTATACCAAGAC
>DASRMB010000023.1:0-39324 GCA_035648135.1 Prolixibacteraceae bacterium
CCTCGTATAGAATTGAATTAAAAGGTGAAAGTTTAAGAAAAAAACGGTAAAATTGTCAGTCATTCAAGTTCTCTGAACCATAATCCTTGTGGGGGGTCAACATCACCGGACAAGGGGGGTCAGCATCACCGGAATATCCACATTTGTGACTTGAATCTACGTGGAACTAATTTTCTTGGTTCTACGACTAATTTTATTCATACAATTTGTATCTTTGTAATTGTAAATGTACAATCAAACTCATTTAGATTCAATCAAATTTAATGTGAGTAAAACAGTGAGTTGATTTTGAAATTGTTTTGATAAAGTATTGATAATTAAAGATTTATAGGAGTAGGTTCGATCCCCTGCAAACCGACAAAATGGAATTTCATTCCATGTCAAAAGCCTGTAAATCTATTGATTTACAGGCTTTTTGGTTTTTACTCCGATCAATCCGGATCAAACAATTTCAAAGAAAATGTGAGTAATACGGTGAGTCATTATTTAATCTGATTATCCGGTTGTAAGCCTGATTGATCAGAAGATTGGGTTTTTGCTCCAAACCCTCAATCTTTTTTTTGCTTCACACAAAAAGGGATTTGAGATTAACGGCAAGCGAAATATGCACGTTCACCTCAGGTAGTTCCCAACTTAGCCTGACCGGAAACGGACTTCAGAAATCCGATTCCCATCCTCCGAAACTTGTACGGCTCGCTTGCTGTTCCCAATGGCAAAATTCTTCCGGATTTGTTTTTATGCCCTGCTAAAAAATATGAACCCGGAAACAGCTCAAAAATCTTCCTTATCCTTTTTATAGTCGGATATTATGTTCTATCTTAGCCTGCCAGAATTTAAAACCTTGTATTGAAATTGTTTGAACCGGAAAGAACCGGAAAGTGCAAGCCGATTGGTGGTTTTTTTTGTCACAATGAGTTGAAGTGTGCATCTAATTCCATTTTGAATGCAGATTCAATATTGTTTAACGAATAATAATCACGAGATAAGGTATTTTAAGCTTTATTAGAAAAAATGACTATCGAAATTAAAATATTGCCAGTATTTCAAGGAGATTCTATCCTGTTATTTTTTAATGACAGAAAGAATTGTATTATGATTGATTCTGGAACAAAAAGAAGTTATACAAAAGGATTGATAAAAAATGAATTGAAGCAAATTGAAGCTATTGATTTACTTGTCCTAACCCATACTGACGAAGATCATATCGGAGGTATTTTGAAATATTATGAAGATAGTGAAAGGATGACAGGTATTATTAAAAATGTTTGGTTCAATACAGGTCTTCATATAAGCAACGAATTAGATCTTAAAATAAATGATGAACATTATATCAAAATAAATGAAAATGATGATTTGGAGGTGAGTGTAAAGCAAGGAATGTCCTTAGAATTATTGCTTAAGAATGATGGCATTCATTTTCAAAAATTAATAAAATCACTTGACATTTATAATTTGGGTTTTGCAAAAATTATTGTTCTTTCTCCTGATAAAATGGATTTAAAACTTTTTCATAAAGATTGGGAAATCGAAAATGAGAATCAGCTTGAAGTAGCTTCAGCATCTGACTATGACCAAGCAATAACAGAATTAATCAAGTTGAGTTTTATAGAAAAAGGAACTTTAGCCAACAAAACAAGTATTGCTTTAATTCTTGAGACTAAATCTTCAAAATTATTGCTATTGGGGGACTCATACCCAAGTGTAATTGTTAATAATTTAAAAATACTTGGATATAGTGAAGAAAATAAGCTGAAGTTAAATTTAGTAAAAGTATCACATCATGGTAGTAATGCAGCAACAAGTCCGGAATTACTTAAAATGATTGATTGTACTATGTTTGTAATTTCAACTAATGCTAGCAATAATTTGCCTACGAAAGAATGTTTAGCTAGAATTGTAACACATAGAAAAGAAAAAATTTCCCTTTTTTTTAATTATAAAAATGAAATTACTGAAAATATCTTTTTTAAAGATGAGTTCTCAGAACATAATTTCGAAGTGATATATTTAAGTAGTGAAAACAATTATACAATTTCCGTAGGTGAATAAAATAGAAGATTTATACAATAATCACGCTGTTAAGATTATTAGCAATGGAATTGAAGGAAGCGGTTGTATCATACAACCAGATAGCCCAGATTACTCTTTCATTTTTACGGCTAAACATTGTTTGACAGAAAATGATACTTGTCTCAAAGAGGAGGTCCAAGTATTAAGATTTAATGATAAGGAATCTCAAATTACAATACATGAAATTTATTTGCACTCAGAACTTGATATTGCGGTTATAAAGGTTGAAAAGATAAATGAAATATCAAATTCAATAATTATCTCACTTCAAAAGGGGAAAGCGGTATCAATTTATGGATATCCTAATTTATTGAGAGGTAAAAAAGAACAAAGACAAAATATTAATTGTGAAGTTTCTTTCAATAGGGAAAATTATTTTGAGATTGTATCGAAACATGTCCAATTTACTTTTGACAAAAGTATTCATGATACAATTAAAGGATTTTCAGGTTCAGGAATATTTTATGAAGATGGTGAGAGATTGTTTATTGGTGGTATTTTAACCAAACTAAAGGCAGGTGATGGTGCATATTTAAGTCTTTGTGCCACCAATATTAAATTGTTTGATAATTTGATTACAACGAATGGTCTCCCGTCACTTAATTCAAATAATCTCTCACATATAAGTAAGGATTATAAGTTAATAAATAAAGTATTTGCCATCTCATACAACTCACAATCTGCTCCATATTATCAGGAAAGAGCAATTGATTCACTTTTTGTTAATTATTTGAAAAGTCCTAAAAATATATGGATTAGTGGAATTTCAGGAGTAGGGAAAACACTTCTAATTTTACGAAATCTTCACAAAGAGAGTAAATCTCCAAAACATATTGATTTAACGTGTTCTCAGTTTATTTCAATTAATGAATACTTTGAATACATCAATAATGAAATAATAAGGCAGTTTGACTTAAATAACTCATCTCAAAAGGAAAATGTACTCGACAAAATATCGGATAATCTTTGTAGTATTAATGGCCAGCTAGATGAAATTATAATTTTTGTTGACGAAGTTCCCATATCTGATAAAGAAAAGTTTTATGATTTTTTATCAGGCTTTATTAGCATCTCAGAACGCTATTCTAATATTATAAAGGTTGATAATAAAATAAAATGGATTGTTTCAACACGAATCGACCCTGAAATACATTTAAAAGCAGAAGAGTGTTGTCATCCGAATAAATTGAAAGCTAAAAAGAATTTTGTTTTCAAAAATTTCAATATTTGGGATGATATTGAGTTAACTGCTTTATTAAACTTGTTACAAGGAACTTTAGATTTTTCTCTTTCAGTTAATACACAAACTGAAATTGTTGGAATTAGCAAAGGCTTACCAGGCATTTTAAAAAGTACAATAGAAAGAGTTATTCTTGAAGAGTGTACAATTCAAGAAGCAATAAAGATGATAAAATCAGAAAATTACTAAGGATGAAAGAAAAAAAACTATATAGCACTGCCATAATACCTGATGAGTTATATGTTCATCGAAATGCTGATAGGAAATTGAAAGAAGTTATTCTCCGAATGTCAAAGCCTGCTTATATTTCTGTTGCAAGACAGATGGGCAAAACTAATTTATTGATTCAGACGAAACGTACCTTGGAAAACGAAAGTAATCGATATGTTTATATAGATGTTACGAATAAATTTGAATCAGCGCAAGATTGCTTTCGTTATATTGTAAACCAAATTCTTAACTCAAATGAAGAGATTAAAGAATTTCAAGAAGCTTCTGAATATATTCTCAAATCAAGACAAATAACAAGTAATAATCCAACAGAAGAATATCAAAATGAGATTAGAGAAATATTAAAGAGATTTAAGGGGAATCTAGTTGTATTTTTAGATGAAGTTGATGACCTTCGTAAACATAGCTTCTCAGATGACATCTTTGGTCAAATAAGAAAGACTTATTTTATTAATGAAACATATCCCGTACTGAAAAGGATAACGTATATTCTATCAGGTGTAATTGATCCGGAAAAATTAATAAAAACAAAAGATAATTCTCCATTTAATATCGCAATCCCAATTTATTTGGATGACTTTAATTATGATGAATTTTTAGAACTAATAAATAAAAGTGAACTTATTCTTGAACCCGAAATAAAAGAATACATCTATGATTGGTTAAAGGGAAATCCAAGAATGTCTTTTGAAATTTTGTCATTAATTGAGGATGAAATCATTAATGGAAATATCATTAATAAAGTAGTTGTTGATAAAGTTATCAATGACTTTTATTTAACCAATTATAAAAATCCACCGATAGATCATATTCGTGATTTAATTAAGCATAACACAGAAGTTCGGAAGGCCCTTATTAAATTAAAAAATGGACAAACTAATGATCTTTCAGATGAAATTATCAACAAGTTTTATTTATTTGGAATTACATCAACAAAAATAAATAAAGAAAATATTTCCATAAAAAATAAAGTTATTGAATTAAGTCTCTCTGATGATTGGTTAGAAAAAATTGAAGTAGAGAAAAAGGGTTATTATACATTAGGCAAGGAGAAAATTTCACAAGGGTATTTCGAAGACGGTATTTTATTACTTAAAGAATATTTGCAAAATGAGCCGAAAGGTAGTTTTTCAAGTTTGTCAAAACATGATATTGGCAAGGCATATTATAGTCTAGGGGAGCATGAATTTTCCAATCAATACTTAATTGATAAACCTATCATTAAAGAAGAGTCTTCTGTTTTGTACTTTTGGCAAGTGTTTTATATAGGAGCAAATTTCATGAAATTAGGTAAATTTGAAAAAGGCCTTCCATATTTAGATGAAATAATTAATGATGCTCCAATACCTCAAATTAAAATAAATGCATATGTAAACAAAGGCGAGATTTTAATAAATTCAGATATAAATTATGAGATTCCTGCTGTAATTTCAAATTATTTAAAGGCACTGACGTTTTTTGAGGAAAATCAAGATAGAATTGAAGAACAAAATAAATTGCTTACAATTATATATTACAGATTAGGTATTTTATATAGTAAGAACAAGCAAAATACAGATGCAATTGAATCATTTGAAAATGCACTTAAGTTTGCAGAAGATAAGGAAAAGCCAATCATATATTTATATATTGATAGCTCATTGGAACCAAATTCACTAAGAAAAGAGGAAATATATAGAAAGTTACCATCGCTAATAATTAATAGAGCATTAGAGTTCAACGAGGAATCAGATATTATTATTCCCTTTAATGAAATTCAGCTACTTGTCATTTGTGCAGATTTATTGGAATATAAGCTTGAAAATGAATTTAACGAATTAAGCAAGTATTCACTAGAAATCTTGTACAAGTCACAGATTAAAGAATATGAATTATTGTATAAAGTTGCAACCTTCTCTGTAAATAGTAATAATTTAAATGTAGGTGAAATTTTATTAAAAAGAATTTTGGAATTTCCCAATGTTGACGCTAACACTCAGAAATACTGTCATCAAATTATTGGGCTTATTTCAGGAAACAAGAAGGAATCTTTAAGTTCACTTAAGCATCTTACTGAATATGTGAAATTATTTGAAGAGCTTTCAGATAAAAATACAACCCTTGAAGTTATTGATTTTAATGCATTTATTGCGGTTATAGATCATTATCGAAAGAGCAAGAAATATAAAGAGGGATTCGAAATTGCTTCAATAATTGAAAAGCAGTTTAATGGTAATTTGAATTCCGAAAACAAAGCAAATAGTGTTGTTATTCTTTTTTATATAATGGATTATTATTCCTTTATTGGCAATATTCCAAGCACTATTCAGTACGGAGAAAAAGTCCTTTCCCTAATTGCTGAAGTGAGGCCTATTTTAAATGAATTATCTTATGTTGATAAAAAAGGTTTAGATGATATAGAGAAGCAAACAAATACAATATTAAGAAGAATTAAGGGAATAAAGCCGATAGAACCTATAAGAGTAAATAGGGAGCTAGGAAGAAATGAATATGTAAAGGTTAGGTATAAAAATGGGCATGAAATCACAACAAAATATAAAAAAGTATTTGAAGATATCCGGAAAGGTGAATGTCATTTAATACAATAAAAATGAACCCTATTAGTAGCGGATACGCATAGTTAGACCGATGCCCACATTTTCCGGAACCACGTCCAGTTAATCCAAATAATCGCCCTGCTCATTTTCTACTCGTCCTGCTCGTCCGGAACGCCGTCCTGTATAAGAAATTGACCGCCCTGTTGGAGTTTGTGGCTGTCCTGTGTGACTGGGCGCCTGAAAAACAAGCACAGGGTATTGGGAAAATGTAAAGGGCAATGAAAAAACAGGTACAGGGCACCGGGAAAGTGAAAAGGATGATGAAAAAACCTACCGGGTGGTGATCTTTAAAATAGGTTTTTTATAAAGATGCGTACCAGGGAAAGGATAAGTAGTAAATTACAATAATCGACACTTCTTAGCCTTACTCTTATTTTTGTTGAACGTTTAAACGAGTTCATTCCTGAAATTACTCTGTTCATGAGAATACAGAATGGGAAAGGCCGTCCTAATTTAGAATTAAGACGGCCTCTTCTCTTGTTATAATTAATCTTATTTTTCTGATTTCTGTTGAAGCATTTTGATAAAGTATCCACCAACGACCGAACGGGCCTGGAAACCTACCTGAGTTGCATCAGGAGTTTCGTACCAGTCGGTCATAGGCACACGGCTGGTTGTTTCGTTAAAGGCTTTATGAATCGGATCAATGAATTTTTCGAAAGTTGCCTGATCATCAGCCAAGGTTGCCGTCCATATTTCCCAGTCGGATTTGGTGTAAGTCCGACGGTTGTCCAATGGCAAACCATAAGTATTTATTTTGGTCAGGTAAAAGGCAATTTCTTTTTTTGCCACTTCAGGATCGAAAATATTCAAGTCCAGAATTTTATCCCAAACCAGGTTGTATTTCTGGCTCCAGGTTCCGGATTGATCGAATGTTAGGCGGAAATGATCACCGTCGTCAGCCATTCCGACCCATTTGGTGGCCATTTCTTTGGCTGCTGAAGTATATTTCTCAGCAATATCAGCTTTTCCTAACATGCCTGCTAATTTGCCATAGCCAGCAATACCCATAATTGCTTTTATCGAAAGATTGGTGTTGTGAGCAAAATGTCCGGCAAAATCGTCGGTACACAACTGGTTCTCCGGATCAAGCCCGTTTTGTAACAGGTAATCAGCCCAAACAGTGAGCACTTCCCAATGCTTTTCAGCATAGGCAGCATTGCCTTCAGCCACTGCAATTGCAGTGGTCAGAATCAGCATGTTTCCTGATTCTTCAACCGGCATGTCACCGCCGTAGGTCTGACCGTTAGCCAGCGGATAAGTACCTACATCGTGAGCTGCAAAAGGTTTGTCCCATTTTCCACTTTCTGAAAAATAGAAAATCGGAGTCATCATTCCTTTCAGCAAATCCGGATTGTAAAGCAGGAAGAGTGGGGCAGATGGGTATGTGAGGTCAACTGTTCCGATTGAGCCGTTGCTGAAGTTTTCCTTCGAAAGGAAAATTGTATTGCCTTCGTTGTCTTTAATTAATTTATGCGCTGCAATCGACTGGCGGAAGGCCAAAACACAAAGTTCAGCATAGTTTTCTCCACCGGCTTTTACGGCATCAGCCCAAAGCTGATTGTCGAATTTGGCACAGGTTTCAGTTAACTGGTCAAATTCTGTTGAAGCAGCTTTCAGTGCATCGTCCATGGTGACCTGACCATCTTTTTTCCACCAGGCCATCCGGTTTTCGCCGAAGTACTGAATGGCATACAAATCATCATATCCAATCATGATGTTTCCTGAAGTTGTTTTATCGGAAACTTCGCCAAGCTGGCTTGCACACGACATAACAGGTATGTTTGTACTCATCGTTGTGACGAGTTTCTGCTCTCCGGTTGATTCGAGAATTCCGGTTGCAGCAAAACCTTGTTTAACGGTTTCAAAATCGCCTAAGGCGTAACTCATGTCAGGAGTGTTTTTCCCACAGAGGTAAAAATATCCCCAGTCGATCCGGAGATCATCCCCCTTTTTTTCCAAAATGGGTTGTTCGGTTGTTCCGGCTTTGAAATAAGTTAGTCCATCAGTTTGTCCTTTTTCAATCGAAACTTCCTGTGAGAGCTGATTGACAGCCCATTCCGGAGTGGCTTCGAAATAAATCTGCACATCGTGATTTTTCCCGTCAGTCGATTTTACTTTGTAACTGATGTAATTGACCGGGCGTGAAAGCACATCCGGATTTTCAGGAAGCAAAGGAGAAATAAATGACAAATTCAGATCAACCGGTCCACAGGTAAATTCATATTGCGTTTGGGTGGCTGATAATCCTACAGACTTCTGAACGGCAGTTTGTGCGAAAACCTCGGCTTCCACTTTATCCTGGAAAATACCGAAATCGACATAAGCACCACCGGTTTTATTGTGACAATGTACTGCAATTACGTTTTTTCCACCTTGAATTAACAGTGCACGTAATTCACCATCGAGTGGAAGTATTGCATTGTTTTTCCAGGAATATCCGGTATCAACCAGCTTTTGACCATTCAGGTATAATTCAAAATTATCATCATGCGAATACATCAGGTAAACAGGAGCCTCAGTTACTGTTGAATCAAGGATGAATTCGCGTCGCACCCAGATATCCGGAGTTTCCCATGGAGTCACCAAATCCGGCATTCCGGCAGTTCCGAAAGCGCCTTTCCCTGCTTTCCACCCGGAGGCATTGTAACCGGGTTTTTCCCAACCGTTTGTGGGAGTTTTAAACTGGAAACTGCAATCCCATGCACCCTGATTGGCCATTGGAAGCAGCGTTGTACGTGGCAATTCTTCTTTGCCCATAAAACGGTAAACTTGTCCGTCAACTCGCAAGGCTCCGATTAATCCTTGTTTCTTGCCAGTCCAGTGACGAACCGCATCATCGTACAGATTGTCTGTTTCCGACCATGCACTAAAGTATGGATCGACAGTTACCAAAGGATATGCCGGAGCACGCAGGTTTTTTGTCAATGTTACCGGAGTCGTTTGTTTTGTTTGGGCGCAGGAGGCAAGCAGAAACAAACTTAAAAGAGTGACATACAACGGGGTCTTCGTTTTGAAGAATTGCCCCATGTGATTTCTGGTCATGATTTTTATTTTAGTGTTTAAATTATTAAATTTTATTTGATGAAAATGTTGAATAATGTGATCATTTTCAATTGTTTATTTAATATGATGGAAAAGGAACGGTTTATTCCGATCTTTTCCCAGGTTCCTATCTGTTCAATACCGGGAAGGCTGAAATCCTTAAACGGGCCGCACCCATTGGGATCAGTTTGATGTTTTCTACCGGACGATCAGTTCTGACCGGATAAAGTGGCAAAACATCGACCAGGCCGTACCGGTCAATTTCCCATGATGGTATTTGGCGTCCTTTTGCCTGAATTTCTATTGGATTATTCGTTTGAGAGAATGGGTAATTATCTGTAGGCCATTCTTTGTGGATAATTGTCAGTGATTTCGATAGGTTATTTTTATCCAGAATTAATCCGTAGTTCCATGGACTTTTAAAATCAATCTGATACGACGGCCATTTGGCCGGATCAGCATCAGCCTGCCATTTGGAATCTCCGATTGCAGATTCCGTACTGCTTATTTTTTGATACTCTTCGTCAATTTTCAAGGAAAAAGTAAGTGGCCCGTAATTGACTGATGCACTGTTTTGATTGACCTCCCAGGTACGAATGCTGATTTCCATCGGCAAATTGAGAGATACCTGATCGCCATCTTTCCATTCGCGGCTGATGCAGATGTATGAATCGGCAGTTGCGGCAATTTTTACTTCCTGATTATTAATTTTTACAGATGCTTTTTTGCACCAAGCCGGAACACGGAGGTACAGTGGAAAAGTAACATTCTTTTCCATATTCATTTTAAACCGAACCGTTTCTTCGTATGGATAGTTGGTTTCTTCAGTCAGTGTAATTTTTGTGCCATCACCTACTTTTGCTGAAGTTACACATGAGTTATACATGATAGCTGCCAATCCATTATCGTTGCTGGCCATCACCAGGTTTTGAAGATAATAGGGCAGGGCATGACCATGGTTGTGCTGGCAGCAACGGCTGCTAAACGGATTCATGGTGAGGAATGGTCCTTCGTTGGCAATGCCTGGCGCATGGTTTTTCCCGTCGGCGGTTACTCCATTGGGGCAGGTGATGTAACGAAGTGCTTTCATGTCAGGCGTGAAGGCGGCAACAAAACTATTGAAAAGCACGTCTTCGCAGTTGTCGGCCCACAGCGGGTCGCCGGTGATGCGGGTAAGGATACCATCAGAAGTCATCTGTTCAGCAAAACCACAGGTTTCAGTCCCTTGTCGCGGATCAATATATCCCATCCGGGCATTCTCATCTGACCCGAACATTCCTCCCGGAACCTGTCCGAAAGTGCGGCGAATCAAAAAATAATCGTTGTAAGTTGCTTCCAGATGCAAGGAATCTTTTGATTGCATAAACCAGGTTGCAGGTTCACGGAAACATTCAGCAATATTCACATTGTGCCAGTTAGGCAAGGTTGATTTCTGGGTCCAGTCTGCCGTATTACGGTGTGTTTTTTCAGCTAAATTGAGCAGAAATTGATCACCGGTAATGTTATATAACCAGTAAATACTGTATAGGTTGTCGCCTCCACGGCTGTTTTCCCAGTAACTCGAAAGATAGGCTTCATCAGGAACGGTGAGTTCGAATTTGAAGTATTTGGTCATGAAATCGATCACCCGCTGATCGTGGCTGAACTCGTAATAATCCTGAAGCGTGAAAAGAACGATCATGTTCGACCAGAAATCGAGATTTCCGGTTTCATCTGAGCGTACTTCAGGACCAAACCAGCCATTTTCTTTCTGATTCTGGAGAATGGCATCAATCCAAATCATGGCTTCTTTTTTCATCTCTGGATCGTTAAAGATAAAAGCCATGTCAGCATATCCGCGAAGCCAGTACGGAACCTCCTCCCAACCATGATCGCCTCCGTCAGAAAGCCAGGCATTATTCTCTTTGTCAAGCCATGCACTAATTTCGCCCAAATGTCCACACAATCCATCTTTCTGTAATTCCAGAAGTTTCAAGATCCACCCTTTGGGTTGAATACTTCCCAGAGGCAGTTTTATAAAATGTGCAGGTTGCAGCGGGGATTTATTGCTTGGATAAAAAGCACTTTGTCGATCTAATATGGGACGTGAAACAACAGTTGCTTCAGTGTTTTTCTCAGTGCTGCAACTTGAAAAATACAACGGGAGGACTATTAATAAGCATAAATAGAGGTTTATTCGCTTCATGGTTATAGCTGGTTTTCAATTAGGTTAAGTAAACAGAAGTATTGACATTTAACTAGTTGGTCGTATCCATTAATGATTTTTGGTGCGCAACCAAAAATAAATCAGTGCTTTTATTGCTTGAATATTAGCGTTTTGTTCCTACAAGGACAACCCAAATCCGATACGGATTAATATTTTATCCCTAAAGAGACAAAAAGAACAACTTATTAGGTCAAAGTTTATGATTTGGCTTTCATAGAATATTCTCAGCTGGCTATTGACTAAATTATTAAAGATATATTACCCAACAAAAAAACATATAGGCTTAAAAAAAAGACCATCCTGACATTCGGAAACATCAGGATGGCTCAAGAATTAGTTGGTAATACCTTTTGTTATAGATTGACTTTCACAACCGGTGAGAAAATCATGTCTTCGATACCTGCAATTTTTAAACCTATGCGTGCAAAAACATAGTTTTGTGTAGGAGTAATAATTGGATCGATTACTGTATTCAGTATGATTGTACTTCCTACTGTAACCAAAACTCCATCAAGTACAGATGGGTCGACTTCTCCTTCTTCCTCTTTATAGATCTTGTTTACGTTTGAGCGGAAATCAACAAACTGAGTTTTGTTTACATACAAATTAACCCGTTCGATATTTTTTGCATTCGTTCCTGAAATGATTTGTTCAACCGTAAATGTTCCGGTAACATTTACTCCAGAAGCGGTAAATTGCGGAGTGCGAATCATGTAGTAAGGTTCAACCTCAATATCCAAAACCTGACTGCCATTTAGTTTTACCAGAATGGTATCCGATCCGGTTTCAGCATTTGTTTTGCTCATGAACGGTCCCTGGTTTGAAGGAATGATCAGCTTATAATTAGCGTTAAAAAGTAGTGCAGAATAAGAACCATCCTGATCAACAGCAACGTTGATTTCGGCTTTCTTTTGCCATCCCGGTTCCCACAGTTGGAGAGTCACATCGTTGTAGCTTACATTAATCGCTTCGCCATTGTAAATCAGCTTTCCTTCGAGTTTGGAGCCAGGTTCGTCATAATTGTCTTTCCCGCATGATGCCAGAAAGGTACAAATGACGCCTAAACTTATCATTAATTTTAACTTCATATCTGTTGAAATTTATTGAATTTGAAAATCTGTTTTGTTTGCTTATTCCTGGTTTGGATTCCGGACGATTAACGGATTATTATTCCTGATGGTGCTGTTGATTTCGGAGTAATAATTTCCCAAACGGAATCGGTGAGCATTGGTTACCTGGGCAGGAATAACCTTTTTGAATACGTATTTACCATCGTTTTCACTGCCCGGATTGTAGTATTTATAAGGCCACATTCCAAAAACACGGGTGCTTACTTCGTTGGCTTTCCCTGGATTGGCTGTTAATTGAGTTGATTGACCGTTCCAGACTTTATGAGCCAGACGCCAGCGTTTCATGTCCCAAAGTTCGTGTCCTTCGAAAGCAAGCTCTACTTTACGTTCATGAACAATGCGGTCAAAAGTGATGTCGGATTCTGTCAATGGAACGACCAGCCCGGCACGTTCGCGAATAATGTTCATATTGGCGGCTGCTTTGGTTTTGTCGCCTAATTCGAAAGCAGCTTCGGCAGCATTCAGGTAAACTTCTCCCAAACGGTAACGAATCCACCATACTTCACTCATTACCCCACGCTGACCGGAACCAACTGCCAGATCCATGTATTTACGAACGTAAAACCCAGACTGTGCGCTGAATTCAAGGTTGTCAATCGGACCATCCCAACCAACTACATATTCGGGAGCATCTTTCCCGGGTAGAGTTTTGCGGGCTCCAAAGTTGTCGCCTTTGATAACTGTTCCGTCAGCTAACAGGAAACCAGCCCAGATGTCGAGTTGTTTACCTTTATAAATCGAACCCGGAACCATCACTGTCCCTTCCAGACGTGCATCACGTCCGGCAAACATATCTTTGGGGCTGTCGAAATAGATAAAGTCGCCATTGTCCTGATTTGTCTGGTAGGTGTCGTATGTATTATCCAGTTTTTCGAACGACTGAACCAGGTTTAATGAAGGATTTAAGCGTCCGCCTTCCAGATCTTCTGCCTGAGACCAGGGTTGGTTCACCAAAGTCCAGGGTTCTGTTTTACCGCTTTTCAGTTTGAAATCTCGTACAAAAATGGCTTCCGGGTTATTCCCTTTGTCAATAAATAAGTTGGCGAAATTTTCCGACAGATTCTCTTTTTTCTTGTAAAGTGAATAGTCTCCGCTGTTAATCAATTCTTCTGCAGCAGCAAGGGCTTTCTGGTAATAAGCAGGTGCCAGATTAGCCGGGATGCCTACTTCGCCGCCAGGTAAAGTTACTGTTGGAGTTGTCGCACCGTATTTCGCAATAGAAGCAGCATACAGACAAACCCTCGATTTCATGGCCAGAATTAAACCCTGAGAAGCCCGTGATTTGACGTTTGCATCTTTGGGAAGATCAGACTTTATCTCATCCAGTTCTTTGATGATGAAATCGTAAACTTCAACTTCTTTGGAACGAGGATTTTGCAGGTAAGTCGGATCACCACTGAAATCATAAGTCATTGATTCAGTGATAAGCGGAACCCCGCCCATACGTTTGACTAACTCAAAATAAATATTGGCACGAATAAAGCGGCCTTCAGCCAGGAAGCGTGCCTTGTCGGCAGGATCGAGCTTATCTGCAGTACCACATTTTTCAATAAAGATGTTTACTTCACGGATTAGACCATAATCCCAGTTCGACCATTCGTCATAGCCATATTCCTGATTTTTGTGACGCCAGTAATCGCCTCCAGCTGATGCAAAACCTTCGTCGAAGCTCGCAAAATCCCACCATCCTGAGATGGTCTGGTATTCAGGAACACGATCGTATAAATCGGCGACGACCGATAATACGAGGCTTTTATCTCCCCATATCTGGTTGTCGAGAAGGATGTTGGTGGGTTCTTTATCCAGAAATGCTTCATCATTACAGCCCCAGCCAAGGGAGATGAGCATAATTAACAGAATTGAATATTTTTTCATCGTATAAAAAATTTTTCGTTTAGAAACTAAGGTTTACGCCAATATTAACCATCTTGTTCTGAGGGTATTGAAGACCATTTTCGTCCATAATCTCAGGCTCAACACCTAGTTTACTAAGTTTATCAATAGAGAACAGGTTATATGTATTTACATAAAAACGTGCTTTCTGAATTTTCACTTTTTGGGTTAGGGTTTTAGGTAATGTGTAACCCACTTCCATAGTCCTTAATCGAATGTATTGCATGTTGGTCAGCCAGAATGTAGAGTTTTTATTGTAGTTGCTGTGACCACCATCGTTGAATCGTAAAGCCGGATATTTGCCTGCCAGCCATTCGCTGTTTAAATCGAACGGATCAGCACGTTGCCATCTGTCATCGTAAAATGCCTTCAGCAAATTACCGGTATTCTGGTATGGATTTCTCATTTCCCAATTCTGATTGTATGAATACATTGAACCACCTGAAAAGTCAGCTTTAAAGTCGAAGCCCATATATTCCATGCTAATGTTAATACCAAAATTCAGGATCGGGTTACGGTCTCTTGGGAAACCGATCGGACGTTCATCATATTCATCAATTTTACCATCTCCATTTACATCTTTGTAAATCAAATCACCGGGAAGCATGGTTTTGTTTCCCTCTCCATCGTTGTTAATGGTGTAATTGTTGATTTCTTCAAACGATTGGAATTGACCAACGGCTTCATATCCCCAATAGATCCCACTGTAACGGTCTTCACCGGAATTCCTGTAATTGTCCCAGGAGTTGCTGAACCTTGGTTTATATGAATTCAGGGACTTGTTACGGGCATAAGAAATGTTTCCACCGATACTATAAGTCAATTTGCCAATGTTTCCCTCGTAATTAATGGAAGTTTCAGCACCCATTACGGCATCACTATTTAAGTTCTCTCTGGGTAAGGTATAACCAATTTCACTCGGAACCAGAACATCGTATTTGTTTTCCGGCAAACCGGTTCGTTTACGGTAAAAATAATCAACACTACCACTCAATTTCCCATTGTACAAGGAATAATCAGCTCCGATATCCGTAATTTTACTAACAAACCATGAAATGGATGTAACCGGAACTCCACGGTCTCTTGATCCTTTTACTACTTCTCCGTCTATGATTACAGTTGATGTTCCGTAATTGTACCCTGATAAGTATGCAAAATTTCCTACGTAGTTTTGATCATCAGATGAAACGCCCATATTAATATTGTCATCACCAAGCTCGCCATAAGAACCGCGAAGTTTCAGGTTTAAGGTGCTGCTACCCAATAAGGATTTTACAAATTTTTCTTCTGTGATTCTCCAACCAGCAGACATGGATGGGAAAAATCCCCAACGTTTACTTGAAATGAACTTCCAGGCACCATCTTCGCGACCAGAGATTTCCACAAAGTATTTGTTGGCATAACTGTAGTTGAACCGGCCAATGTAACCAATACGGGCTTCTTCCCAGTCCTTATCGTCGTAAGTATCCATATCTGCAAACTGAAGGATTGGAAGTGCATTGGTCTTGGGGACAGCATGAACCCAAACATCCAGTTCGTGGCGATTAATGCGTTCAGCTACAAAAGTACCGGCAAAACTGTGTTTCCCGACTTCCTTTTTGTAGTTTAACTGGCCTTGAAGTACAGTCTCAAAAACTTTATGAGTACCACGTTCTCTCCAGGGATTCAGGTTCGCAAAGGTTACTTTGTACTCATCAGTTTCAGGGAAATAGCTATAGGCATCATAGGTATATTCATGACCGTTCATCAACTTATCGGCAATGTAATACGAATAAGTTCCTTTGGCTGTTAATCCTTTGATCGGAGTTTCGTATTCGCCGATGAAGTTGGTTTGTAAAACTCTCCAATCCTCATGCCAGTAACCTGAATTGGCCTTGGTTAGCAATCCCCAGTTTTCAGCCATGTGGCCAATGTTGTTGACATACAAAGGATTATCATTGGCGAAAGGACGTTCGGTCGGACGGTTTCGGAACAAGGCAAAACGTGGAGCCCAGTAATCATCGCCACCGGGAACGCCTGGATTATCGCGTGTTTCCTGACGTCCACTGATCTGAACACCCACTTTAAACCGATCAGTTATTTGAGCGTCGATATTCGATTGGAAATTGGTACGTCCGAAAGTAAATTCTCGGCCTAATACCGAGTTCTGATCCATTCGGGTTACCGAAAGGTAATAATTGATTTTTTCTGAACCGCCTGAAGTACTCACATTGATGGAGGTTTGTGGCGTATTTGGTTCAATAATAAAATCATACCAGTCGAAACTACGGTAAGCGGGATCCGTGCCTGCTTTCCATTTTTCCAGTTCGGCAGCGGTGATGTCTGTTTTCCCGAACTGATTCATTTCTGCATCAGCTTTCCCACTCATCCATTCATAAGCACCAACGGTTTTTGGAAAACGCGACCAGTTTTGCCATCCTGTGTACGCGTCAACATTTATGGTATTTTTCGAGTTCAGTTTACCCCTTTTTGTTGTTACCACCACGACTCCATTTGCCGCACGTACACCGTAAATAGCTGCCGAAGCATCTTTCAAAACGGTAATACTTGCGATATCGTTTGGTGAAATATTATTGAATTGTCCGGCATCTTTTTGAATTCCATCGATTACATAGAGAGGATCACCCATGTTACGGATCTGGATATTTGCTGAAGCACCCGGGCGGCCATCAGCCATACGGAAAGATACTCCGGCCATTTTACCTGCGAGTGCCGCACTTACGGTGCTTGCATGTACCCGATCCAGGTCTTCAGAAGTTACTCCAGAAATGGCACCGGTTAACGTTTCCTTTTTCTGAACGCCATAACCAATTGCAATGACTTCGTCGATTTTGATCGAACTTTCGGCCATCGTAACATCAAGTACCGATTTATTGCCAACGGTGATTTCTTTGGTTTCCAATCCCATAAATGAAAAGACAAGTATTTTTGCATTCTCATTTATTGGCAGCGTGAAAATTCCATCCGGATTTGTGATCGTTCCGCCGGTTGTGCCTTTGTAATAAACAGTCACCCCAGGCAAAGGGCTACCTGCGCCGTCAACTACTTTTCCACTTATTGTTTTGCCTTGAATGGCTAACATGGAGTTTTGATTTTCACCAACAGTCAGTACAATTAAATCATTTGTCAATACCTTGTAACTGATTTCAGAATTCAGAAACATCTGGTTCAGAATTGCTTCCACACTTACGTCTTTAACATTCAGATCAACTTTTTCATCGATTAACTTAAAATCGTCGTTAAAGAAGAATCGGAAATGGCTTTGACTTTCGATCAGGTTCATTACTTCGCGCACCGTTTTTCCCTTGAAATCCATACTGAATTTGGTGCTTTGAGAATACACCGTAGCACTTAGTTGCATGGTAACTGCCAAAAGAAGTACAGTTGTTAGTTTCATAATTAAGAATAGTTTTTTCAGTTTTCCCCTTCCAGGAAAAATCAATCCAATTAGATTTTTTTTCATACATTTGAAATGTTAGATGTTTGACTGCCAATGCCAGTGTTCTTTTGCGGGAACTGACATTGATTTTTGTTAGACACTACTTAATTTACAGGGGATAGGTTCGGCAAAAATCTATTCCCTGTTTTATCTTTATTTATTGTTGTTTTAAAAGTTTTTCAAATTCTGGTACGCGCTTGTCATTGCGTTCAATAAATACGGTTTTCCCGTCAATGACATAATCAATTGGTGAAGAGATTTTTATTACATCCATCACTTGTTGAAGGGTTTCATCTTTTAGTGTTCCCGAAAACCTGAACTTTTTGATGTCATCCGATTTAAACTTAAAATTGAAGTTGTATTTCCGGCTTAAAATTTCAGTCAATTCACTTAATTCTTGGCTTTCAATAATTAACTGGTTTTCTTTCCAGGAGATAACTGCCTGTGGATTAATCTTCGGGGCAATCACAAGCCGGAACTCAGGGATGTAATTTAATTCTTCTTTTTTTGCTTCAATATTTCTCAAGACTTCAATGGTTAAAGCGTCTCTTCTTTTATAGAAAGTTGCTTTTTGGTTGGGCAACAAATTTACTCCTTCCATTATTTTACCGGATGCGTGCTGTAAGCTCACTTTCCCTTCGACCATTGTTGTTTCAATGGTCGCATCATCCTTATAAGCTTTTACATTAAATTCGGTACCAACTGCTTTTACCTCAAATCCGAATGCATCTACAATAAAAGGCAGCTTCTTGTTTTTTGAAACTTTGAAATAACCTTCGCCTTCCAGGTAAAGCATCCGGTCGTTTTTATTAAATGAGGTTGAATATCTGATTTTACTACCTGCATTTAGCCAAACCCGCGAATTGTCAGGTAAAACGATTTCGGAGGTTGAGCCCAGTGGCGCTGTTACCTCACAAAACGAATCAGCATGTTTGAATTTGTTACTGAATGCGAAATAAGAAATCGTTCCGCCTAGAATAAAAGCAAGAACTACAATTGCAGCAATTCGCAATAGGTTAAACCTTAGATTGATGGCTCGTTTGCTGGATTGTTGCTCAGAAATGACCTTTTGGATGGATTTGAACAAGCGATCGTAATCGGCATCGCTGCCCACTCCTTGCTCTTCATTTTGGTGAAGATCATCAAGCATCTTATTTTTAATGTCTTCAGAAATGACCGAATCCATAAACATTTCTTCAAGCAGTTGTAATTCATCTAAACTGCAATTTCCTGAATGGAACTTACCAATCAGGCTTTTAAACTCAACATATACGTTTTCGTTATTTTTCATTTCAAGGGTAATACAAGATGAGATAAAACAATACTCACTGAGAAATTGATTTATTTTGAAGAAAGCAAATACTTTATTTTATAATGACTGGAGTCCGAAGATAATTACTAGGATGCCAATAGGATAGTCGTCGTTGATGTTTAATTTTATAAACTTGGCAGCACGGTAAATTTGATTTTCAACGGTTCTGATGGATAAACTTAGTTTTTCGGAAATTTCAGCGTTTGATAAACCTTTCCATCGGCTCATGATGAATATAGTGCGTTGCTGATCAGGAAGTTTAGTTAGCAAAATATCCAGTTTGCTGTTTAACTCCTGAAACTGAATAGCTGATTCCGGTGATTCATTAAATTGTTGGTCTGTGTGAAGTAGGTGTTGTTCGTATTTATGCTTTACAACCCGGTGCTTTAATTCGTTAAAAATTTTGTTGACAGTAATACGGTAAAGGTAACTTTTGAAGGATTTTTGGATATCAATATCTAACCTGTTTTCCCAGACTTTCAGAAAAACATCCTGGACGATTTCTTCTGCTTCAAATGAGTCTTTTAAATACGATAAAGCAAAACGATACAAGGGCTGACAAAAGGAATCATAAATACGCTGAAAAGCACTCATGTCGCCATTCTTAAACCTTACAACTAGCTTTTTGTCAATATATTCGTCAATCCTTGTCAAAAGGTGTTTTTGTCGTTAGTTCAAAATAAAGAGTCATTAAGCGGCGCAAATATAGACCTAAAAATTTGGTTTCAATTAAAAATATCTAAACAACATTAAATTCCGTTGTCCCATATTTTATGATTAAATAGCTATTTTTTTAACTATTTAAGGTGCTTTGGTTTGAAATTTCTTTCCCAAAGGGAGATTGGTTGTGCAAACAGTTTATTTAATTGTAAGTATTTCAGTGAAAAAAGAAGTTGAGATAATGTTATCGATTATGAGCGGTTTGAGGTTGATGTGTCAAGTCGGTTTTATCAAAGCTAAAATTAATGGTGGCAATTTAGCCTGATGACTAATTAAGATGAAAGCAGAAAATGGATTTCATGTGTCTGGTTACTCGAAATACTGGTTACTCAAGAATCATACTTATTCCTCGTTGAAATCGTTTTTATTTTAGAATATAGAGCGACTCAATGAGCAATTTCTTTTATTTGGGTGTATTAATAGTTGAAATCGTTATTGATATTAATTTGTAATCGATAAATCACTAATCTAAAGTCAATTAGAAATGAAAAAAACAATCTTTATCTTTTTATTGAGTATTTGTGTTTTAAATTCCTTCGCACAATGGAAACCTGTCGGTGATAAAATCAAAACTTCGTGGGCCGAAAAAATTGATGTAAAAAATGTATTGCCGGAATATCCGCGTCCTATGATGGAGCGTGCCGATTGGGTAAACCTGAATGGGTTGTGGAATTATTCAATCCTGAAGGCCGGAAAGGCTGAGCCTTCTCAGTTCGATGGACAAATATTAGTTCCATTCCCGGTTGAATCGAGCCTTTCCGGAGTGCAGAAAACTGTTGGAGAGAATAATGAAGTGTGGTATAAACGGAATTTTGAAGTTCCGGCGAAGTGGAAAAACAAAAATATTTTATTGAATTTTGGAGCAGTCGATTGGAAAGCCGAAGTTTGGGTGAACGACATCAAAATCGGAACTCATACCGGAGGTTATGTTCCATTTTCTTTTGATATTACTCCTTTCCTGAATAAAACAGCAACTCAAAAGCTGGTCGTTAAAGTTTGGGACGGAACCGATAAAGGTTTTCAGCCAAGAGGCAAGCAGGTAGGCAATCCTGAAGGTATTTTTTATACTTCGGTAACCGGAATCTGGCAAACCGTGTGGATGGAACCGGTTTCAAGTAAACATATTGAGAATGTTAAAACAGTTTCGAATATCGATAAAGGCCTGATTATAGTCGATGTTGAAGCCGAAGCTGCATCTTTTGCTGATGTCGTTGAAGTGAAAGTTTTTGACGGATCAAAGGAAATTGCTTCAGTAAAAGCTTCTTCTACGGAAACACTCGGAATTTCTATTCCTGAAGCCAAATTGTGGAGCCCCGAATCACCTTTCCTATACACGATGAAAGTGAATTTAATCAGCAACGGAGTAGTTGTTGATGCGGTTGAAAGCTATTTTGCCATGCGTAAAATATCCACCAAACGTGATGCAAATGGAATTGTTCGTCTCGAACTAAATAACAAAGCCTTATTTCAGTTTGGTCCGCTCGATCAGGGTTGGTGGCCCGATGGATTATACACGGCTCCAACTGATGAGGCTTTGAAATATGACATTCAGAAAACCAAGGATTTCGGATTTAACATGATCCGTAAACACGTCAAAGTGGAACCTGCGCGTTGGTACACACATTGTGATCAAATTGGAATTCTGGTTTGGCAGGATATGCCAAGTGGCGACCGTTCGCCGCAATGGCAACCCCGAAATTATTTCGATGGTGCTGAAATGAAACGCAGTCCGGAATCGGAAGCTAATTACCGTAAAGAGTGGAAAGAAATAATGGATTACCTGTATTCCAATCCATGTATCGTAACCTGGGTTCCGTTTAACGAATCATGGGGACAGTTCAAAACTGCTGAAATTGTAGAATGGACTAAAGCCTACGATCCAAGCCGTTTGGTAAATCCAGCCAGCGGAGGAAATCATTATCAGCTGGGAGATATGCTCGATTTGCACAATTATCCGGGACCGGGTATGTATTTGTACGATGCTCAGCGGCCAACAGTCTTAGGCGAATATGGCGGAATTGGTTTGGCTCTTGAAGGTCATCTTTGGGCATCCGATAAGAACTGGGGATATGTTCAGTTTAAGAATTCGAAGGAAGTGACTGACGAGTACGTAAAATATGGAGAATCACTTTTAAAATTGGTTAAAGCCGGATTTTCTGCCGCAGTTTATACGCAAACGACTGATGTTGAAGGCGAAATTAATGGACTGATGACTTATGACCGGAAAGTGATTAAAATTGATGAAGCGCGTGTCCGCGAAATCAATCAGAAGCTTTGTAATTCGTTGAATGAATAAAAAATATTCTTGAAAATTTAAAATCAGGGAAACAGGTGTCCGTATGGGATGCCTGTTTTTTTTAGGTGGAACTTCTTACTGATAATTTTTTAGCACGTTTAAACCGCAGTTTATTTTCTGCTGTCATTTTCTCGCAGGCATACTGAATAATCAGTCGTGGTGCAGTATCTTTCCATTTTTCGAGAAAAATTTCAACTTCGGATGGACTTATTTTCCAGGCTTCGCGAAGGAACCAACCCATACCTTGATGAACTTCCCGACCGGTATCCGACATTAGTTTTTCTACAAAAACGATTGACGGCATTACCTGTCTGGTTTTTTTTATGTGTTTGATCAACGTTACCGGAACACACCTTCGTTGAAATTTGAATGGTGATTCGAGCCACGAACTAAGATCGTCCATCGTTATGATGTTTCTGTCCATAAATTTGGGCAAAATATACATTCCCAATATATCGGCATGTGCCCAGTTGTGAATGCTGATGGTAAACCAATTGCCAATGGTAAGGAATGTCTCCAATGTATATTCTTTCCAAAAACCATTGAGTAAAAGTAATGCAAATGCAATCTCCTCGTATTTTCCGCTTTTCATCAGCAGTGGGGTGGTATCCAGAATTGTTTGCAAATCAAGCTTATTGCCTTTAAGCAATTCTTCCACTTTATCCTGAATTTGTTTGGACGTCAGCCCGTAACCAATAAATTCTTCTTTAAAATATCGCTGTGATTTTACAATTCTTTCTTCATCGGCATTTGCAATGCAATACGATTTTATTTCCTGAACTAATTCGTTTGTTGTCATATTAATCTTTTTTTAAGACAGAACAATCAAAATTACAACCTTTTAGTCAGAAAAAAGCCGTCATGCAAATAATGCACAACGGCTTTCAAAATCTATTTAAATACAGAACAATTCCGATTGATTTAATTTTTTCCTGTTAAATTCTTGATAAGATCAACTTCTTCTTGTTTGTAAGGAGTTCCGTCTTTATGGAAAATTTCGTGAAACCAAAGTGCTGGTTCAGATCCATCGGCGATAGGTTCGTCCCAGGCATATTTGGTATTCGATTTTCCGTCGACCAAACCCCAGTTGATTGCTCCAATGTTCTGTTCTTTAAGCATCGGCATGATGTTGGTAAACAGGCTGTTGTTGCGTCTTGCCATATATTCGGTACAAACAAGCGGACGACCGTAAATTTTCAAAGTATCAATGGCTGCCTGATGTTTTTCCGGGTTTTCGTAGTTGTGGTAAGTAATAATATCCGAATTTTCTACCTGGAATTTATTCAGTTCGCTCAGGCTGAGGTTCCATACTGCTGAAGACAAAGGTTGTGAAGGGTTAACTTCGCGTCCCCATTGAAAAGCTTTTTCGAGTAATGGCATCGAGCGGTTTCCATATCCTGAATTTCCGGGTTCATTGTACATGTCCCAGATAGCAATGCGCTTATCGTCTTTAAATGTTGTCAGAACATCTTTTACATAGCTTTCAAGTGTTTTGATGAGTGTTGTGTCGGAATATAACAATTCGCCCGGATCGCGCACCCAGCCTGAGTTATGAACTCCCGGTTTCGGATCGGGTTGTTTGCCTGCCTGGTAAGTTGGATTCCAGCAATCGTCGAAAAATACAAATACGGTTTTGATGCCGTGTTTGCTGGCAATTGTCATATAGGTATTCATGCGGCCTTTGAATCCTTCGGGATCAACCTGCCATGCCACATGATGAAGATAAACGCGCATGACATTCATTCCGAGTCCTTCGGCCCAGCCCAATTCACGATCGATGGTTGTGGTGTCGAACGATTCGGCCTGCCATGTTTCCAGCTGGTTAATGGCAGTACTCGGATTAAAATTACTTCCACGTAGCCAGCCGTTTTCGGTGCTCCATTGCTGAGCTTTTTCAGGAGTCCAGCGTTCAGCCGCTTTTTGTACAGCTGGCTTATTCTGGCACGAAGTAAAAGCCAGTGATCCGGCGATTGCCAGAATAAAAAGTGATTTTTTCATTGGATTGTATTTATTGGTTTAAAATTGAATGATAAAAAAATAGCATTTATTAAATATCTGTTATTCAGCTTCGCCTGAAGGGATATTCAGCTTTTGACCTGCGGGGATTGCATAACCGAAATTGGGTGTTCCATCGGCATTCCATGTAAAGGATTGCATCCGTACATCGCGTTCCCAGCCGGGAGTGGTACTTTTCTTTGAATGGTAAATGATCCAGTCTTCCGTATCGTCGGGCGATTTAACAAACGAACAATGACCGACTCCGAAAACCTTTTCGTTTCCCTGAAATACCGGACCTGTCTTTTCCCAGTTTGCCGGATCGAGCAGATCACCCTCTGGATTAATCAATTGCAGCATCCCCTGGCGATACTCGACCAGCCATGATTCACGGCAGGAATAAATAACAAATACCTTGTCTCCGTTTTTCAGAATCTCAGGACCTTCATTCAGATCAAGCGGATCACCTGTTTCCCAACTTTCAACCGGCGAAGAAAGTTTCACCCGTTTCCCTTTCATGGTCCAGGGATTTTCCATTTCCGAAATGTACAAATGCTGTGCAGTTGCATCAGTGGATTCCTGTTTGATCCAACCCGACCAAATGGCATATAGTTTTCCTTTGTGCTCCAGAATGGTCATGTCGATGGCCCAAACATTCGATGAAGGATCAGCAGAATTATCGCCAGTGTATAAAACACCCATATCCTCATAATCACTAAAAACATCTTCAGTCTTTGATCGCAAAACACCGGTGCGCTGGTGAATAAACGGCGGACCAGCTTCGCCTGCTGCATAATAAACATACCAACGTCCCTTGATGAAGTGAATTTCAGGAGCCCACACACAGGAACGGTTCCATCCGGTTGCAGGCGCTTGCCAGATATTTTTTAACTCGCCCTTTTGTGTCATCTTTTTCGATTTGAAAACAATGATCGAATTGTTGGCTGAAAAGCAGTAAATATAATCGTTGCCGTTTTTTGTCATCCACGGATCAGCGCCATCCCAAACCGGATTTGTGAACGTTTTGTTGACTTTTTTTTCAATATTGGATCCTTTTTCGCTGCATCTTCCGAATGAAATCATGGTGAGCATTGAGAGAATTAACAATCTTAGTTTAGTTATCATTTGAATTATTTTTCAGGATTGGTGTCATATAATCTTTGTCGATTACCATCACATTATTTCCATTCTTTTTTTCAAATCGAACAGTGCCAATGTACATGTGGCGTGGATGAATTTTTGTTGAGCTATTATGGGCATGAAAAACGATCCGCAGCTTTCCTTCCTTATCGGTAAACATGGCGCTGTGTCCGATACCTACCAGCTCTCCTGGTTTCTGAAGTGCCGGATTATTTTCATATTTAGTCCATGGTCCATTGATGTTGGTTGCCGTGGCAACTCCAATGCCGTAAAACGGACTCTCAAAGCTGTTGCCCGAATAAGTCATGAAATATACGCCCTCATGTTTCATGACAAAAGAACCTTCGTTTACTCTGGGGCATACTTCTTCCCAAGGCTGTGAAACATGGATACATGCGTGCATGGTTTCCGGTTTGAGCTTGATTAAATCGTCTTCCAACTCGGCTATCCAGATATTTAATCCGTCGTTGAAACGGTCGAAAAATAAATAAGGTTTTCCGTTATCGTCGATGAAGAGAGAGTTGTCAATGCACTTTTCGTCTTCGATCATCGGTTTCTGGATTTCCTGCTTAAATGGTCCAAGTGGTGAGTCACTTGTTGCAACGCAGATATGTTCATCTGCGGAATAATACATATAAAACTTTCCATTTACGGCATACACTTCCGGTGCCCAAAACCAGCGGTCGGCCCATACATCGGCTTTCTTTAGTGCCAACCCGTCTACAATACCTTCAGGAACACTCCAGCTTAGTAAATCATCGGAAACAAACACTTCAATACCATCAGCCGCATGAGTTCCGTAGGCATAATAGGTTCCCTGCCACAGCATGATGAAAGGATCACCAAGCGGGACTTTCAACACGACTGTCTTCTGTTCAGGTTCATTCGTGTGTTTGGAACAGGAATAAACACCGGCTGAAAACAGCATAAATAAGAAAATGAGGGTATACTTCATCATGGATTATTGGTTTATAGATTCCATGATGAATACATTCAACCACGCCAAAATACTCATTGACAGTATGACATTTGATCAGTTTTCAACAGGAATAATAAATGTGGTCAATGAAAGGCCGGGAGCATTGTATCTGATTGATTGATCATTCAACCCGGGACTTGAAATGTTTTCGCAATTTTCAAGATTGGTTGTCCGGTATACCTGAATTTTAGTTCCTGGTTTGGGAAAAGCTTCCAGATTAAGTTTGAATGGTTTTAATTCTGTCGAATGGTTAAGAATAGCGACAACCAATTCTGTTTTGTCAGGATTTATAGCTGCCAGAACTTCATCATTTCTGGTTTCAATAATGGTATAAGCTTGTTTGAAGAATCGCGTGATCTGCATTCTGACATAAAAGTTCTTGATAACCTTGTATTTCTGCGACATGAAATTGCATCTTATCAGGCACCACACATTATTGTTCTCTTCCAATAACTGCCAATCCAGCCAGGCTTGAGGTTTCATATAATGCATGTCGTCAAATAACTTTTGAGCCAATCCCAGATTAGTAGCAAAGCTTGTCTTTTGATTTCCACTTGGACCGGTTTCTGATTGCCAAAACGGCTTTCCGGTTGATTTCACCAATTGATGGACTTCTTTTCGTTCACTATTGGTTCCGGAATAAGTGTGGGTATTCAACTGACCGATTTTATCAAGAATGTTGCCTGCCGATTGATACGCTTTTAAAACTTTAATACTTGAGGCAATGTTTGTTTCGTCGGAAGCTGAAAGTACTGTTTCGAGTCCTGAGGATTTAAGTTTAGGGGCTAAAATCCGGATGATTTTCATCTGAGTTTCCGGCGTAAAATGGCATCCTTCCTGGCTTCCCAGCGCATTCCAATAGCCTGAAGTCGATTCGTTAAAGGGTTCGAGCGTTTTGAACCCGATGTTGTATTGTTCTTTGTAGAATTTACAAACCTCGATCAGGTAATCGCAAAAAGCTTCATAGTATTCGGGTTTCAGGTTATCCTGCATCGGGTCAATATTTCCTCCGGAACAACCGCTGTAGGTCATCCAGTACGGAGGCGAATTCGAAAACGCTTCGAACACGGCATCAGGCCTTTTTGCTTTAATTTTCAACATGATTATTCGCTGTCCTTTATCCGTAGCCCAATTATATGGAGCCTCTGCTGAAGCTTTGAACCCTTCCATTTCAGCCCGCTTCCCTTTTCCTTTTACCATGTGCCCATCAATATGAGAAGGATCATCACCACCACCAATGTTATACCTGAAAATATTCATGTTCAACTTATCCGGAGATGTAATCAAATCAACAATGCTGTCAGCTTTTGTTTCATCCCAGGCGCCAACCTGAGCGGCCCACCAGCACAACGAACTTCCCCAACCTTCAACCGTTTGATAACTGAGAGTGGGGTCAATGTTTATTTGTTCGGGACTTTGAACTTCAGACGGGATGTTTTGACCTGCACATTCCCTGCTGAAAGGAATAATTGCACAGAAACATAGGATGTGGATCAGTCTATTCATTTTAGTTGGTTTTGGATTCAGGAATAAAGAACTCCATAAAAGTAAGTGATTTTCGGACTAATCCGAAATAGGCTTGCGATACTTAGTCGTCAATCTATTCTTTTACGGAGCAATTCTGAGAGGCGAATGAAATAAGCAATTCATGTCACAATATCGACAGGCCTTGTTGAAAGTATGAAGCAAAAAAAGAGGCTGGAACTTTCGGACCAACCTCTTCTCAAAAAGAAAATATTTTTCTTATACACGTTTTTCTTTGATACGGGCTTTCTTGCCTGTAAGAGCGCGTAAATAGTACAGTTTAGCTCTGCGTACAATACCTTTTTTGTTCACTTCAATCATTTCGATGAATGGTGAATAAAGAGGGAAAATTCGTTCTACACCAATGCTTCCCGACATTTTCCGAACAGTGAAAGATTTAGTCAAACCATGGCCTTTTATCTGAATAACAACACCACGGTAATTCTGGATACGCTCTTTGCTACCTTCTTTAATTTTATAATGAACGGTAATGGTATCTCCTGCATTAAATTTCGAATGTTCTTTTGGTTCAACAAAAAACGCATCCTGGGCTACTTTAATTAAATCCATCTTTTTTTGTTTTAGTCGCAATATTACTTCGTATCAATGAGTAAGAGATTGCTTAAATGTGGCGCAAAAGTAATAAAATTATTCAATCCGATACTTATTTTCTCAATAAAATAATCGTAATTGTTGGCGAAAATCAATGACTTGGAGCACCAATCATTTTCAGATGATCACCAGTGCCTTCAACAATCACTTTTTTCCACCAATCCGGATATCCGGGTTGATCCGGGGCTGGTGTCATTCCGGTTTCAGTACGTTCAAACACTCCGTCTGTTTCTTTTTTAATATTTCCATCCATGAATTTCACAAACAGAAATTGTGATAATTTTTTCCATTCGCTGGTCATTCCGTTGGCCTGATTGACCGAATATTCAGTTAAAAACTGAATGGTCTCATTTTTTTTGCCTGCATTCCACAGGTTTTGAGCGGCCAGATCGACACTTGCCCTATAGGCAATAAACTTATCTTCCAGATTTTTCTGAACTTTTTGAATATCAGGAATCATGGCGTCGTAACGTAAGTAGGCAAAATTGGAGACTACGTTAAAAGTCCAGAAAGCAGAAGTTTCGGAGAAGGTTAGCAGATCGCCGTTTCCAACTTTAAAACACTCCGGAATTTCGGTTATTCCGCAGTACATCGGAACATAACAGGTGCTGTAAGTGTCGTCAACTCCAAACCACAGGATTCCGCCAATCGGGTTGGGCAACCACGAACGCGACTGAGTCACAAATGAGAATCCGGTCTGCTGAGTCGAAACTGCACGTTCGTTGATATATTCAGCCGAATCAACTTTAAACGATAAAGGTCTCCAGCGGTAAGGTAATTTAAAAGGGCCGGCACCAATGTCCTGAGTCATATCCATTGGAGTTCCTTCAAAATGGTCACGCATCATGCTCATTACATTCTGAACACTGAGTTTTTTGTCAGGTTTTATCCACAATGGCATTCTATTGGAGGGAAAATTATTTTCACCATCGTGTTTTACATTCCCAAGAACGTATTCTTCGTATTGTTTCATTCCTGAATTCACCTTGTTAAATCCGGCATAAACACGGGCATCGCAGAAGCGGGCTCCGCTAAAATCGACGGGAGCATACACATCAGAAAAACTAAAATCTTTGTTTTTCCAGTCAAACCATCCTTTTTCACGGGCTAATGAAATGACATCTTTGGCGAACAGGCAATTGGCGGAATCATTCATCGGGAATGTGGTAATCCGTGCCTGGTTGGCATGCCCGCTGATGTATCCGTCGGGAATACGCTGGGCGACCCAAACGGCACCTTTCTGGCCTTCGCCTTTGCCAACCATTTCCATAATCCAGACTTCATTCGGATCAGAAATGGAGAATGATTCGCCCTCGCTGGCATATCCGTATTTTTCAACCAGATCAGTCATAACCTCAATGGCTTCGCGGGCCGTTTTTGCACGTTGCAAAGCCACATACATCAGGCTGCCGTAATCCATAATTGCTCCTGATTGTGTATACAGTTCTTCGCGTCCGCCAAAGGTTGTTTCTCCAATTGCAACCTGGAATTCGTTCATGTTTCCAATAACGCTGTAGGTATGTGAAACCTGCGGGATGCGTCCCATGAATTTACCGGTATCCCACTCGTAAATGTCGCGTAAAGTACCTTCAGGATAATCCTGAGCTGGCTGATAATATAATTCGCCATATAAAGTATGTGAATCGGCGGCATAAGTTATCATGGTGGAGCCATCAACCGAGGCGCCTTTTGTAATTAAAAAATTGGTGCACCCGAATGAAACCGGTGTACTCCAAATGACTGCCAAAAGCGACAGCAGAACAATACGTTGAATATTTTTTATCATGATTTTTATCTGTTTTTAATATCTACTTCCTGCAAATGTAATTAATCTCAGGCTTTAAATTTTTCAAGTCCTGATTTAAGCGGATAAAGAAGCCGGAATTTAAGCAAAGGAACCATGAGAATGGTCAGGTATGCGCATAAGATACAAGTGAAAGCTCCTGAATTCAGCGTTTCCAGATTCCAATAGCCAGACAAATCCAGCCGGCAACGAATGATAATCCTCCAAACGGAGTGATCACTCCAATCGCCTTTATACCGGTGAGTGAAAGAATATACAAACTACCGGAGAATAAAAGAATGCCGATTCCGATAAATACACCAGCGCGGCTAATCCATTTCGAATCGATATGAAAGCCTATTAAACCGATAAGCAGCAAGCCCAGCGCGTGATAAAACTGGTACTCGACAGCCGTTTTATAAACCAGCAGCATTTCAGGAGATAAGCGCGTTTTTAAAGCATGGGCACCAAACGCACCAAGCAAAACTCCTAAAGCCATCAAAATGGCACCGGATAAAAGTATCTTTTGATTTTTCATTTTCTTCTTCATGTTTCTTGTATAGTCCGGGTGCGACTTAAAGTCGCGCCCGGATTTAATAAAGAAAAGAAAATCCCGCAGGAAATCTACGGGATTTTTTTTAAAAAAGGTGGGGTTCCCTTTTCCTTTTTTTTAATCCAGTTTGTGAATAACCAGTCCTGAACGAAGCTTGGGTTCGAACCAGGTGGTTTTTGGAGGCATGATGTTGCCTGAATCGGCAATGTTGATCAATTGTTGCATCGATACTGCATAAAGAGCAAAGGCAACTTTCATGTCCCCGCGATCGACACGTTTTTTCAATTCGCCCAATCCTCTGATTCCACCCACAAAGTCGATGCGGGTCGAAGTGCGGAGATCGGCGATTCCCAGAATCTGATCCAAAACCAGATTCGACAAAATGGTCACATCCAAAACTCCAATCGGATCGTTGTCGTTGAATGTGCCTGGTTTGGCATTCAGTTTATACCAGTTTCCGGAGAGATACATGCTGAATTCGTGCAGTTTTCCTGGTTTGTAAATTTCAGATCCTGTCAATTCAACATCGAAATTCAGTGCCAGTTTTTCGAGTAGTTCCGCTTCAGTTAAACCATTCAAATCTTTTATGGTGCGATTGTAATCAATGATCTGCAATTGGTTGTCGGGAAAATGAACGGCCATGAAAAAATTGTATTCTTCGTTGCCGGTATGATTGGGGTTTTGATTTTTCTTTTCCAGTCCGATGCGAGCAGCAGCTGCAGTGCGGTGATGCCCGTCAGCGACATAGGTTGCCGGAACTTTGGTTGCAAACAGTTCTTCAATTTTCTGATTGACTGCCGTATCGTTAATGGCCCAGAAATGATGTCCGAAACCATCTTCAGCAACAAAATCGTAGTCCGCTTTCTGGTTTTTCACCACTGATTCAACAATTGCGTCAATTTCAGGAATAGCACAATAGGAAAAGAAAACCGGCTCAATGTTGGCATTCAGATAGCGAGTCAGGATCATGCGATCTTCTTCTTTGTCGGGGCGGGTGAGTTCATGCTTTTTTATGATTCCCTGGTTGTAGTCTTCGCACGATGCGGCACCTACAATTCCGTATTGAGTGCGGCCACCCATGGTTTGTGCATAAATGTAATATTTGGCTTCTTCGTCCTGATTCAGCCAGCCTTCTGCCTGAAATTTCAGAAAATTTTCAACTGATTTCAGATAAACGGTTTCGGAGTGAACATCAGTTCCTTCGGGACAGTCGATTTCGGCGCGGGTGATGTGAAGCAACGAACAATCCTTGCCTTCAGCCATTTGAGCTGCTTCAGTGCTGTTCATCACGTCGTAGGGCAAACAAGCCAGGTCGCTGGCAATAGCTTGTGGCGGACGAAGTCCTTTAAATGGTTTCACAATAGCCATAAGTGTATTTTTTGTATTTAATTTGAAATTAATTTGACAATTTACGGGTACTATTCTGAAATAGCTTCCTGTATCAGTTGAATAAACTTACAAACTGCTTTTTCTTAATGTTTAATGAAGAATCAGAATTCCCGAACTGAAATTGTTTGTTATTTCCTGATGAATTTGTGATACAAAACAACGGCATAACTTCGGATGAATATTTTTCTTCCTGATTGAAAGTTCGTAGCTCTGACCCAGGGCATCAGCAAGGCACTTATTCCTGCTACAATAACTGCTTTTGCCGGATTCATCTGAATTGAAAATATCCACACCATTAAATAGATGATGTCGAAAATGATCAGAAACAGCATGACATTGAAAAATATAATTTTGTATTTCAGGTTCATTTTGTTGTTGTATTCAATTCCTTAATTATTCCAGTTCAATCTTATATTTCCCGAGAAGCCCGATTATTCCGGTATACGAAAATTTGGCTTTTTTTATTCTGTTCGCCTCCGGATCCATCGAATAATTTTTGGCTGTCCGGAAATCTGCTTTTTCCAGATTGGTCCGGTGAAAAACAGTTTGAAGCAGGTCGCAATGATGGAAATCGGATAGCGACAAATCAGTTCCGGAGAAGTCTACCTCCTTAAGCGAGCAATCGACGAATTTTGTTTTCTTCATCTTTTTCTCTGCAAACACAGCGTAATCGAGAACGCATTTCTGAAAGTTGACTGAAAATAGAAAATCGGAACAGGCAGCAAAGCTCATTCCAATCAGTTTGCACTCAATGAAGTGAACATCTTTCATTCCGGTGCCGGATAAGCGCGCATTGGAAAAATTACAATTCTCGAACCTGCAACTCACGAAATCGCTCTCCGACAGATCAGCATCTGAGAAATCGCAATTCTCAAATTTACACTTGTCAAACTCTGTTTGTATCAATTTCTGAGCTGAATAATTGATATTGGTATAAACCTGATCGTCATTCCATTTCTCTATCATCTGTTTTTTTTATTTGTTTACCTTGAAGGTCAGATCTCCTTTTTCGAAGAAAGCAACAATTTGTTCCGCAGCAGCAACAGCTGCATTTGTATTTGCTTCTGCTGTTTGTGCTCCTTGTTTTTTAGGAGTCGAATAATAGCGAAGTTCATATTTCGATGCTAATTCAGCCTGACAATCGGGAGCAATATCGCTTACGTACTTGAAATCCTGACGTTCTTCCATGATCTTCTTCAGTCCATCTTCGTCAATTATTTCTTTTCTGGCTGTATTAATTAGCGTGGCTCCCGCCGGCATTCTGTTCATTAAATCAAAATTGATGGACTTCAGTGTATTTGGATTTGATGGTATATGTAAGGATAGATAATCGCTTTTCTCGAATATTTCATGAACAGAATCAGCGACTATTATTTCGTAAGTATCCATCCCTATTTTGGTTATGCATGGGTCAAGTGCAATTACTTTCATTCCAAAACACTGGGCAATTTTTGCAACCCGTCGGCCTACGTATCCGCAGCCATAAATTCCAAGTACTTTTCCTTTTAATTCGGTACCGGGACCTCCTTTGTACATTCCACGAGCCATATAAATCATCAGCCCAATTGCCAATTCTGCAACAGCATTCGAATTTTGTCCCGGAGTATTCATGGCAATGATGCCTTTTTCTTTAGAGGCAATTAAATCGATATTGTCAAATCCAGATCCGGCTCTGACAATAATTTTTAATTCGTCAGATGCTTCAATGACTTGTTTGTCAATGATGTCGCTTCGGATAATGATAGCATGAACATTTCTGACGGCATCCAGTAGTTCTGACTTTAACGTATATTTTTCAAGTAACTGAACCTCATAGCCTGCTTTAACAAGGATTCCGGTCATTTGCACAACCGCTTCCGGAGTGAATGGCTTTTCTGTAGCAATTAATACCCTTTTCAT
Organism: Prolixibacteraceae bacterium; assembly: GCA_035648135.1. Lineage (GTDB taxonomy): Bacteria > Bacteroidota > Bacteroidia > Bacteroidales > Prolixibacteraceae > Aquipluma. Next base: position 34,054 of record DASRMB010000023.1, read on the forward strand.
AGTTTTTCCCCTTTAAAAAAGAAAAGCAGAACCCCCATTCTGCTTTTCTTTCTGATTTATACTTTTAGCGACTCAAATTCTTTCATCACATCAACCAGTGCCTGAACACTTTCGAGTGGCATGGCATTGTAAATTGAAGCTCTGAATCCTCCAACCGAACGGTGACCTTTCAGGCCAATCATTTCTTTGGAAGCTGCAAATGAATCAAATTCCTTTTCGAGCGATTCATAACCTTCATTCATCACAAAAGTTACATTCATACGTGAACGATCTTTCGGATCTGGTACGGTTGGGTTGAATAGTTTATTGCGTTCGAGTTCGCTATAAAGCAAATTGGCTTTGGCAATATTCACTTTTTCCATTCCTTCAACTCCACCCTGTTCTTTCAACCAGAGCAATGTTTGCAAACAGCCGAATACAGGAACAGTAGCCGGTGTATTAAACATCGATACTCCTTTGATGTGGGTTCTGTAATCCAATATGGTTGGAATAGGACGATCGACTTTTCCCAGAATATCATCGCGGATAATTACAAGAGTTGCACCTGATGGACCGAGGTTTTTCTGCGCTCCGGCATAAATCATGGCATATTTTGAAATGTCAATCGGACGACTGAAAATGTCGGATGACATGTCGCAAACTACGGGTACTTTTACATCAGGATCGCTAATGACTTCAGTTCCGAAGATGGTATTGTTTGATGTAAAGTGGAAGTAGTCCACATCGTCAGGAATTTCATATCCTTTTGGAATGTAATTGTAATTAGCATCTGCTGAAGAAGCCACTTCAACTACTTCGCCGAAAAACTTCGCTTCTTTGATGGCTGCTTTTGCCCAGGCACCGGTGTTTGTAAACGCAGCTTTTTTGTTCATCAAATTGTATGGAGCCATCAGGAATTGAAGACTGGCACCTCCCTGAAGAAAAAGCACCGAATATCCTTCAGGAACTTTAAGTAATTCTTTTACGAGAGAAACAGCCTGGTCCATTACGGCAACAAACTCTTTGCTTCGGTGAGATACTTCAATCAATGAAAGACCTGTTCCGGCAAAATTCATTGTAGCTTCTGCAACTTTTTCTTTGGTAAATTCGGGCATAATGGAGGGGCCCGCGTAAAAATTATGCTTCTTCATTTTGATTTTGATTATGGGTTAATAACTATCTTTTTTTATTTTAATTGCATATAAGAGTTTAAAATAAACGATTATAAGCCAAGGGTTTTCTGAGATAAATCAGACTAAATTTTGATTCAACAAGTTATAAAACATTCAATTCATATACATCCATTTTATCCTGAATATTATCGGGAACGAATGAATTATTTAGAAAGCGGATTCAACTTCCGAAATATCTAACAACCTATCATTCTGAAATGCTGGTATAACATGTGTTTGATCAGCAGTCAGGCAATATTCGATGCAATCGTCCAATCCTTTGGAGGCCAGACGTCCTTTTTGTGCCGCCTTTTCAAGGTATCCGGGCAAATCATCTTTTGCCAGATTCCATAAATCGATGGAAGCAGTTACCGCATCACAAATGGTTTCGAATTTCCCGGAATTAAGCAACCTTTCGGCCAGCGCTCCGGCAAAAACAGTGTCTTCCAGGCTGAAGCGGTCTTTCCACGAAGCGCAGAAAATCAGTACAGGTGCATTCTGTTGAATGAGCCAGTCGGCTAAAGATGTAATATTCAGGAATGAGCCGATGATAACGGCTTTCGAATGGCTGGCCATGTGAATACAGCGCGTTCCGTTGGTCGTGGAATATACGATGTCTTTGTCTTTTACGATTTCAGGGGTGAAATTAAACGGAGAATTTCCAAAGTCTGCAAAATCGAGTACGTATCCATCACGTTCGGATGCGACCATATAACCTTGCTGTTTCATTGCCCGGGCTTCATCAACTGTTGAAACGGGTATAATGCTTTTGACTCCGTTATGAATAGCCGCGCAGATGGATGAGGTCGCCCGTAAAATATCGGCGATCACCACTATGTTTTTATCATCGGCATGTTTATCATAGATTGCGGGGGACAAACAAACCTCCAGCCGATTCTTCATCTTTTTTCTGTCTTCAGGTAAAGGCACAAAGATAAAGAAAGTAGTCGACGGAAGCCTGTTTCCCGGAAGAGAATATTGTATTTAAACAAAAGGTAAAGTTGCAGCGAAGTGATTTTTATTTCAGAAAGAGAAATGAGAAACAAAGAAAGTGGGGAAAGGATTGCCTGATTCAGGTGAAATGAATGAGATCAGGGGAAAAAATGGAATAAAAAAACCTGCCGGCAGATCGCCAACAGGTTTATAATGAATTATAAAGTCAATTATGCCGGATTAATAAAAGGCATTTTAACAATTTTAGCTTTTAGTGTTTTGTTGCGTACCTGAATGTATACTTCGGTGCCAATGGCTGAATATGCTTTATGAACATAGCCCATGCCGATACCTTTGTTCAATACTGGTGACATTGTTCCTGAAGTTACACGGCCAATCACGTTTCCGTTCTGATCGGTCAGTTCGTAATCGTGACGTGGAATTCCGCGGTCGATCATTTCAAATCCGCGTAGCTTGCGATCAACGCCTTCCTGTTTCTGCATCTGCAGAAAATCCTTGTCAATAAACTGATGACCATTGAATTTGGTAATCCAGCTTAATCCAGCCTCAATAGGTGAAGTGGTGTCGTCAATATCGTTGCCATACAGGCAGAAACCCATCTCAAGGCGAAGAGTATCGCGGGCAGCAAGACCGATTGGTTTGATGCCGAATTCGGCTCCGGCTTCAAAAATGACCTTCCATAAATGTTCGGCTACTTCATTTCTGAAATACAATTCGAAACCTCCGGAACCGGTATAGCCGGTAGCCGAAATGATTACATCGTCAACACCTCCGATTTTTCCGGTGACGAAAGTATAGTATTTAATTTCAGACAGATCGATGTCGGTAAGTTTCTGCAGGGTAGCAACTGCTTTAGGTCCCTGAATCGCCAGCTGGCTGATTGCGTCGGAAGTATTTTCGAGAACCGCGCCATTTGAGTTTTGCGAAACAATCCAGTTCCAGTCTTTTTCGATATTGGATGCATTTACCACCAGCATGTATTTATCCGGGGAATAATAATACACCAGCAAGTCGTCAACAATACCGCCTTTCCCGTTCGGGAAACAGGAATATTGTGCCTGACCAATGGTTAGTTTGGAAACATCGTTTGTGGTTACCCGCTGAACCAGCTCCAAAGCATTTGGCCCTTTCACCCAAAACTCACCCATGTGTGACACGTCGAAAACTCCAACGGCTTCACGAACAGTCATGTGCTCGTCTTTGATTCCCGAATATTCGATTGGCATTTCAAATCCGGCAAACTCCATCATTTTGGCGCCTGCCTGTTTGTGTATCTGATTTAAGGCTGTGATTTGCATAAATTTATTTTCAGTTTTTATATGACAAAAATAGTTGATTGTCCATGCTCAAAGCATGAAAAAAATCATCTGGCAAAGATATTCGTTTTTAGCTCAATGCTCTGAAAAACTTTCATTTGATATTCGTTCCGAAAACTATTGGCAATCAGAGATCGTTTGGAACGATTATTTTTATTATAATTGCATAAACACAAACTGTTTTAAAAAAAACAATCAATGGCTCAATCACGCTATACCAATTTAGATTATCTGAAGGAAATTACAGGTGGGGAACCTGAAATAATGAAGGAATTTATCCAGATGTTTTTTGATCAATTGCCTGAGTTTCGCGATGGAATGAATAAATATTTAGCTGATAAAAAGTGGAAAGAGCTTGGAGAACTGGCCCATAAAGCAAAATCCTCAGTTATGACTTTCGGAATGAATGAACTTGGATACCGGTTGAAAGAGTTACAGCTAAAAACACAGAAACTGGACGATATTGAAACCTATCCTGATTATGTGAAAGAATTTATAGATGAAATTGCCCAGGCCGAAGTCGAACTTTCAGGAGACATGGCAAAATTATAACCAATCCCGGTAAACGTATCAACTGAGAATTGATCGTTACCAGAACCCATAAACTCTTTTCGCAAGGGTTTATGGGTTTTGTGTTTTCTATACTTCTGAAGTGAATAATAAAAGGGTGAAATGACACTCTTATTGTTCCCTCACTAGAATGTTATGCCATTCTTCTTTTGCCCGGCAAATCATCCTGATTTTCAACCTTCTATTTATGTAGCTTGTTGGTGAGAACAGGTCATTCGTACTAACAGGTCACTTCAATCCGGAATTTTGCCAAACCGCAGGATGATATTTTCGTAAGAGATAGACAGAATTACTAACTTTCTAAATGGCTTGAAAATGAACGAACAAATCATTATTAGGAAAGAGGTACCCGATGATTACCAACGGGTATTTGAATTGACCGAAAAAGCTTTTGAAACAATGGAAATCAGTGACCACAACGAGGGAAAACTCGTTGAAAATCTCCGAAAATCTGACATGTTTATCAGCGATCTTTCGCTGGTGGCGGAACAGAACAAACAGGTGGTGGGGCATGTTTTATTTACTCCAGTCCTGATTGATAACGGACAGGAATTATTCGAATCACTCACTTTGGCTCCGGTTTCGGTTCTTCCTGAATACCAGAATCAAGGAATTGGTTCGAAACTGATTAACGAAGGCCACCGAATTGCGAGGCAACTGGGGTTTACTTCAGTAATCGTTGTGGGGCACGCCGAATATTACCCCAGATTTGGATACAAACCCGCTTCAGTCTGGAAAATAAGAGCTCCTTTCGAATTGCCCTCTGATGACGTATTTATGGCTTTGGAACTGAAAGAAGGTGCATTAAATAAGATTTCAGGTAAAGTGGTATTTCCTGAAGAATTTACCCAATAGACAAATGCTTGTATCGATTTTTAAGTCAGGACGTCATAAAATAAAAAAAACAGTAAGTTGCCGATATTCACTGCAAGGAAACTTACCGGATGATTGAGCCTTACTTGATCATACAAGTAAATAACTGGCCTGCCCCTTGTTTGAGCGTCAGCAGTAACAAGGGGCTGTTGGTTTTGCGTCTTTGACGCATTTTTGCTGTGCAAGAGTGAAATGTAGGATCACATGATAAAGTTGTGGGGAACGATATGAAATTGAATTTTTGTTCTAAACAAATTCCCCAATCAAGATGCCGAAGGCATCAAAGGTTTATAGAAAAATTGCAATATCAACCAAACGACTCCGAAGGTGTCGTACAAAAATCACAACAATGCCCGGAACATTTTCGCAAATTTACATTCATATCGTATTTGCAGTAAAGAACCGCG
>DASRMB010000024.1:0-26488 GCA_035648135.1 Prolixibacteraceae bacterium
ATTTGAATTGATGATGTAAAACCCATGCACTTTCAATATTTCACCTTCAACCTGGGAGTTGTAAGAAATCCTGAAAGGATTTAATATGAATAACCGCCGGTGAAACCGGTGGATGAAAATACGAGATGATTCGGAACCCTGGGGTTCAATAATAATGCGTTAACATCGATTGAATCCTTATCAGGGTTCGGGACTTGGGTTCTATCTTTTCCCCGAATTTCATTCGGGGCTATTCACATTTAACCACTTCGTGGTTTTATGTAGTTTTTTCAGCAGACCCTACATAAAAGAAAGAATAAAATTATTTTAGTTTGAAATTAAATTGCGAAAACGCATGATAAATCTTATGCTGTAATTTGCCTGAAATCTACTTTCCAAATGGATAGGTACGCATTTCCGTGAAGAACCATGTATTTAAATGATGACCTCTATGCAATTGTTTTATCGTGTTTATAGATTCTTCCGAAATCGGCTATAAATAGTTTTCTGCTAAAAAAAATATTTCCTTCTTTTTCTAGGCGTACATATCGTAATTAACCTTTCAATGAATTTTTTATCCATCGTTACATTATTCTTTCTTTGATTGTATTGTTTTTCAATCCACTCATCCTAATTCAGCAGTCTTTTTTTAATTCTGAACTGCCTGAAAAATAAAGAAATCTATTACTTTTGAAGCCTCATATCCTGTTTGAGTCGAACTGAAATTAACTAAAGGCCCGAAAAAATTGACGATAAGAATAGATGAAGTCGATAATGACCTGATTGCCAAACTCAGAAATGGGAATAGAGCAGCATTTAAATTACTTTTTGAGAAATATGGTACCCGATTGTACCTATTTTCAATGAAATTTCTTAGAGAAAAGGAAGATGCTGAGGATTTGTTGAATGAGGTTTTCCTGAAAATTTGGGAAAATCGTCATACCTTAAAAACAGACACATCATTTAAGTCCTATTTATTTACAATCGCTTATAATAATATTCGTCAGCGGTTTTTGAAAAAAAACAGGGAAGAAAAATACATTCAGGTTTTTGCTGAAGAATATCTGCGGGATTCGTCCACTGAAGAAGATATGCTGGACTACATACAATTTGTTCAAGAAACAAACAAAGTAATTGATTTATTGCCAGATAGAAGAAAGGAAATCTTTAATCTCAGCTATAAAGACGAACTGAAAAATTATGAAATAGCTTTTAAACTCGGGCTGAGTGAACAGTTTATAAAAAATCAACTGTCGATAGCGAGGAAGTTCATTATTACCAAAATAAAAGAAGACAACCGACTGGCTGGCATCTTGCTATTCTACTTATTTGCAGGTCAATATCCGGAATAATAATAAAAAATCGAAAAAAGTTTCATTTTAAGAGGTACGTTTATAAAGTCAAGTAATATTACTTTAGAAGCATATCTAAAAAATGGCAATTAACAGAAAACATATTGATAAGGTCTTTGATCAGAAATTCAGTCTTCTGGATCAAAAGAATCTCGAGAAATATTTTGAAGATAATCAACTCAACGAAGAAACCAGGCAAGTAGTTGGAGAACAATGGGAACAATTTACACCCAATCCGGAGAGCCTTCCAGTTCTGGATCATGTTTATTACAAGCTTTACTATACTATAAATAGCACCAAAGATCAATCGGTCAGAGGTCGAAGTCTGTTCCTGAAATTTTCTCAGATAGCCGCGATATTGGTTGTCGGATTGCTAATTGCAGCAAGCATATATTTCACTGGTCGTGGCGGTGAAAACTTAAATACCCAACAAGTCGAATTTATTTCTCACACTGGTTTTAGGAATCAGTTCAAGCTGCCTGATGGAACTACCGGATGGTTAGGTTACGGCTCTGAATTAAAATACCACGTTGACAGTAATGATCAGCGTGTTGTTGACCTTAATGGTCTCGCATTTTTTAATGTTACTCGCAGGCAAAAGCAACGTTTCATTGTAAAAACTCCAACAAAGCTCAATATTGAGGTACTTGGTACACGATTTAATATTTCTGCCTATTCTGAAGATAATGCATGTCAGGTAGTGCTTGAACAAGGCAGTGTAAGGTTAAACCTAAATGATCAGGAAGTTGGAGTTATGATTCCCAATGAATGTGTTACCTATCATTCAGATAATAATTCTTTTGAGAGATCCAATGTTAATGTACATGATTACGTGGCATGGAAAGATGGAAAGTTAATCTTGAATGATGTTTCGTTGAAAGAAGCTTGCCTTAATCTTGGCCGATTTTATAATGCTGAAATTAAACTTCAATTAGAAGGCATTGATAATCAAAAAGTAAGATTATTATTGGAAGATGAAACGTTGGAAGATGCGTTAAAACTTCTGACAATGATTGTACCTGTAAAATATCAATTCGAAGAAAGAAAGGTTCAGGACGATTATAGTTATTCGAAGAAGAAAATAATAATCAAAAATAAATAGTCTATGGCATAACGGGTATTTAAAAAAAAAGCGGGAAAGCACTGCAATGCTACCCCGCAAATCAGTAAAGTCTATTGGAATTTCAAACATTACTAATTTTCAAATTTATGAAAAAAAATCGCACAAACGTGGTATGGTATTTACATGCCATAAAAAAAATGTTTCTTTTTATGAGGATATTTCTTTTTATATCGATGGTTAGTATCATTCAATCATTTGCATTGGATTCGTACACTCAAAACTCTAAATTTTCAATTTCTGTTAATGAGATGAAACTTGAAAATATTATGATATTAGTTGAGAACCAGTCAAAATTTCGTTTTGCTTATAACAAGACCGAAATTGATGTTGACAAAAACTACTCAGTTAACATCTCCAATGCTGAAATCAAAGAGCTACTTAGCCAGCTTTTTTCGAATAGCAAAGTCAATTATGAAATTATTGACCGACAAATCGTTTTATCTCCTTCCAACGAATCTTCATTTGGAACCCAACAGCAAAGTTCCATTTCCGGTAAAGTTACTGATTCTTCCGGTTCGCCGATTCCAGGGGTTTCAATTGTGGTAAAAGGAACTACCAACGGTAATATATCTAACTCAGATGGTAAATACTCGCTATCTAATATCCCCGAGAATGCAACTTTACAATTTTCGTTTATAGGAATGAAAACTCAGGAAATTGCTGTAGGAACTAAAACTACACTTAATGTAGTGATGGAACAAGAAACAGTTGGAATTGAAGAAGTGGTTGCAATTGGTTACGGGACCCAACGCAAGAAGGATCTGACTGGTTCAGTATCTGTGGTGAAAACGAGCGATTTACGTTCATTGCCTGTGCCCAGCATAAGCGATGCATTGCAGGGACGTGCTGCCGGTGTTCAGGTAATCTCATCAGGGAAACCGGGTGATGATGCAACTTTCAGAATTCGCGGTACAGGAACAATCAACAACAGTAATCCATTGTTCGTGATTGATGGGGTACCTGTATCTGCAGGACTGAATCAGCTCAACATGGATGATATAGAGTCACTTCAGGTTTTGAAAGACGCATCAGCCACTGCAATATACGGATCGCGCGGATCTAACGGAGTAGTAATTGTAACTATGAAAAGGGGAGTGAAGGGGCAGTCACAAGTAAATTTCAATTACTCCTACGGAATTCAGCAAGCAACAAATATGGTTGAGATGCTTAACGCCTCACAATTTGCTTCCTTACACAACGATGTTTTGTCAAATGCAGGGGTGATGGAAAATCCAGCTTATGCAAATCCTGAAAGTCTTGGCACAGGAACCAATTGGCTGAAAGAACTTATCCAACCTGCACCAATGCAGAATTACTCAATGTCTTATTCCGGCAGCGGAGAAAAAACCAATTATTACATATCCGGAAATTATTTTGATCAGCAAGGTATTGTGAACAGTACCGGCTTCAAGCGCTTTACCTTTCAACTGAATACCGATAGCAAAGTAACTTCAAAATTAAGGATAGGGAATAGCCTGACCTTGAATAATGATTTGAAAACAAGTGGTGATTACAGCATTCGTAATGCGATGCTTGCTTTGCCTACCCAGCCGGTATTTCGTGAAAATGGCAGCTATTCCGGTCCACTTGCCCAGCCAATTTATGACGGTGACATTGTTAATCCGATTGGCGCCGCCAAAACAGTAGAGAATACAACGAAAGGGTATAACCTGATTGGAAATATTTTTGGAGAACTTGATATTTATGAAGGTTTAAAAATTAAATCAACTTTCGGCCTTCAGGCTAACTTTTGGGATTCACGTACCTGGAGTCCTAAATTCCAATGGGATACAAGTAAAAAAGAGAATTCTTATTTAGGTCAACAATACAATAAAAATCTGACCTGGGTTTGGGATAATACCTTAACTTATGAACGAACAATCGGCAAACATCGTTTTGGCGCAATGGTTGGTACAAGCGCCCAGGAAAACCGTTTAAATTTCATGAACGGTTCCATTCAGAATTTTGCCAGCGACAATACTCAACAGTTGGGTAATGGAACACTTCAGCCTACGGTTGGCGGAAGCACTGCGAGTTGGGCCTTGTTTTCTTATATGGGTCGTGTAAATTATGCTTTTGCCGACAAATACCTGGTAACTGCTACCGTTCGCCGCGATGGATCTTCACGTTTTGGCGAAGGCAATAAATATGGTATTTTCCCTTCAGCATCTTTGGCCTGGCGCATTTCAGAAGAAGATTTCTTTAAAAATATCAGATTCGTTAATGATATGAAATTTCGCGCTGGATATGGTATTACAGGAAATCAGGAGATTGGTAACTATTCTTTTGCCTCTGCTTTAAACACTATTAAATACAACTTTAATAATAATGTGGTTTCAGCAGTCGTGCCCACCGTAATGCCTAATCCGGCTGTTCAATGGGAAGAGCAGCAGCAGACAAACATCGGATTCGATGCCTCGATGTTCAACCAAAGAATAGAAATGACCGTGGACGCTTATCTCAAACAAACCGATAAAATGTTGGTTCCTATGTCGGTTCCGGTTTCAAGCGGATATTCTGATGTCTACGTACCGTCAATCAATGCAGGAAAAATGGAAAACAAAGGCGTTGAATTTACTGTCAATTCCAGAAACCTTACCGGAAAATTGACCTGGAATACTTCTTTTAATATTTCATTCAATCAAAATAAAGTGGTAAGTATCAACGATACTATTCCGATGTCGAGTGGAAGTATCGGACTGAATCAGAATCTGGCCCTTATTCAGGCTGGTCAGCCAATTAATTTCTTTTACGGTTTTAAGACTGATGGTATTTTTCAGTCTCCGGAAGAAGTTGCCAGTCATGCTGTTCAGGTTCCCGGGAATGATCCGTATAACCGAACATCAGCCGGAGATATTCGCTTTGTTGATTTAAACAATGACGGAGTTATCGACGATAAAGACCGTACTTTTTTGGGAAATCCAGCCCCTACTGTCATTTTTGCCTTAAATAACAGTTTTTCTTATAAGGGATTCGATTTGAGTATTTTCGTTCAGGGAATTTCAGGGAATGAAATTTGCAATGCCAACCGTTTCTGGAGCGAAGCGATGGCTGTGGCACAAAACCAGACCACAGAAACGCTGAACCGCTGGACTGGTTCCGGAACCAGCAATAACATGCCAAGGGCGGTTTTTAACGATCCAAATAAAAATACGAGACCTTCTGATCGTTACATTGAGGATGGATCGTACCTGAGGATTAAAAACGTAACCATAGGTTATACCATTCCCAGGTTGCTGATGAAAAAGGCACATATCTCCTCAGCCAGATTCTATGTTTCTGCACAAAATCTTTACACATTAACCAAATACAAAGGGTTTGACCCTGAGATTAGTCCAAATGGTATCGACAATAGCGTTTACCCGGTGACCCGCACATTTACAATTGGTGTTAATCTTGGACTCTAACCTTTTAAAACGAAAAAAATGAAACTCAAAAAATATTTTTCAATTGCAATACTGGTTTTACTGAGTATTGCCTGTAGCGAAGATTTTCTTACTAAATCGCCCGAAGATTCGATCAATACATCTAACTTCTTTCAGACCGAAAGTGATGCCATTTCTGCAATCAACGGGGCTTACCAGCCTTTGCAGTGGCCAAAACTTTACAATATGCGCATGTGGACCACCGATATTATGGCCGGAAACAGCATAGTTGGTGCAGGTGGTGGTACCGATGGTATCGAAACACAGGATGAAGCGAACTTTGTAACTGCTTCCGACAACCAGGGTGTTTTGGATTTATGGCGCGGTCCATGGCCGGGCATCCTGAGGTGCAACATTATTTTACAGAAAGTTCCTGAAATGACCATCAGCGAAACTGTCAAAAACAGAGTTCTCGGAGAAGCTTATTTTTTAAGGGCACATTACTATTTTATTCTTGTTCGGTTTTTTGGCGATGTGCCGTTGACCCTTAAACCCGTTGAACCGGGAGATGATCTTCGACCTTTCAGAACTCCTAAAGCAGAGGTTTACGACCAAATCATTGCTGACCTGAATAAGGCAGTTACTTTATTGCCTCCAAAGGAACAGTATTCGGGTAATGATGTGGGACGCGCGTCCAAAGGATCGGCTGTGGGTATGCTGGCCAAGGTTTATCTAACCTTGGGTGATTGGCAGCAAGTGGTTGATTTATGCGATCAGGTGAAGAGTTTGGGATATTCGTTAAATGCTAACTATAGCGACAATTTTAGTTCAGCAATTGAGAATTCCAAAGAATCCCTGTTCGAAATTCAGTATGTAAGCGATGCCGGTATGGGATTTTGGGACAATGAGAATCAGTCTTCATGGCTTAGCCCATTTACCGGACCCCGTGGTTCTGATTTTGTGGCAGGCGGTTATGGATGGAACCAGCCCACAAAGGAATTTATGGATTCATATGAAACGGGTGATGTCCGCAAAGACGTGACCGCACTTTATGAAGGTTGCCCCAAATTTGACGGAAAGGATTACAAAATATCCTGGTCAATGACCGGATTCAATCTGCGCAAGTTTTTGGTTCCATTATCGGCAGTACCTTCTTATGACAACAGCCCTTTGAATTTCCCGGTATTGCGGTATGCTGATGTTTTACTCATGAAAGCTGAAGCATTAAACGAACTTGGCCTGACAACCGAAGCTGCTGCACCTTTGAATGAAGTTCGCACCCGTGCCGGTTTAGAAAATGTGACAGGCCTTGCAAAAGATGCATTTCGCGAAAAAGTATTGAATGAACGTCGCATGGAATTAGCATTCGAAGGACAACGCTGGTTTGACCTTATCCGGATAAATAACGGACAGTACGGTATTGATTTTCTGAAATCAATAGGAAAATCAAATATGAGTTCTAAGTTCTTATTGTTTCCGGTTCCTCAAAAAGAGCGGGATGCCAATCCGAACCTGACACAAAATACCGGCTATTAATTCCTGATTAAACGTCAATTTTTTTAAAAAAAAACATAATGAAAAATATAAATATCAAGTTCATTCTTATGCAGAATGTCAGACAATTGTACTCCAGGATCGGATTGATTGCAGCCTTGTTTCTTCTGGTAACCTCCTGCGAACAGTATGATGAATTTAAAATACCAATTGCTGGACCTCTGGAACTTTCAGTAACAAAAAGTGAGATTGTCCTGAATCAGAAAGAAGCTGCAAACAATGGCATCGATTTTACCTGGACCACAGGAACCAATCAGGGAACAGGAGCTTCCATTTCTTATATGTTCCAGATTGATAAAGAAGGGAACAGTTTTGCTAATCCTGTAAGTTTCGACATGGGAAAAGGGATATATACAAAAGGTATAAAAGTTGAGGAATTGAATAATTACCTGCTGAATACCTGGAATTTAATACCCAATTCGGTAGCCAAGCTTGAGGCCCGTGTGGTGGCTACTATTTCAGCCAATCCTGAAAGTGAAGAAATCTCTCCTGTATCTAGCTTCTCGGTAACTCCTTATCAGCCGGTCAGTAATACATTGTACCTGATCGGAGATGCTTCCCCAAATGGCTGGGATGCTGAGAATGCAATTGCTCTGAACGCATCAGCGAGTGATCCAACAGTTTTTATCTATCAGGGAACTCTGAGTACTGGAGAACTGAAATTTATCACCACTTTAGGGCAATTCCTTCCATCCTATCAAAGAGGTGCCGACGATTCTCATATTGTGTACCGAACTTTGGACAGCCAGCCTGATGAAAAGTTTCCGATCAGCGAAACTGCAGTTTTTAAAGTAACTGTGAGTTTGCTGGATCTTACCATATCAATCAACAAAATGGATTTGCCGCCATACAACACGATTTATTTGGTGGGAAGTGCAGCTCCGAATGGTTGGGATATAGGCAATGCCACACCATTGGTTCAAAATGCTGATAATCCGTTTGAGTTTACTTATTCAGGAGTAATGCAGGCCGGTGAATTCAAATTCCCTGTAAATCGCAATGGTGATTGGGGGCAGGATATGTATGAGAGAACAGATGATACACACATGTATCTGCACCAGGGTGGAACTGATGGTGATGATAAGTGGACCATTGAGAAAAAAGGCTATTATACCATTATTCTCAGCCTGTTGGACAATACAATCTCGATCAACCGGTTGAAATTATACATGGTAGGTAGTGCAACCCCTATTGGCTGGGATATTGGTAACGCAGTTGAAATGACAGAAAATGCAATTGACGGATGTATATTTAACTATACGGGACCAATGGTTGCCGGTGAGTTTAAATTTCCAGTAAACCGCGATGGCAGCTGGGGGCAAAATATGTATCAGAGAACGGATGATACGCACATGTACCTTCATATTGGTGGTGCTTCCGACGATAATAAATGGACAATTTCTACGGATGGAAATTATGTGATCAATGCCAACGTTGAGACATTGGCCATAAGTATTCAAAAGCAATAAGGATAAAGTTTTTGGAGTTACCCTGATCAATCAGGGTAACTCCAATTTTATCAGATTCAATAGAATTCATATAGTAAAAATAGTTGGCGATGAAGTTTAGAAGGATATGTGTAATTGTAGTAATCGCAAGTGTTTGCTTTGGGTGTAATAAGAATGAAAATGATTCATCTGCTATACCTTTGGATATACCTGCAAATCCGGTTACTCCAACATACAACAATGTAAAAATCACAACTGATAAAGCTGCTTACAGTCCTGGTGATGAGGTTACATTTACGATTGACAATGCGACACTTCCGTCTGCAACAAAAGTGAGATACAAATTATTAAACTTGGTTATTTCGGAGACAACGGTAACCGGTTCATCGTGGAAATGGAAAACTCCGGCGACCGATTACAGAGGTTATATAGCTGAAGTGTTTGCCATTACCAACAATGCAGAAACTATCTATTCAACCATTGGAGTTGATGTATCATCCAACTGGAAAAAGTTCCCTCGTTACGGGTTTTTATCTAAGTTTCCGCATTTGAGTGATGCTGAAGTAAATGGGGTAATCAGCAACCTGAACAGATACCACGTCAACGGACTTCAATTTTACGATTGGCACAACAAACACCATAAACCACTCCCATTAGTAGGCGATACTCCTGCGGGTAACTGGAAAGATATTATTAACCGGGATATTTATTTTAGCACGGTTCAGAAATATATTATTACAGCTCACAGCTTTAATATAAAAACCATGTTCTACAATTTGATTTATGGGGCCTGGGATAATGCCGAAGCCGATGGAGTTCAGAAAGAATGGTATGTTTATACCGACAACACGCACTTGAACAGGGATTTTCATCCGCTTTCGACTCCGTTTCTGAGTAATATTTATTTGCTTGATCCTTCTAATCCGGCATGGCAACAGTACCTCATCAATGAAAATAATAAGGTGTATCAGTTTCTTGATTTTGATGGTTTTCACATGGATCAGTTGGGCGACAGGGGTGCCCGTTACAAATACGACGGTACTTACCTGAATCTTTCTTTGACTTACAAACCGTTTATAGATGCGGTAAACGCTGACGAGCCACAAAAGGATATCGTGATGAACGCTGTTTCTCAATATGGTCAGAAAGGAATCGCCGAATCTTCTGCGGACTTTCTTTATACTGAAGTCTGGAGCCCGTTTGACAGTTACAGCGATCTTTCAAACCTGATTCAACAGAACAATGCCTACAGCAACAATTCCAAAAATACGGTTCTGGCTGCCTACATAAATTACGACCTGGCAAATAACAAAGGATATTTTAATACGCCATCGGTTTTAATGACCGATGCGGTCATCTTCGCATTTGGCGGGGCACATCTGGAATTGGGTGAGCACATGCTTGGAAAAGAGTATTTCCCAAACAGCAATCTAAGCATGAAAGATGATCTTAAAAGCGCTTTGGTTAATTATTACGACTTTTTGGTGGCCTACCAAAATTTACTTCGCGATGGTGGTACTTTCAACAATGTAACACTTGCTTCTCCGGATAATAAAATGACAATATCCAAATGGCCTGCATCTCAGGGAACAGTAGCTGTTGTTGGGAAGAAAGTGGAAAATTCTCAGGTCATTCACCTGATCAATTTTACAAATTCGACCACCCAAAACTGGCGGGACAACACGGGAATTCAAGTGGCACCTGTATTGATAAAAGATGCCAAACTTATTCTTACCAGCGATGCCATTGTTAAAGAAATATGGATGGCTTCACCCGATATCATTGGTGGGGCATCGCGCTCTTTAAACTTTGTACAAACCGGAAATAAAGTAAGTTTTACCCTTCCCGAACTTCAATATTGGGACATGATTGTGTTTGAATATTAAGTATTTTCATTCATCCATTCAGAAAATTAAGAAGACAAAAAATGTATTTCCGGCATTTTTTCCTTTATAACTTTAAATGACAAGTCCGATGAACAAGCTGATAGTTAGATTTTTAATCCTTTCAATGCTTTTCTCCACAGAAATTTATGCTCAGGGAAAATTGCAGATTGGCAACTGCCTTTCCTATGAGACAAAAGGAAACAAAGCTGTTTTTATTTGCGAAAACCAAATAAAAGTTCAGTTGGAACAGATTGATTCCGGTATTCTTAAAATCTGGTACGATCAGGATAATTTCAAGCGAAACAATGAATCGTTTGCTGTGATTAAAGAAGGAAATCCTTCCGATAAATTGAATATTACTGAGCAACCGCAGAGTTATGAAGTTTATACCGGCGATCTGATTGTCCGCATCAACAAATCACCGTTTCAGATTCGTATTTTCGACAAATACCAGAAGTTGTTGATGGAAGACTTTCAAAACCGTGGGTTTGAGAAGGATTCGCTGAAAATGGCCAGCTATAAAACACTCCGGCCGGGAGAACGAATTTATGGACTTGGCGAGAAAAACGGGCCAATCAACCGGGTTGGCAGCCGCTTCAAAATGTGGAACAGTGACAAGCCTTGTTACGAAGTAAATGAAGACCCTTTGTACAAAAGCATTCCTTTTTTCATGAGCAGTGCTGGCTATGGGATTTTCTTCGACAATACTTACAAGACAGAATATGCTTTTGGCACTGAAGCTGAAAACTTTTATTCATTTTCGGCACCCGGAGGAGAAATGATTTATTATTTCATTTTTGGTCCTACCTACAAGCAAATCATTGGCCGTTATATGGATATGACCGGCCATCCGATTATACCACCAGCATGGGCGCTGGGATTCGCGCAGTGTCGTGGTATGCTCACCAATGAAAAACTAACCCGCGAAATTGCCAAAGGTTACCGCGACCGCCGGATTCCCTGCGACATTATTTATCAGGATATTGGCTGGACACAGCATTTACAGGATTTCGAATGGCGCAAAGTCAATTATGAAGATCCACAAAAAATGCTTACCGACCTGAAAAAAGATGGTTTCAAAGTCATTGTTTCGCAGGACCCGGTAATTTCACAAGCCAACAAGCAGCAATGGCAGGAAGCCGATTCGCTGGGCTATTTTGCCAAAGATATCCGAACCGGAAAAACCTACGATATGCCCTGGCCGTGGGGAGGCAATTGTGGTGTTGTCGATTTCACCAATCCTGAAGTGGCCGACTGGTGGGGAAAGTATCAGCAAAAAGCAATCGATGATGGCGTTCGGGGTTTCTGGACCGACATGGGAGAACCGGCCTGGAGCAATGAAGAAAGCACGGATCGCCTGTTTATGAAACATCATCTGGGAATGCACGACGAGATTCACAATGTGTATGGTCTGACCTGGGACAAAGTGGTCACTGAGCAGTTTGAAAAGCGAAATCCCAATACCCGCATTTTCCAGATGACCCGTTCTGCCTTTGCAGGCATGCAGCGGTACACATTTGGCTGGTCGGGCGATACAGGTGATGGGAACAATGTACTGGATGGCTGGAAAAATCTGGAGAATCAGATTCCGGTGGCTTTATCGGCTGGGATGTGCGGAATTCCTTTCTGGAGTTGTGATATTTCCGGATATTGCGGCGATATCAAGGATTACGATGCTATGAGCGAATTGTACGTCCGTTGGCTGCAATTTGGCGCTTTTAATTCATTGAGCCGAATTCACCACGAAGGAAATAATGCGGTTGAGCCCTGGTTGTTCGGAACTGAAGCCGAAGCAATTTGCAAAAAAGCAATTGAACTGAAATACCGCTTGTTCCCTTATATTTACACCTATGCCCGCCAGGCACACGATACAGGATTGCCGTTGATGCGTGCTTTAATGATAGAATATCCGGATGATCCGGAAGTATTCGACCTGAATTCGGAATTTCTGTTTGGAAAAGAATTGTTGGTAGCTCCTGTAGTTGAAGAAGGAGCAGCCTCGAAAAGAGTGTATTTGCCTGAAGGGGAATGGTTTGATTTCAACCACCCGCAAATAAGTTATAAGGGCAAACAATGGATTGAATATCCGGTTACACTGGAAACCGTTCCTGTTTTTGTAAAGGCAGGCGCTGTTATTCCCATGATGCCTGTGAAACAGTATATTGGCGAAAAACCTGACTATCCCCTGATAATTCATATTTTTGCTGAAACAATAAACAAGAAAGCCATGTTCGAAATATATGAAGACGATGGTGAATCCAATAATTACAAGCAGGATATTTTCGTTAACCGGAATTTTACCTGTAAAACTTATCCTGAAAAATATACCTTACAAGTGGAACAAAAAGTGTCAAATAATTTTCAGGTAACCAACAGAGATTTGGTTTATCAGTTACATTTGGATAAAAGTCCTGCCAAAATTTATTCCGGAGTAAACAAGATAAAAAAGACTCGGTTTGCAAGTAACGATGTTCAGAAACAGACAATTCAGAAAATGCAGTGGTCATGGGACGAAACATCGAAAGCATGTATCATCTTTGTTCCCGCTAAAGAAAGTTTAACAGAAATTATTGTTAAAAAATAAACGAAATAATGAAACGAAAATTTCAAATCTCATCTCTTTTGCTGATGGCTATTTTGATTCAGACCAGCTGCAGACAAAATGAAAAGGTAATTTATAAATCAGATGCATACAGCATTTTCAACGATAGGGTTGAGCAGGGGAATTTCAAGGCTATAGTCGTATCGTCCACCGAAATGACCTCCGATTACCGAAGTCCTGAGGCCGATAAATACAACCCAACAATTGAATTCAAATTCAGTATCAACCTGCGCGATAATGAAATGCTGTCCGGGGAAAATCATATGGTCACCCTGCAACCGGAGAATGAAAAATGTGCGACGACCGTACAATTCGGGAAACAATTGATACAAACAGCTCCGGTAGCTGAAGGTGTTAATTTAGCTCCAAACACGAGTTGGACCATTCAGTTGGACATGAGTGAAGTGTTAAAAGCGTTAAATGAAAAAGGATTTTACACCCTTTACAATGGAGATAAATTGTATAAGGCCGATTTCAAAGGTGTTTATATCGCAGGAAGTGCGGCTCCACTGATGTGGGATTTCAATAACCTGGGCAATCGCGCTGAACTACAATTGAAAGACCCCGATGGAGACGGAATTTATGAAACTACGCTGATCATGAATGCCAAAAGCGACGAAAAGCAGACAGCCGCGCAGTGGAAACTTTCCAAAGACATTTCTGCTTTCCCGCAATACAAATCTGATTATCCTATCTCGGATGCCATTTACAATCTGGCTATCGAGGAAATGATCAAAGCAGTGGAACCCGATAGCACTTTCCGCACCGGTAAGGAGTGGGCGGGAGTTTGGACCCGCGATATCAGTTACAGTATCATTTTGTCGATGGCTCATTTACAGCCGAAAGTGGCAAAATACAGTTTGCTGCGGAAAGTGAAAAACGGACGCATCATTCAGGATACTGGTACGGGTGGTGCATATCCGGTTTCGACCGACCGCATGATCTGGTCAGTGGCTGCCTGGGAATTGTATAAAGTGACCGGCGATCAGGATTGGTTGCAACAGGCTTATTCCATTATCAAAAATTCGGTAGAGGATGATTTAATGAATGCGTATGATCAGGAAACCGGATTGGTACGCGGGGAATCATCCTTTCTCGACTGGCGGGAACAGACCTATCCAAGATGGATGCAACCTGTTGATATTTATGAATCTGAAAATCTGGGGACGAATGCTGTACATTATCAGGCTAACATCGTACTGTCTCAAATGAGTAAATTACTGAACGATCAGCAGGCTTCAAATAAATACGCTCAGATTGCCGAATCAATCAAAAAAGGAATCAATACTCATTTATGGATGAAAGACAAGGGATATTACGGTCAGTATCTGTATGGCAGGAACTTCAAATCCCTTTCGCCCCGTGCCGAAGCGTTGGGTGAAGCGCTGTGTGTATGGTTCGGTATTGCCGACGCGCAACAGCAAAAGTCAGTGATTGAAAATACTCCGGTAACAGATTTTGGTATCTCGTGCATTTATCCGCAAATTCCTGGTATCCCACCTTATCACAACAATGCAGTCTGGCCCTTTGTCCAATCCTACTGGGCTCTGGCATCGGCCAAAGCTGGTAATGAAAAATCGGTACTGGAATCCATTGCGGCAGTTTATCGCCCTAGCGCACTTTTCTTAACCGATAAAGAAAATTTTGTAGCCGATAATGGCGATTTTGCCGGAACTCAAATCAACTCGAGCAACATGCTTTGGAGCCTTTCGGGCAGCCTGAGCCTTGTTCATGAAGTTTTATTCGGCATCGATTTTCGCGCCGACAGCCTGGTGTTTCATCCGTTTGTACCGAAAGCATTGACAGGGAATCGTTCGCTTACCAATTTTAAATACCGGAATACTATTTTGAATATTGAACTGGAAGGATTTGGAAACAAAATTAAGTCTTTCGAACTGGATGGAAGAACCTCCGCAATTGCCTCAATTCCCAGCACGCTGACGGGAATTCATTCCATCAAAATAGTTTTGGCGAATAACGAATTGACTGAATCGAAAATCAATAAAGTGGCCAACTATACCACATTAGAAACGCCAATTGCAAATTTTTCTGATGAAACACTTTCATGGACACCCATACAAGATGCAAAGAGTTATACTATTTTGAAAAATGGAAAAATATTTCAGAAAACAGCCATGTCTTCGCTGAATGTTAAGGCTGCAAATTATGCCGAATATCAAGTAATTGCTATGGATGCAAACAACATTTCATCATTCGCATCCGAACCGGTGGTTGTTGTAAATAGCAAGTTTGGGAAGATTTATGAAATTGAAGAATTTGCGCCTAAATCAGCCAATACTTACAAAAACTATCAGGGTGAAGGTTTTGTTGAAATCAGCAAGACGATAAACCGTACGATTACTATTCCGTTCAAAATAGACAGTGACGGAACTTATACATTCAGCTTCCGCTATGCAAACGGGAATGGTCCCATCAACACCGAAAATAAATGTGCAATCCGTACATTGTCGGTTGATGGAAGCTTTTCAGGAACAATCGTACTTCCACAAAGGGGAACCAATGAGTGGTCGAACTGGGGATATGCCAATGCGGTGCATGTCAGGCTGCTAAAGGGAACCCATCAGCTAACACTCTCATTTGAGCCTTCCAATGAAAATATGAATGGAGATATTAATCAGGCAATGTTGGACGCGGTTTACTTCTATCAAATGAAAAGATAAGTTTTTCAAATCAGCAATTGATTTTATCATTTTCAGGAAATATGATCATGATTCAGAATCTTAGTTTACCCCTTTGCCAACAATAGCAAGGGGGTTTTTGAATTTAAAGCCAATCAAGAGTTATTAGTCACATTTATGTTGTCAATTGATTGCATTTCTTTAGATGTATTTTAGATGTAATAATTTGCTAAGTTTGCCACACTAAACTAAAATAATGTCGTTCGATTCGGTCAATAACTTCAATGAGATTTATACTGCCTTTTACAGAAAATCGTATTTGTTTGTGAAGTCATATATACATGATGATATGGCAGCCGAAGATATTGTTTCAGAATCGTTGATCAGGTTGTGGCAGCAAATGAAACAACAAACGATTGACCCAATTTCTCCCTTTTTATTTTCAATCCTGAAAAATCGTTCACTCGACTATTTGAAACATCAGGCGGTAATCCGAACGGTACATATGGAGATGGCTGATACTTTAACCCGTGAACTTGAGCTCCGGACTGCTACGCTGGAGATGAGCGATCCAAATGATATATTCTCTGCTGAAGTAAAGCAAATCATTGAGTCAACTCTCAACTCTCTTCCTGAAAAAACAAGCGAAATTTTTAAGCTGAGCAAATTTGGAAACAAACCTCACAAGGAAATTGCCGAATTGTATAATATTTCTGTAAAGGGCGTTGATTATCACATTACGCATTCGGTCAAAGAGTTAAGGTCGGCGCTTAAAGACTACTTACCAATATTGGTGGCATTGACTTTCCTGAGATAAAAAAAATATTCAAAATCGACTAGTGATTTATTGCCTTGAATCGTTCTGTTAATAGAAGGAAAATTAAAATAGTTTCCGTTCAGGTAAACCGAACATTTAAGAAAATGAATACTGAGCTTCTATTAAAATACATTGAAGGGAATGCTACCGATTCAGAAAAAGTATCCATCACAAATTGGCTGGACTCTGATGCTGAAAATATGAAGGAGTATCTGGCGCTTCGCAAACTGCATGATATTACAATCTGGCAAACCGCTCCAAGTACTAAATCAGAACAAGAACCCAACGGCAAAAATCACCATCGATCAAGGAGAATAACCTTTTCAGAGGTAATGAAATATGCCGCTGTATTCTTGGTGGCCATTGTCGTTTCCTGGTTTGTTTTTCCTGAATTAAAGTCTGCACGAACAGTTGCAATGCAATCTCTTTATGTTCCAGCCGGACAACGTGCCGAAATTACACTGGAAGATGGAACCAAAGTTTGGTTAAACGCCAAAACAACATTAACATTCCCCAACCAATTTTCAGGAAAAACCCGTGAAGTAAGTCTTGATGGAGAAGGCTACTTCGATGTTGTTTCCAACAAGCTAAAACCATTCATCGTTAAAACCGAAAAGTACAACATTAAAGTTTGGGGTACTAAGTTCAATATAATGGCTTATTCCAGTAACGAGAATTTTGAAACAGCTTTATTTGAAGGTTCTGTCGAAGTTCTGAAATCAGGAAGTTCAAAAGGAATTCTAATTCGGCCCGACCAACGAATATTTCAGGAAAAGGAACAGCTAACGATTGCCCCGATAACAGATTTGAACCACCAACTCTGGAAAGAAGGGATTCTCAGTTTTCAGGATGAATCGTTTGCCGAGTTGGTCCGTAAGCTGCAACTTTACTTTGATGTGAAAATTGAAGTACGAAATGATAAGATTTTGAATTACCACTGTACCGGCAAGTTTCGGACTAAAGATGGAGTCGAGCATATTATTAAGGTACTTCAGTTGAGAACCAAGTTCAACTATACGATTGATGAAAAAACAAATACGATAGCTATCGAATAAACTATATAATTTATAACTATAATCAAAAATGCCTATGAAATGAAAATGAAAAAGCCGGAAAGTGCGCTAACACGTTCCGGCCAAAGGTCAAAACCAGACCTGCTCTCTAAAACGAAATCAAGTATTAACCACAAAAACAAATGTATGAAAAATTATTTGTCAGAGGAATTCTTTGACCTAACTAAACAACTTTTAAGAAAGATGAGAACAACCTGTCTTCTGATTCTGGTGTTTGCGTCATCACTTTTTGCTACAAACGTCAATTCACAGGTAGCAAAAGTGAGTGTTGCATTGAAAGATGCTTACGTTATTCAGGTAATCAAAGCGATAGAAAGTCAGACTGATTACTTATTCGTGTATGATAAAAACGAGATCGATCTTACTCGCAGAGTTGATCTTATTGTTGAAAACAAGTCGGTTGCAGATGTCCTTTCAGGTTTATTCAGCAATACCAATGTGGTTTATGCTATGGAGGGAACCAATATTATGCTCATGCTAAGGAGTAACTCTCAACAGCAAAAAACAGTTTCAGGAAAAGTCACCGACTCTTCAGGAAGCCCGCTCCCGGGTGTTTCAGTTGTTGTAAATGGAACTACTACCGGTACAATTACTGACATGAATGGAATTTACACCATTTCCAGTGTTCCTGCAAATGCCACCCTTACTTTCACGTTTATTGGGATGAAGACACAGGAAGTTGCTGTAGATGGCAAAACATCTATTAATATTACTTTTGAGGCAGATACATACGGTATCGAAGAAGTGGTAGCCATTGGATACGGCACCCAGAAAAAAGTCAACCTCACTGGCTCAATATCCAGTGTCTCGGCCGAAGAACTTGAAAACAGGCCGGTAACACAAACATCTCAGGCTCTTTCAGGCTTAATCAGCGGTGTTTCTGTTTCTCAGGCTTCTGGTCGTCCTGGCTTTGATGCAGCTTCAATTTCTATTCGCGGTATGGGTTCATTCTCTGATGCCGGAAACGATCCTTTGGTATTGGTTGATGGATTGGCATCTGACATGAACCAGGTTGATCCGAACAACATTAAAAGTATTTCGGTTTTAAAAGATGCTGCTTCGTGCGCTATTTATGGAACACGTGCTGCCAATGGAGTAATCCTGATTGAAACCAAACGTGGAGAGAAAGGAAAACTTCAGGTGAGCTACAATAATTATTTTGGATGGCAAAAAGTAACTGCTTTACCTGAATTTGTTGATGCAGGCAATTATGCTACATTGAAAAATGAAGCTGCTGTTAACATGGAGCAGGCCAAACCTTATAGTGATGACGCGATAGCAAAATACAAGGATGGTTCCGATCCAGATAATTATCCAAATGTCCCTCACCTAAAAAACCTGCTTAACTCAGGATCCGGTTTTCAGATGAATCACAACATCAGCTTTTTAGGTGGCGATGCAAACAATTCATATCGTTTTTCTCTGGGTTATCTTGATCAGGATGGTGTTGTTGCCAAGAACAACTACAAGAAATACAATTTTGGTTTGAATTTAGACAGTAAAATCAAGGAAAACCTGCATCTGAAAGTCGATTTAATCGGCAACTCGCGTACTGTTAACGAACCAAGGCATGGCGAGGGTGATATGATGCACATGATCAATTATACCGGTCGTGAACCTTCGACATTTGCAGGGGAAAAATCAAATGGCACTTTTGGCTATCAGGATAACTATGGATATGAAGCGTGGTTGAACAGCAACTCATTTAATGAAAACCAGAATAAGTATTTTCAGGGTGGCGCCGAACTTTCGTGGGAGTTACTGAAAGGACTTACTTTAAGTGGAAAAGCTGGTTATACCTATAGCAATTACACCAATAACAGTTTTGTTGCCAAAGTAGTCTTTGATGAGTATAAAACTTTAGGCCCCAATAATTTATCTGTTAATTCAGGCGATTATTCATTGCTTACAATGCAATCATTGCTTCATTATGTAAAAAAAATTAATAACCACAATTTTAGCGTATTGGCTGGTTTTTCTCAGGAATCGTTTAGACAGGACTGGTCTACTGCTTCTCGTGATAATTTCCCAAGCAACTCATTATATGAGTTGAATGCCGGTGCAAAAACAAATATGCAGGCATATGGCTCGGCATCTGAATGGGCTTTGAGATCCTATTTTGGTCGTTTGAACTACTCTTTCAAAGAGAAATATCTTTTTGAAGCCAATGCCCGTTACGATGGAACTTCACGTTTCCCAAGCAAAGGTCGTTGGGGTCTTTTCCCATCGTTTTCAGCAGGATGGCGTATCTCTGAAGAATCTTTCATCAAAGACAACCTGAATTGGGTCGATAACATGAAAATCCGTGCTTCATGGGGAGAATTAGGAAACCAGAATATTGGAGAATATCCATACCAAAGTGTTTTGGCCTTGGGTCAGGATTACCCTCTTGGTGGATCACTTTCTTCAGGAGCAAGGGTAAACACTTTGGCAAACACCGATATTACCTGGGAATCGACAACGGTGACCGATTTAGGTCTTGACTTAAGCATATTCAAAGGTAAACTGAGCGTGGTTTTTGATTATTTTGACAAAACTACCTCCGGAATTTTATACAATATAACTGTTTCAAATATTTTGGGAATGAGTCCTTCAGCAGTGAATGCCGGGGAAGTTAAAAATACTGGATATGAAATCCTGTTGAATTATCAGACTTCAATAAAAGATTTTAAAATTGGTATTATTCCAAATTTTTCATACATCAACAATAGAGTAACCAAACTTGCCACTGTTGATCAGGATATTGCAAAAGGATTATTTATTGGTCAACCTCTTGGGTCTATTTATGGTTATGTTGTGGATGGTTTATTTAAAGATGCTGCTGATGTGAGCAGTTATCCTTCGCAACCTTATGCTGCAGAACCCGGCTTTGTGCGTTACAAAGACATTAGCGGACCAGAAGGTGTTCCTGATGGTAAAGTCGATGCTACTTTTGACAGAAAGGTAATTGGTACAACAGCACCTAAATATTCGTATGGCGCTACAATCACTGCTGACTATAAAGGATTCGATTTTTCAGTATTACTCAGTGGATTGGCAGGTTTTGACAAACAAATGGGATCGTATCAGGCATTTGCTTTCATGAACGGAGGTAATATCCAACAGTGGCAGGCCGATGGCCGGTGGACTTCATCAAACCCCGATCCAAATGCCAAATACATCAAACTGACCAGTTTAAACCTGGGAAGTGGAACTGCCATGACTTCAACATATTGGAATAGAAATGCAAGTTTCCTGAGACTTAAAAATTTACAGCTTGGTTACACAATTCCAAACAGTATGATACAGAAACTTAATATCAGTAAAATACGAGTTTTCTTTAGCGGTCAAAACCTATTTTTATTAAGTCATTTCTATAAAGGATGGGATCCTGAAATGTACCAAAATACCAGTGATTACTCGCCCTATTATCCGCTTACTGCTGTATATACGTTTGGTGTTAATGTGAAGTTTTAGGACTAAAAGAAAGTTGCTAAATATTAACTGAAAAAAATACAAAAATGAAAATGAGATATTCTAATATATTTAAAATGCAATTTATTATGGTAGCGCTGATGGTCTTCGGTACTGGCTGTAATAAGGATTTTTTCGATAAACAACCTCTTGATGCAATTTCTGACGGAACATTCTGGGAAACGGAAACGGATGCTAACCTTGCACTCACCGGTTGTTACCGAATTGTTCCACAATGGGGAGGAGAAGATTTCTGGACCAGCCGTGGCTTATTGTTTTTGGACCTAGCAGGTGGAAACGGTGGTGAAAAAGAAAGATGGCCACAGGGGTTGACCGATGGTACACTAAATTCATCCTATTGGGTAGTTTCCAGTTATTGGAATAATTCCTATAAAAAGATCGCATCATGTAATAATTTTCTTGATCATATCGGAAATGTAAAAATGGATGAGGCTAAAAAGGCCGTAATGATTGGTGAAGCCCGTACCCTTCGTGCTTATGAGTTCTTTAATCTTGCTTTGTATTGGGGCGATGTACCACTTCCAAAAACAACGCTTAAAATTGAAGAAGCAAACACAATCAGCAGGTCACCGAAAGCTGAAGTTTGGGCATTTGCAGAAAAGGAACTATCAGAAAGCGCTGCTGTATTGCCTGCTGAAAGTGCAAAAGGACGTATTACAAAAGGTGCTGCCCTTGCAATTTTAGGACGTTTGCAGATGGCTGAGAAAAAATGGAGCGATGCAGCTGCTTCCTACAAAAAGATCATTGATTTGGATGTTTACATCATTGATCCTGCTTATGAACAGCTCTTTTGGGAAGTTAAAGAAGATAGCAAAGAAATGATATTGGCCACTCAGTATCAGATTGATGTGTTTCCTAATGTAAACCTCCAGTTCCTTTTCCCAACAATGAGTGGTGGCTGGCATCAGTATTCGCCTTACAATAACCTGGTTAAGGTATACGAATGTACAGATGGTAAAACTATTGATGAGTCGCCTTTATATGATCCAAATAATCCGTATGAAAACCGTGACCCTCGTCTGGATGCTACAATTTTTATTCCTGGTCGTACGGTGTTCAAGGGGCGAACTTACGATAGTCGTCCGGGATTAGGAGATCCTGGTGATGCTTTCAATGCGTTTAATTTCAGTGGCTACCTGATAAAAAAAGGTTGTGATGCGAACTTCAGCGGAAATATGATGAATTCGGGAGTTAATGTTCCTATCATCCGTTATTCAGAAGTTCTTCTCAGCTATCTGGAATCTATGTTGGAATCAGGAGCTGCAATCGATCAGGCATTGCTCGACCAGACCATCAATAAAGTTCGTGGCAGAGCAGAGGTTCACATGCCGGCTGTAACTGAAACGAATAAAGATAAACTTCGTGTAATTTTAAGAAGGGAACGTCGGGTCGAATTGGCGTTCGAAGGACCGAGATATTTTGACATCTTACGTTGGGGTATAGCATCAGATGAACTTACTGATGTTACATTTACCGGCTTAAAACTTACCAATGATGCAGCCAATTATACTACTTATCCTGTTGATGCTGACGGGTATTACAAATGGGAGGTGAAACACTTTAAAAAAGGAATTAACGAATTATGGCCAATTCCACTTGTAGAAATGCAGGTGAATAAAAATCTGACTCAAAATACTGGTTATTAGTGAATAGGTTAAAGTTTGATGGGTCACTTTATTGGTTTACTCATTGAAAGTATTTTAAAAGGAAGGGGACGACTGTCCCCTTTCTTCACAATACCCGGTCTATTCTAAAATAAATAAATCAATATAAAAACCTGTTATGAAGAAATTAATTCTCTTGTCGGTGATTACCGTTTTGTTTCTGCAAGCCAACGCCCAGTTCGAAAATTACAAAATGGACTGGGAAAAACTGGCCGACGAAACAAAGTACAATGTTGAACCCGATTGGTTAAAAGATGCCAAATTTGGAATCTACTTTCATTGGGGAGTGTATTCAGTTCCAGCCTATTCGTATGAATGGTATCCACGTTTGATGTTCATGGAAGGAACGAAAGAAAATCTGCACCATAAAGAAACATATGGCGATCCCAAAGATTTTGGGTACGATAAATTTATTCCTATGTTTAAAGCCGAACATTTTGATGCCCGCGAATGGGTCGATTTGTTTGAACGTGCCGGAGCTAAATTTGCCGGTCCTGTTGCCGAGCATCACGATGGATTTGCCATGTGGAACAGCCACATAACTCCATGGAATGCCATGCTGATGGGACCAAAAAGAGACGTTCTCGGAGAGATAAAATCCGAAATCGACAAACATGGCATGAAACTGGTAACTACCTTTCACCATGCACGGTTACTCCAGAGGTATAAAGATGATACCCGAAAACCCAAAAACCTCGATTTCTTTGATTTGTACGACAGTCATTTTCCCTATTTCGTTGGAATGCCTACTTCATCAAATAATCCGATGCTTCGGTTATTATATGGCAACGTAACTCCTGAAGAGTTTTATGAACCTATCTGGTTTGGTGAGCTGAAAGAAGTCATCGATAATTACAGTCCAGATGTAATCTGGTTCGATTCGTGGTTAGAGTTAATTCCGGAGAAATACTTATACCAATTCACAAAATACTACATCGAAGAATCGAAAAAGAAGGGCAAAGAAGTTGTAATTTGCCGCAAACAGGGCGATTTACCACTGGTAACAAGTATCGAAAACCTCGAAAAATCGAGAAAACAAAATATTGAATCGCACTTGTGGATGACCGACGAAACCATCAGTACCGACAGTTGGTGCTACACCGAAGATATGGTCCTGAAGAAATCAGAAGATTTGATCAATGTTTTGATCGACATCGTCAGTAAAAATGGAGTTTTGTTGCTGAATGTTTCTCCGCGAGCCGATGGCGTTATTCCTGAAAACCAACAGGAAGTATTATTGTCGATAGGCGATTGGCTGAAAACAAATGGTGAAGCAATTTATGGAACCCGGCCCTGGTACGTATATGGCGAAGGACCGACAACCCAACCAGAAGGCGATTTCGAAAACCATCAGGAATTTTTAAAGGTTAAATATTCGGCACAGGATATCCGATATACAAAGAAAGGAAATGCTATTTATGCAATCACCATGGGAATACCTCAGGCCGGAAGTTTGATTACTTTCAAAGGTTTTGCGAAGCAGTCGCTTCCTGCGGATTTGACTGTTGAAAATGTGACAGTTCTAGGTACGAACGAGAAAATTAACTGGACTATGATCCCTGAAGGATTACAGGTTAAAGTTCCGGTTATGAGCGGGAGCAATGCCGTAGTTTTCAGAATGGAATGTAGCGAAAATAAATAAAATCCATTGACATCAATTATTGCCTGATAT
This sequence comes from Prolixibacteraceae bacterium, assembly GCA_035648135.1. Taxonomy (GTDB): domain Bacteria; phylum Bacteroidota; class Bacteroidia; order Bacteroidales; family Prolixibacteraceae; genus Aquipluma. The sequence goes on from DASRMB010000024.1 coordinate 24,649, forward strand.
AAAATAAAATGAACCAATTTCCCAGATTTCTTTTAGTTACCCTGTCTGTTTTTTTGATCGTTTCGTCGTGTTCAAAAAAACCAGATCCTGTTCCTGTTCCAAAAGGAGAAGATCCACCTGTAATAATACCTCCTGCTGTTGTTTTTAACATCAACAGTATTCATGATACTTACAGTGATGTTATGGACTTTTCTTTTGTGAATAAATGGGGACCGTACAATGTTCACGATCCTTCCATTAAGAAATTTGGTGATTATTATTACTGTTACAGTACCGATGTTGCTTATGGAAATACCTCACCAAAATGGGGTTTGCAAATCCGGAAATCGAAGGATCTGGTTGAATGGTCTTTTGTTGGTTGGGTCTTTAACAGCCAATTGCCTTCAATTGGCGCGCAAGCCATCATCTCTTCGGGCGGAATTCCAAATAATTCGTTGTGGGCTCCATATGTTCTAAAAGTGGGCGCGGAGTATCGGCTTTATTACTCCATTGCCAGCAATGTCAGCCGGCTCAGTGTCATTGGGCTGGCAACTGCTATAAATCCTGAAGGCCCATGGACAGACAAAGGTTCGATCGTGGTTTCCAAAAATAACAGCGTAGCTCAGACAAATGCAATCGATCCTACGGTGGTAACTTCACCTTCCGGAGACCAATACTTATATTACGGCTCTGGTTTTGACGGAATCTATGTATTGCAACTCAATGCGGCAACAGGCCGTGCAGCAACTACGGGTAATATCGGAAAGCGCATTGCCAACCGTGGCTATGCACATGATAAGTATTACAACGGAAATATTGAAGGCCCTGAAGTGATTTATAATCCATCACTCAATAAATACTTTCTCTTTATAGCTTACGATTGGCTCGAAACAAAATACAACACGCGCGTTTGCCGCGCCGACAGTCCTATGGGGCCTTTTTACGATTACAATGAAGTGGACGCCAACAGTGATGTTGATCACGGCCCGATGATCGTGGCACCTTATAAATTCTTTGGACATGGAGGTTGGCAGGGTGTTTCGCACTGCACTGTTTTTGATGATGGAAATGGACAATATTTCATTGCCAATCAGGGTCGGCCAACTGTAGACAAGTATTTCATGGATTTGCAAGTACGGAAATTATTCTGGACTCCTGATGGTTGGCCGGTTGCATCTCCTGAACGATATGCCTGGGAAAAGAGCGATCTTGTTTCACAGACTTCCATCCCAGGCATTTGGGAGAGAATTGTCCTTAATTATCGCGTTGTTCCTGGCTATCAGACGGAACAATTCAGTCCCGATTTGCAGGTCTCTGAAAAACTGACCATTGATGCTGCCGGAACATTAAATGGCGATGCCAGCAACAAATGGTCGTATACCGCACCGTGGCTTCAGCTGAGTTGGAGCAATGGAACAATCGAAAATTTGTTTGTTCAGAAAGGAAGAGATTGGGAAAACAAAATTGATTCGTGCCTGATATTCACCGGATTGAATAATAAGGGGGTGGCTGTTTGGGGTAAAAGCAATTCAGAATTGTAAAATAATAATATACTAAACAAATGACAAACATGTGGTTAGTTATGTTTTGGCAATTTTGACTACCTTAACTATTTCAATAAGCTCGCTGGCTCAGAAGGAATTGCCGATTGTGGTGAAAGTTGATAAACCAACTATTAAATTTGACAAAAGATCGGGCGTTAAGTAAACGGACAATCAATAAAGATTATAAACCATAAATACAATCAATCAAATGATTAATCAAATTAAAATTTACTTATTAACAGTTTTCATATTGCTGTCTGTTTTTGCAAAAGCTCAGTTGCCTGTTGAGACAGAGCAGGCCAAAACCGAACGTATGG
>DASRMB010000025.1:0-109046 GCA_035648135.1 Prolixibacteraceae bacterium
ATCGCAAAGCGATTTTTTCTTCCCTGTGATCTCCGTGTTTTCTCAAATAGTATTTTTTATTGAAGTGTAATCTATAAAGCTGAACGACAAGTTCTTTAATCGAAATTAAAACTCTCTGTGTTAAATTTAAACAGTCACTTAAAGCACATTTAATATTGAAGGCTGGGTTTAGTAATTGTATATTCATTGGTGAAAAATGCTGGACAAATAAATTGAGAAATTCAGTCAAGTTGGCAAAGGTATTCTGGTTCTAATAATTACACCTTATGAACTATCTAACTAAGATTCTTGTAATTGACGATGATCAACGATTGGGAATAACTATTAAAAACGTACTCTCCTTTCACGGTTATGATGTTTGTTATGCTAATAATGGGGCTTTGGGTATTCAAAAAGTATTTGAATACACCCCTGATTTGATCTTGTGTGATATTAACATGGATTCAATTGATGGTTTTCAGGTTTTCAATGTTCTAAAAGAAAGTTCCCTGCTAGATCAGATTCCATTTATTTTTATAACAGGTAACTCAGATCTGAAGGATATCAGGCTTGGTATGGTTTTGGGTGCCGATGATTATTTTGTAAAGCCGTTTAATAATGAAGATCTAATCACTACCATTGAAAAGAGGTTAAGTAAATTTAAAAAATTGAAGGAAATTGGACGACATGAGTTTAATGCTTTATTTCAGGTGACTCCCAATGGTATTTTTTTATTTGATGGACATATGATAATTGATGCAAATCCTGCTTTACTTAATATGGTTGGCCTGAAAAAGGGAAATATCACCTCTTATTCGATCGAAGATATTATTGATCCGGTTTCATACCTTACGATCGAAGATAAAATTAACAGATGTTCGAAAGGAATACTTAATTTCTTTAGTGAAAAAGTTGAAATTAAATCAGCAAATAATAAAAAACTGGAAGTTAATTTGGTTGTTTCTGTTTATGAAAAATTTTCAGGACACTCATTAATGGCTGGACTCTGTACCCGTTTACATACCATGGAAGAGGAAAATGAGGACTTTTTTTTAGATATGTTAAAAGTATTAAAAAAAGAGAATGTTGTTGTAACTGATTCACTTGGAAAACAATTAACTGAAGTATTCAGAAAGCAAAATAAATATTTGGATCGGCAGGTTGAGGACTTTTTTTCCAAACGTGAATCTGAAGTGTTGTGTCTTTCGATGGAAGGATTGCCCATGAAGTTAATTGCAGATAAATTGTGTATTTCTAGTCGTACTGTGGAAAAACATCGGGCAAACCTAATGGAGAAAACCAATTCGAAGAATATGATTGAAGTAATTATTTATGCCCTGCGAAATAATCTGATTGAGATATAACACTCCAAATATCCATAACATATTAGCTGACAGCATTATTTTTGATTTAAGTTTGAATACACAATTATCTGATGATTAGGAAGTCCTCATTAAATGTGATTACGTATCTAAAATTTCTCAAATTTTAACTGAACAATGGCTCTAATGGTTTCCTGAATATATTCATTCTAATTATTCGGAGTTTCCCATTTCCACTCAAATCCAATTTTTGATTTCAAAAAACCTATTCACATCATTTTTTGTACCTGTACAATTGACATGGTTTAAAGTCAATACGTGAAATCACTTATTTGTCAAAATCAAAATATTTTAGTGATTTCACTTATTGTCTTCGGGTTTTATTTAAGTGAAATTTGATACAGCGATTCATTATATGATGTGATTAAAGGGACTTCACATCAGGAAAGTATTACATGTCTTATCTTATCATCACAATTTTTTTTGTGCCGAAAGTGCTTTAAATTAAGCATGTAATGAATTCATGTATCGTTATTTTTCATCCCCTCGCAATTTAATATCTGTTATTATGAGGTCGATTTTCACACTTTTCGTTTTTTGTTTTTTTTGTTTGAGCGTTTCTTTCACTTCAGGAACTCAAAAACATATAAAAAATATAAAAGCCAGGACTGGTGTTTGTTGTGCCAGCCAAACGGCAAAGACTGACTCTATCCCAAATTTTTCAATAACCATTAATGGCCCACAAAATATTGTAACGATTAAAACCGATTCACTAACGGTGAAAACAACCGAAACCATTACAAATAAAGCAAAAGCCATTAATACAATAAAAATTGATGGCAAAAACAATTCTGTCTCGGTCAGCCAGGAAACGAAAGGGAAAGTAAGCATTAAGCAAAACGGAAATAACAATCAAGTACATCTGTCACAATCAAACTATAAACCATAAAACGAGGAAAGGAGGTTATTGCATTTTAATCGAAAAAAGGGTTTTTCATAAATCGTAAACTAACAATACAAGTTTTATTTTTTCACTCATTTATTAATTAAAAAACCAAAATCATGAAAAAAGTAAGTTTATTTTTAGGTTTTGCCTTTATGGCAAGTATGGTATTCGCTCAGAATTCAGCGACTGTAAATCAAACAAATGATGGAAACAAAGCAAATGTTACCCAATCTGGGCCGAAAAATACTGCACAGGTTGATCAGGTTGGTTCAAGTAACTTTGTAACGGTTGATTCAAAGGGTACTGATAATACAGCAACTGTTGTGCAAAATGGTTCAAGGAATGGCGATTATGGAAAACCAAATTGGGGTTTTCTAAAACAAGATGGTAATAATAATATTGCAACTTTAAAAGAAGGATTACTGGGAGGAACAGTTTCGAATGATAATGATGGTTTCATTGATCAAAAAGGAAATGGTAATACTGCAACAATGGAAATAATGGGTAGTAACCACAATTTTGTTAATCATGGGATTACTCAAATCCAGAATGAAGCAACGCTTGGTAACACTGCAACAATTAAACAATCTTCATATAATAATGACATGGATGTTCGCCAGGAAGGTTCAGCGAATGTTGTAAATGGAACTACACAGGGTAGCAATGATCAGTTCTTTGTAGGACAACATGGTATTAATAATAATGCAACTGTTAGCCAGATTGGAGACAACAATGGAGAATATGCTTCTGGTTTTAATATTGGAACTACTGGTGATACTTGGAATAGAATAACTCAGACAGGTAGTGATAACATTGGATCAGTTGCTCAGGGTAGCAATAATAGATTCAAGATGGAGCAATATGGTGTAACAAATACTGCTAAGATTAGTCAATTGGGAAATAATGTTGTCACTACGTTGCAAGATGGTGACCTTAATATTATTGCTGGTTATTCAAGTGATGTGGCTGAGTTCGCAATTGGTGCTTCAATGGAGGCAAAACAATATGGCAGTGACAACAAATTGTATGTAAGCACCGCAGGTTCGTTAACTGTAAATCAGGGCAAATTGGCTCAAGATGGTAATCACAATACAATTAAATACATTCAGACATCTACAGGTTCAGCTACATTGGATCAGGATGGTAACAGCAACCTGATTTGGTTAAACAATACCAGTGCTGCAACAGCAAGTATTGATATTGACCAGACTGGTGACGGTAATGTTGTTGCTAGTTTTGCTGGTGACGTGGCTTCTGGTGCCAGAAGTGCCGCTACATTCGCAGGTGCAAGTTTAACAATTGACCAGAAAGGTGCTGGAAGCAATTTGTTGAATTTGAATTCTGCTGGAGCTGATGCAGTTATCGATGTAATGCAAGATGGAACCAACAATTGGGCAAGTGTAAATCAGTCAACTGTAATTGTACCATAGTTATTTGTTTCAAAAATACCTGCCACCATCTTCAAAACCGGAATGGCTTAGTTGCTAAATCCTTAATGTGATGGTTTAATCCCCGGTCCTTTTGGGCCGGGGAAAAGGTATAAATAATGAATGTTTTTTGTAAATATTTAAAATCAAAAATCATGAAGAAACTAAGTTTTATTCTTGGTATGGTGCTGGTTGCAGGTGTGGCCTTGGCTCAGTTCACTCCGGTTACTCCGGTTACGATCACAAGAACGAATCCAACTACCGGAACTGCAAATGCAGCAACGGTTAATCAAACCGGGTCAAATGAAAAGGCCCAAGTTGCACAAACTGGCATAAAAAACGTTGCAAATGTTGACCAATCAGGTGGTGATGCTAATTACATTGATGTGGTTTCAAACGGCAACTCAAATGAAGTTGATGTGGATCAGGTCGGTCCGCAAAACGGAAATAGTCCTTATCAAAATTACAGTCTTGTTCCTCACAACTACGTTCATCAAAGCGGAAACAATAATTATGCAAAGTTAGATGAGCGTTCTGATCGATCAGATTTTAGAATTGATCAATTAGGTGGATTTAACGATGCTATTGTAACTCAAAGAGGTTTTGATCATGGCGATAATACTGTTGGATTAACTCAGATTCATACTGGTGAGAACACAAATAGAAACTACGCAAAAATTAGTCAGAGTACCACTGGCGGTGTAACAGACGTTTCACAAACTGGCTCCGCAAACCTTTTAGAATCAACCCAAAGTGGATATCTTAATTCCTATACTGCGATTCAGAATGGTGTTTCAAATAGTGCCAATATTACTCAACTTGGAGGTAATTTTGGTAATTGGGGAGATTACGATGTGAATAAACTAACCCAGCACGGGGATGACAACAAAGCCAGTCTGACTCAAAATGGAGTTGATAATAATCTTTATGGTTATGGCGCATTCCATTTTCAGGTTGACCAACAGGGTTCTGGAAATTCAACCGGATTAAACTTAACCTTAAGCAGTGCTGATGTTACGCAGCAAGGGAATTACAATACAATTGGTGGTATCAATGCCGCTGCAACATTTACTGAGGATGTGGCTGTTTTTGGTTCGACTTCAGGCTTGGTTGCAAACCAATATGGCGACAACAACAAATTGTATGTGAATACCAATGGTAAGCTTAATGTTACCCAGGGAGCTTTATTAGATCCAACAACAATTGGAAATACAATCAAATATGTGCAGACATCGACTGAAGAATTTACGTTTACTCAGGCCGGAGATAATAACCTGCTTTGGTTAAAAAACACAAGTGCCGCCAATGCGGCTAATTTTGATATTGATCAGGTTGGAGACGGTAACGTTGTCGCCAGTTTTGAAGATGGATTGGCCACCGGTACTAAAAGTAGTGCTTCGTTTGCCGGTACATATTTGAAAATTGACCAAAAAGGAGCTGGAGACAATATGTTGGATTTGAATTCGACAGGAGCTACAGATTACGTTAGCGTAATTCAAGACGGATCAAACAATTGGGCAAGTGTAAGTCAGTCAGCTGATATACATCCCTAATTATTTGTTTCAAAAATACCTGCCACCATCTTCAAACCGGAATAGGTTAGTCCCTTAATCCTTAATGTGTGATGGTTTAATCCCCGGCCTTCGGGCTGGGGTAATTTAAATTTTATGACGATGAATAAAACCAGTTACTTATTATTTCTGTTAATGCTCAATTTTTTCACTGCATTTTCTCAGGGTAATGTTTTGGTGAATGAGACTGAAGAGAATGAATCCATTCATCAGATAAAGACTTCAGGCCTGTCAGATATTTTGAGTTTTCAAATGCAAAATCAGGGTATCAGTAACATGACAATGACCCAGCAGATTGGAAATTGGAATAAATCCAGCGTCAGTCAGCAGTCCGATGCCGGATCGGCTTTTGCCAATCAGACATACAGCATTCAACAGGGAAATTCGAATGAAATGACCATTGGGCAGATTGGAAGTGGAAATTTATTGCTTGGGTTTCAGTTAGGTTACATAACCAGAGAACTTGAAGATGAAAAGAAGGAAGACCAATACAAAAATGTGCTGGAAATTTACTGCACCTTACCAAATAACAATGATGGAACAGCGACCCAATCACTGGTTATTGGAGAACGTAATGAACTAAAAGTTGGTCAGAATGGTACTAAAAATGCTATTGTTGCCATACAGCAGGGAAGTGACAATAAAATTGATGCTGAACAGGATGGAACCAACAATTACCTGGTTATTTATCAGAAAGGGAATAAAAATGAGGTGATTGGTTACAGGCAAGAAAACAACTCATCTAAAGTATTGGCTGAAACTATTATTCAGGAAGGCGAAGGTTTAATTCTGAATACTTCAGATGCATCGAAATCGAAGCCAAACGGAAATGCCTTTATCCAAAAGGGTATCAATCTCACGTTGGAGGTCAACAATCAATTTACCAATACCCTGGGTGGAATTGAAGTTACTCAGAGTGGCCGTGATATGAAAGTAGTAATCGACCAGTCCTTTTTCTCATTTCCAACACAATAGCTATGCAATACCTTGCTACTATATTTCTATCGGTTTTCTTGTTAATTCCATTTGTCAATCAAAAGGACAGCATTATGACAAAACCGGTTCCTGAAGCGCTAAAGAAACTGTTTGATCAGGTGATTAACCAGTCTCAAAAATCGACCGAACCTGAAATTGAAATCGATGGCTTACTGGTTGATGATACAAAAACCAAAACTGGAAAAGATTTTTATGACTTATTTTATAGCGGGTGGATTGCTCCCAAAGATGCAACCAACTATACCATAACCATTAGTGAAAAACCTTTTCGTATGACCTCTACACTGATCGTAGTGTCGATAAACGACACTCCGGTTTATCAGTCTATCCTTCAACCCCGGCAAGATATCGTTGAAGGACTATCCATAGATGCAATCTCAACGACTCAAAGCTATTTGGCTAATTACGAAGAAATCATGAAGCAGCTGAACGGCGATGATATGACCGGCTCAGGAATTTTTTAACTCCGGATACTCTCCTATTGTTAGCTTGTCATTCCGAACTTGTTTCGGAATCTGTAATATGGATTAGGTGTCGAAATAAATTCGGCATGACTTGATCGAATAGAAGTAATCACAGTATTAAAAACTATTCAAACTAAATTAAAAGATTAAGATGTTGATTTAAAAACAAAAACTTTAAAACCAATCACAATGAGGACTACATTTACAATTCTAATGATTGTATTTTTTTTCGTGGCAGGAAAAACGTACGCACAAGATTTTACTTACCAGCCGAAGAATCCGGCTTTTGGAGGCAATCCATACAATTACAGTTGGTTGATGAGTTCGGCACAAGCGCAGAACGACATTAAGGAAACCACTTCCAGTGCATACAATCCTTACCAAACAGATCCGTTGGCAGACTTCACAGCAAGTTTGAACCGGCAGATTTTAAGCCAACTTTCCCGGCAAATTGTTGCACGACAGTTTGGCGAAAACGCTTTAAGCGCAGGTACTTATGTTCTGGGTGATTACCAGATTGAGGTTGCTGATCAGACTGATGGTTTAAACATTACGATTGTCGATAATAAATCAGGAAGTCAAACCACGGTTTCAGTACCTTATTTTTAATCAGTCATTACATATTTCGATATTATGAAGCAGAAAACCATTCTGTTAAGGATTTTTATTGCGCTGATTATGATGATCCTGGTGGCAGCTTGCGGATCATACATGCATCAGCCCATGCAGCCCAGACGAGCAGTTATTGGACCGGAAACACCGGCCAAAAAAGTGCTTTTGGACTTGCCGAAAGCCAAAGAAAAAATTGTTGTTGCAGTTTATAAATTCAGAGATCAAACCGGACAGTACAAAGCATCAGAAACCGGAGCGAATTGGTCGACTGCTGTAACTCAAGGTGCTACTACTATATTAATTCGTGCATTGGAAGAATCAGGTTGGTTTATCCCAATCGAGCGCGAAAATATGGCTAATTTATTAAATGAACGAAAAATTATCCGTACCAGCCGCGCACAATACGAAGTTGGCGATCAGAACAATGAGTCGATGTTGCCTCCATTGTTATTTGCAGGTGTAATTCTCGAAGGTGGGATTATTTCCTATGAATCGAATATTCTGACTGGCGGTGCCGGTATCCGGTATTTTGGAGCAGATGCTTCGGGACAATATCGTGAGGATCGGGTTAGTATTTATATTCGTGCGGTTTCATCGGCTAATGGCAAAGTGTTGAAAACTGTTTATACAACAAAATCAATCCTTTCTCAAGAAGTTTCAATTGGTTTGTTTCGGTATGTTAAAACCAAACGATTGCTGGAAGCAGAAACCGGATTTACGTATAATGAACCTTCTGAAATCTGTGTTACTGAAGCCATTGAGAAAGCTGTTGAGAGTCTGATCATCGAAGGTATTCAGGACAAACTCTGGGCTCTTCAGAATCCTAAGGACTCTGCCTCTGTCGCCATTAATAATTATATGGATGAAAAGAGTACCAATTATAAATCTGATCCACTTGGTCGTATTCTGGAAAAAAACAACCGGGGCAAACTGTCGCTTGGAGTTTCGGCTGGGAGTAATTCCTTCCTGGGAGATTATACAGCTGGTGTCGTTCGGCCAAAAGCTTCAATCGGATTAGGTGCGGCCTTAAGTCCACATTGGTATATCGATTCAGAAACTGGTTACCGTGGTTTAATGGTTCAGGAAAAGGTCAATGATTATTCCATGTTCACCAATATTTCCCTTCGTTATGTGTTTCTTCCCTACGATAAGTTCACCCCATTCTTAAGTTTCGGCGGAGGGTTCGACTACAATAAATCTGGAGTAGGTCTAACTAATGATGTATTTCTTCCTCAGATGAATGGATCTTTTGGATTAGAGTACATGGCTCGCAAAAATTTTGGTCTTTCTGTCTCATCTGGCTGGAACTACTATTTAAACGATCGGTTTGATGGAACCCACAGTGGGACATATAACGACGCAAGCTGGGGAATTTCAGTTGGTATGAAGTTCTATTTTATAAAGTTAAGGCAAAAAGTGGCATATTTTTAAATCAACAACTATCATGAAAAAAATTATATATATCGCATGTTTTTTCTTTTTGGTCTCAATTACTTCCTGCGATGAAGTAAAGCTCGACATCATTAATTATGGATCGGTAAATGGAATCGTTCTGGATGGTGAAACTTATGAGCCTATTCAGGGCGTTTTAATTACAACTTCGCCCGCAAGTATCTCCTTACTGACTGATTTGGATGGAAAATTTAGCATCCCCAAGTTGGTGGAAGGTGAAGTTGCGGTGAATGTCAAAAAGAAGGACTATTTGAGTAATACCTTATCTGTCGCCGTTTATGGAGAGGAAGAAACCAAATTGGATGTTTTGATCTTTAAGGATGAAAATAACATAGGAAACATCACTGTTTATGATCCGGTTCCAGGCAACGGTGCATTGGATCAATTGACTGGATTTTCGGTAAAATGGAATGTGAGTGGGAAAAAGTCGAGTACCATATTAACATATAACATCTTTATTTTTGAGTCAGGTTCGACCGTACAGAAATTAGTTGGCGAAGGAATCGAAGATATGGAAGTTACTGTTACCGGACTTAAAAATTCAACGACCTATTACTGGTATGTTGTGGCAATTTATGATGGTAATAAAGTTGCATTTAGCCCGACTTGGTCGTTTAAGACGACTGATGTGAATTAAAAATCTTCTTCAATAGATCTTTTAGTTGAACTTTATTCAAAAAGGGAGCATTAGCTCTCTTTTTATATTTATTTAACCCTTAAATGTCCAGTAATTTACTTCTGCTTCGGTTTCTTTATCCGATTCCTGAAGCCAGTAGGCTGGTGTTACTTTGTGGCCTGAAAAGCTTTTTAAACTGCGTTGGTACACATCAACAACCGGGTTAAAAAGCATGTCAGTTACTCCAATTTTGTTTGTTCCTGATTCTCCTTCCGAAGCTGTTTTTACGGTGTATCCGTTTAATTCGAGCAATTTTTTCAGAAATTCAGTGCGTTCAGGAGAAACTCCTTTTTCAACTACAGAACAACGGATTCCATCAATTTCTTCAACCAAATGTTTTCCTTTATTGAGAGCCATATTTTGGGTCTTTTTAGTTTAAAAATAAGATGCTGATGCTTCGGATATATTCAAAGATTCCGCTGGCAAATCCAATCACAAAAATACCTGCAACACACATCACCAAAGAAAGTCGCATGGCATTCGAACTGCGGAAGGCAGGGATCGGCTGTTCATTTTTATCGATAAACATCGCTTTTACCACCCTCAGGTAATAATACAAGGAGATGGTTGCATTCAATACGGCAATAAAAACCAGAATGAAATATCCGCTTCCGGCTGCTGCGGTAAACAAAAAGAACTTTCCGAAGAAACCTGCAACTGGTGGAATTCCAGCGAGGGAAAACAACGACAGAGTCATCAACAGGCTGAGCTTTGGGTTGGTTTTGTACAGTCCGTTGTATCCTGAAATGGTTTCAACACCCGATGCATTGTGAATGGCTGATACAACCCCGAATGCCCCCAGGTTCGTGAAAACGTAAACCAACACGAAATAAACGACTGATGTCATACCCAGTTCGCCGGCACCTATTATACCAACCAGAATGAAGCCGGCCTGGGCAATGGATGAAAAGGCAAGGAATCGTTTAATGTTGTCCTGACGCAAGGCAAACAGGTTAGCTAACGTCATCGTGAATACAGCTAACGTATAAATCAGCGGTTGCCACAGGTCAACAATATTTTTGAATACAGTAAACAGGATGATTGTAAAGATGAATGCTGCAGCTCCTTTTGAAACCACGGAAAGGTATGAAGTCACATTTACCGGAGCACCTTCATAAACGTCGGCTGTCCAGAAATGGAAAGGTACCAGTGAAATTTTGAATCCCATTCCGCTCACGAAGAAGATAAAAGCAAGTGCAGTGATTGCATTTGCTGAAATATGACTGCTGATGTCGGCAAAATAAATGGAACCGGTTACTCCGTATATGATCGAAAGTCCGAACAACATGATTCCGGAAGAAAAAGCAGACGATAAAATCAGCTTGATACCAGCTTCTGCTGAACGGCTTTTATATTTATCGAAAGCTGCCAGTCCGGCAATCGGTATCGTTGCTGTTTCAAGTCCAATATAGAAAATCAGGAAGTCACCTGCCGAGATCATAAAATTCATCCCGATCAGGGTCGATAAAGTCAGGATAAAATATTCACTGATTTTGTTTGCATTTTCCTCTTTTCGGAGCCAGCCTTCTGCTTGTAAAAAAATGATCAGAACTGCCAGATTCAGAATGTTTTTCATGAAAGTAGTCAGCAGGCTCGATTGGAAGGATCCCCCAAAAAGGTTTCCGGTTTCTCCTGGTATAAAACCAATGATCGTTATTAATGCAAAAACACCAAGCGCAAATGGTATGATGCGGGCTTTGTTTTTTTCGCTTGTCGAAACTTCTGCAATTAGAATTGCCAATGCTGCAAAAGTGAGCAGCAATTCGTGTCGCATGAGTATAAATTGTCCGAGATCCATATTTTTCGGTATTTTGGAAGCCTCCCCCAACCCCCTCCATAGGGAGGGGGAGTTGAACGTTCCGATTATTTTGTATTTCTAAAATTTAATATCTCTTTTCCTTAAGTCCCCCTCGGGGGATTTAGGGGGCTTTTAAAAAGGAATGGCCATGGCCAGTTTAGCGATAACAGGCTTCAGACTTGCTAAAATGGTGTCTGACAACCAAAGAGGTGCAATACCGATGGTTGCAATTGCAAGAACAAGTGTTACAGTACTTAATTTTTCGAACCATTTTGCATCATGGAGCTGTTCATGGTGTTTATCGATGATTGGGCCAAGCAATATTTTGCCAACCACACGTAAAATATAAACTGCGGTGATCACGATCGATGAAGCAACAACAATAGTCACAACCCGGTGGAACATATCCGTATGTTGGAAGGCACCAACAAAAACAGTCATTTCGGCCACAAATCCGCTTAATCCGGGAAGACCCAGTGAAGCGAAACCTGCAATCATATAAACAACTGCCAGGAATGGGATCACTTTCATTAAACCGCCCATCTCTCTGATATCGCGAGTGTGAGTCCTTCCATAGATCATACCAATCAAGGCGAAGAAAAGAGCTGTCATCAAGCCGTGTGAAATCATCTGAAGAATTGCTCCGTCCATCGCTGTCTGGTTCAACATCAAAAGGGCGAAAATCACCAGTCCGCAATGGCTCACTGATGAGTAGGCGTTAATAAATTTCAAATCGTTTTGCCAGATTGCTCCGAACGCACCGTAAACAACACTAATTGTAGTCAGGATAATGAAAATCCAGGCCATTTCGTGTGCAGCTTCAGGCATTAAAAATATAGCTACTCTGAAACATCCGTATCCTCCAAGTTTCATTAATACTCCGGCATGAAGCATTGAAACCGCGGTTGGTGCCGAAGCATGACCATCGGGCGACCAGGTATGGAATGGGAATAATGCACCTAAAATTCCGAAACCAATAAAAGTGAATGGAAAAAAGAAACGTTGCGTTGCGATGGGCATGTGCACTTTTGCAATTTCCAGAATATTGAATGTCAACGGACCTCCATCGGGAGCTGAATTATAATAGATTCCGAATATTCCAACCATCAATAGGGCAGAGCCACCCATCAACATCAGCGTAAGTTTCATCGCCGAACTTTCTTTCGGACCGGTTCCCCAGATTCCAATCAGCAAGTACATCGGGATTACAGCTAATTCGTAGAACAGGAACATCGTGAACAAGTCGAGCGAAATGAAGAAGCCGTAAACTCCGGTAGCCAGCAGAATCAGTGAAATAAAGAACTCTCTGGAAAGGTATTCCATTTCCCAGGAAGCAAAAATTCCGGCAAAAACTACAATGGAAGTCAGGCATAACATGGCGACTGCAATACCATCAACTCCAATGAAATAATGGATATTTAAACTTTTGAACCAGGTATAATCGGCGGTAAACAACATTTCGTGAATGTTACCGGTTTTTCGTGCACTCAGATACATGAATAAAAGTACCGCTGTGGTGATGAGCTGTATGCCCATCCCAACTGCCGACACCAATCTTGCGCCTTTAAAATCCTTGGTAAAAAGGATGGCAATGATGGTTAAAATCGGTATTACTACAAATAAAGTAAGAATACTCATTCGAATATATTTTTATTAATTTTTAATTCAGGTAATAAACCAGTGAAAGGGCAAGTGCCAAAGTTCCAGCAATAAACATAAATGCATAATGCTGCAGTTGTCCGGATTGCATTCCTTTAATCTGATAGGATATTTTTTCGGTTACCAGGCCGATTCCAACCATAAATCCATCGATGATGTGGCGGTCGAACCAAGCCACCGGACGAGAGATATAATTGAAAATGATCTTTTTGGTCACAAAGAGATAAATCTCGTCGAAATAGAATTTGTTGTAAGTCATTGTGTATAATATTCCCCACCGTGCAGCCAGTTTCGCTGGAACAATGCTTTCCTTTTTGTATAGAATCCATGCTACTCCAATTCCCAGCAATCCAATTAAAACGGAAGGAATGGCAACTAACATGTTTGATTCAGTCGCGAAACCTATCTGGTCTGAAGTGACCAATTCGTTAAATGGTATAAATCCGGTAAAAATAGATGCAATTGCCAGAAATATGAGTGGAATTGTCATCGTTAGCGGCGATTCGTGCGGAGTATGATGATAATGTCTGTCATTTCCCCAGAATACATTAAAATACAAACGGAACATGTATAAAGAAGTTAGACCGGCTACGATATACTCAACAGCAAACAGAAGTTTGTCGTGGTGTAAAGCTGCAACCAGAATTTCATCTTTACTGAAAAATCCTGAAAATGGTGGAATTCCCGATATTGTCAGACAGGCAATCAGAAATGTAATGTGAGTAATGGGCATATATTTGCGCAGTCCACCCATATCCTTCATGTAGTTTGAATGCACGGCATGAATGATTGAACCGGCACCGAGGAAAAGCAATGCCTTAAACATGGCGTGATTAAACAGGTGGAACATGGAAGCCATGTAACCCAATCCTTCTTCGCCACCATATCCTGAAACTCCCAGACTCAGCATCATGTATCCAAGTTGTGAAAGGGTCGAAAACGCCAGAATCCTTTTGATATCGTTTTGTGTGATGGCTATTACTGCTGCAAAAATCGAAGTAAATCCGCCAACGTAAGCAATAATTTCCTGTGTTTCCGGAGCCTGAAAGTGAATAACCGGGAACATACGGGCAACCAGAAAAACACCGGCAACAACCATGGTGGCAGCATGTATTAATGCTGAAACAGGTGTTGGGCCTTCCATGGCATCGGGTAACCAGATGTGTAACGGAAACATAGCCGATTTACCGGCACCACCGATAAACATCAGCGTCATGGCCCAGGTTAGGGCTGAAATTCCCATGAAACTCATCGAAGCTGCACTAGCAAAAATAGTGGTATCGGGTTGAGTCAGCTTGGCAAAATCAAAAGTTCCGGTTACAAACGAAAGAATTAAAATTCCAATCAGGAAACCTAAATCGGCAAAACGGGTCACAATGAATGCTTTTTTTGATGCCGCAACCGCTGATGGTTTTTCATAGTAGAATCCGATGAGAAGGAAGGAGCTGGCACCAACCAACTCCCAGAAAATATACATCTGGAAAATATTAGGGGCAATTACCAACCCAAGCATCGAAAAGGTAAACAAGGATAGAAACGAATAGAAACGTGCAAATCCGGTATCGCCTTTCATATAGCCCAAACTGTAGATATGAACCATAAACGAAATGGTAGTCACTACAACGAGCATCATTACAGAAATCGGATCGAGTAAAATGCCCATTTTGATGATCAGGGTTTCTGTGAAACGCAGCCAGCTTATTTCAAAGGGAATAATCGACTGAAAGGCTCCAACTCCATGTGCTCCGCCGAAAAAATAACTTCCGGCGGTTATTAGGGAAAGTATCCACGAAATTCCCATTCCGGTTGTTCCAATCAGTCCGGAGACAATTGGTTTCCATTTCATTCCCAATAACCCGGTAAGCAAAAATATGACCAGCGGAATCAGTAAAATGAATACAGTATAAGTATATCCTGCCATTGTTATATATCTTAAATTTTTAGCGTCTTTTATATTTAAGTTACCAGCTTCAGATTAGTGTCTGTTACGACTGAAAACGGTGACTTTAACCTTGTCTAATATTTCATTTCATTGACATTTTCAACATCAATGTTTTGCAGATTTCTGTAAATGTTGATGATCAGTGCAATGGCTACGGATGCTTCAGCCGCTGCAATGCCAACGATAAACAGAGAGAAAAAATGCCCCTGTAATTGATCGGGATACAGGTATCGGTTGAAGACTACGAAATTGATGTTGACTGAATTCAGAATGAGTTCAATGGCCATCAACATAGTGATCAAGTTTCGGCGAATGATGAAACCGCAAACACCGATGAAAAACATGATGGTGCTTACAATTAAAAAATGTTCGATTGGAATTCCCTGAATCATATTTCTGAATTTTTATTTTTTTCCTTTTTTGCAATAACAATCGCAGCAATCATCGCGGCAAGCAACAATATACTGATCAGCTCGAACGGTAAAACGTATCCGTTTTTTCCGGTACTGAGCAGCTGATTACCTATTTCGGTCATGTTGACCGGCAGTTCATTAGTCGATCCAGCCTCAAAGTTGTGGGAGAGGAGTGTGGTAATGACCAGTCCGGCGCCAATTACTGACACACTAACTCCCATCAACAAGTTGATCAGGTCAGGATGTTTAAAACGGTGTGTGATATGACTGGTAAGCAGAATACTGAAAATGATCAGAACCACAATACCTCCGGCATACAAGGTTAATTGAACGGCGGCCATAAATTGGTATTTCAGCATAAAATACAATCCTGAAGTCGCAACGAGTACAAACAGAAGGTAAACTGCAGCCCTTAATATTCTTCGTGTGGTGATTGATAACAGCGAAAAAATCAGGATTATTCCTGAAAACAGGTAAAACATAATGACGTTCATACTCATTTCTTAGCCTCCTTTTTAAGTGAAGAACCAGGTTGGTTCAAAACTTTAGTGAGTTTACTGCGGTCGAATACTGCATGTTCGAATTTTTGACCAAAAGCCAGTGCATTCGAAGGGCAGGTTTTCACGCACAACCCACAGAATGTGCACATCGAAAGATGAAAAATGTGCTTATCAATCACCCGTTCCATTTTACCTTCAGCATTTGCAACGCGATCGGTTAAAATTTCGATTGATCCGTTCGGACAGTTCATTTCACAAATTCCACAACCCGTGCAGGCATGTTGGTTGTTTTCGTCGTGAGGCATGATGATTTCTCCCTTGAACCGGTCTTCCATTTTCAGGGTATCGCGGTTTTCAGGATATTGCTGAGTTACAATTGCACCCGGACTGATAAAGTATTTCCCGGTCACGCGCATACCTGCCCACAGCGAGGAAAGTCCTTTAAACAGGTCGGTAAAATATTCGATTATACTATTCATTTTATTCCGCTGTTATATTTAAAAATGCCAGCCCATCAGAACGATGAAGGCAATGAATACAATGTTGAACAGACTGATTGGTAAAAGGTATTTCCATTCCAGAGTCAACAACTGGTCGATTCGCAAACGTGGAAATGTCCATTTAAACCACATAATCAGGTAGATGATAAAGAAGGTCTTCGAGAAGAACCAGATTATCGAAGGAATGTAATCCATAATCTGGTTGAATCCTTCCCATGTTCCAACGTGGAAAGGCATCCAGCCACCTAAAAATACCGTCGCTCCAATGGCTGCAACAATAAACATGTTGATGTATTCGGCCAGGAAGAAAAATGCGAACTTGATTCCTGAATATTCAGTATGAAATCCGGCAGTTAACTCCGATTCAGCTTCAGCCAAATCGAACGGTCCGCGGTTAATTTCTGCGGTACTGGCAATCAGATAAATGATAAAAGCGATTACAGCCGGAATGTGTCCTTTAAAAAGCCACCATCCATCGGCCTGACTTTCAATTATTCCTGAAAGCTGCATAGTTCCGGAGAAAACGACAATAGCCAGTAATGAAAGTCCGACCGAAAGTTCGTAACTCACAATTTGTGCTCCACTTCGGATGGCTCCAATCAACGAATATTTGCTGTTACTTGACCAACCGGCGAGCAAAATACCCACTACTCCAAGCGAAGAAACAGCCATGACGTAAAAGATACCAATATTGAAATCGACAGCCTGAAGTCCTTTGGCAAAGGGCAGTGCAGCCATTGCCATAAACGAAGCCAGAATAACAATAAACGGCGCCAGGTTGAAAAGAATTGGATCGGCTTTACGGATCGGAATTAATTCCTTCATCAATAATTTAATGAGGTCGGCAATGGTTTGCAGAAGCCCCCATTTACCTACACGGTTTGGCCCAACACGGTTTTGCATAATGGCGCAGACTTTACGTTCCAGGTAAACCAGAAACAGTCCAAGCAGTGCATAAAACAAAAGGAAAAGCAGTCCGATGAGAACCAGTTCGGTGAAAACAACCCATCCGGATGACATCATTCCTGATAACCAGGTATGAATGAAGCCGGTAAGTGTTGAGAAATCGTAGATGTTAGATGACATATTTGTGTTCATTTATCGGTCTATATCAGGAATTACGAGGTCGAGCGAACCGCTGATGGCAATCAGGTCGGCTATTTTGTGTCCGGAAGCCAGCTTGTTCAATACGAACAGGTTGCTGAAGTTAGGCGTACGGAATTTGATACGGTAGGGTGATTTATTTCCATCGCTTACCACATAAACAGCGAGTTCTCCTCGTGCAGTTTCAACTCTCCGGAAATATTCACCAGCCGGAAGTTTGATGATCGGTTTCATTTTTGCCGTAAAATCACCTTCAGGAATATTATCAATCAGCTGTTCAATGATCTTCATCGATTCCCACATTTCAGCAATTCTTACCTTGTAGCGGGCAAATGTGTCACCTTCAGTTTCCAGAATTTCGTTGAACTGAACTTTATCGTAAGCTCCGTAGGGTGCGATTTTTCGGATGTCGCAAGAGAAATTTGAACCTCTTCCGGCCGGACCGGTAACACCATATCCAATGGCAGTCTCTTTGCTCATGTAGCCAATGCCTTTGGCCCGATTCTGGAAAATCACATTGCCAGTTAGCAGCTGGTCGTATTCAGGAAGTTTTGTCCTGAAGTATTTGATGAATTCTTTGGTCCGTTTCTGGAAATTAGGATGAACATCGTGCATTAAACCACCGGGAGTAACAAAACTGTGCAGTAATCTGGAACCGAATGATTCTTCGAAAATATCCAGGATATATTCACGATCGCGAAGGCCATAAAAAAAACTGGTCAATGCGCCCAGATCCATTCCGAAAGCACACCACCAAAGCTGATGCGAGGCAATTCGGTTTAATTCATCCAGGATGGTGCGAATGTATTTAACCCGCTCCGGAATTTCAACCTGCAAAGCATCTTCAACGCAAAGGCAAACTGCTTCGTTGTTCATATGAGCCGAGAGGTAATCCATCCGGTCGGTCAGGTGAATAATCTGCGGATAAGTGTTTGCTTCGCACATTTTCTCGATTCCGCGGTGAATGTACCCAATATGCGGAATCAGATATTTTACCGTTTCGCCTTTCAGGCAAACTTCCAATCTTAATACACCGTGAGTTGACGGGTGTTGCGGACCCATATTGATAATGTAGTCCTCATTCTCCCCAACAATCACGTCTTTTATAATCTCTTCACTCATCATTTGAGTTTTATCGTTCAATGATATTTATTTCGTCGCGGAAATCTTTACGAAGCGGGTATCCATAGTCATCTTCCAGAAAAAGACGTTTCAGGTTTGGATGGTTGTTAAACCGGATTCCAAACAAGTCGAAAATTTCGCGTTCAAAATATTCTGCAGTAGGATATAAGGCAGTTAAACTTTCGATTATCGGATTTTCACGATCAGAAAGCACTGATTTCAGCACAACCATATGCCTGAATTCTGTCGATTCCAGGTGATAAACAACGGTCATGTGGGTGATGAAATCAACTGCGGTTTCACTGATCAGATAATTAAAAGCAGTTTTTTGATTTGATTTCAGTTTCTCAACGAGTGAGAGCAGTTTTTCTACCGGAACAATCGCCTCCAACAGTTGAGTTCCTTCCGGAATCTCGGTATCAGGTTCAAATTCCCTGATTAATTCTGTTAATTCCTGTTTATTCAGCATACTGTATAAAAATTAAAGTATTCGATCGGTCTGATCAGCCGGATTCGTAACTGATTCGCCTTTGATTTTCCGCTGAAGCTGCATAACTCCGTAAAGTAAAGCTTCGGGGCGGGGCGGACATCCTGGAATGTAAACATCAACAGGTATGATATGATCAACTCCCCGAACTACCGAATAACTATTGTAGAAAAATGGTCCTCCGGAAACGGCACAGGCTCCCATGGCAATCACATATTTGGGATCAGGCATCTGATCATACAGTCGTTTTAAAACCGGAGCCATCTTGTGAACGATAGTTCCTGCAACGACAATTACATCAGCCTGTCGCGGCGAAGCACGGTATACTTCAATTCCAAAACGGGCAAAGTCGTGACGCGAAGCACCGGCAGCCATCATCTCAATGCCGCAACAGCTGGTTGCAAAGGTGAGTGGCCACACCGAGTTCGAACGACCCCAGTTCAGTAGATTGTCAATACTGGTCAGGAAGAAATTGTTACCTGACGTTTTCAAGAGTTCAAGAGATTCATTATCTCCGAAATCTTCATCTTTCATTGATTTTATTACACCCATTTCAAAGCTCCTTTTTTCCATGCATACAATAGTCCAAGACCAAGTATAAAAAAGAAAATTATGATTTCGATAAATGCTCTCAATCCGATTGATTTCATGACAACAGCCCAGGGAAAAAGAAAGACAGTTTCGACATCGAAAATCAGATAGATAATTGCAAAAAGGTAATAACCCACGTTGAACTGAATCCATGCTGGTCCTTCAGTAGGAATTCCACATTCATAAGGTTCCGATTTAGCAGGATTAAATGAATGCGGTGCAACAAGGGTTGAAAAGACAATTGCTCCGCCAACAAGGACCAAGGCAATTATAAAAAAGAGAATTAGTGATTCGCTTTCCATATCTATAAATATCTGGATAATTTGATAAGCTAAAAAGCCGGTGCAAAAGTAGTTTTTTCAAATTAACACCAACCCTTTTTAAAGAAAAAGATCGATTGACATTTAGCAAGTGAAAAATAAACTTGATTTTCCTGGGACTTATTATTTTGTCGAATAAAAAAATGGAGGACTTTTTATCTCGTTTGGAGTCATGTTTATTGCATAAGGTTTACTGTATTGTCAAAAATAAAAACCTTGCAATCGAGCGATTTGTAAGGTTTTTTTGGTGATAAAATGAGTCTTCTGACTGTTTCAAACTACTGATCAATCTATTTGAAATGGCATTGTTGTTATTCTATTAAAAGTTTTCCTTTTGAGATCATTCCTTTCATTTGTAGTTTGTAGATGTAGACCCCTTTATGTAAACTACTGACAGGTATGGGGTTCTGGTTCGTTAACTTTCGTTCCAGAATTAATTTGCCCTGAATATCAAATATTTGCAGGAATGCAGGTTCTGGTTGATAGGGGAAATCGAATTGTATAAAGTCATTGGCAGGATTTGGATAAACAAGTACTTCGTTATTGGAAAATTCATTGAAATTACTGGTTTGATCAGAATAATAAGAAGTTGATTTGCCTGTATATATCCAATCACTGGTGTTTTCGTCCCATGAATAACTTGTTGAAATACTGTAGTTTATTCCATTTGAGACTACACCAGAAGATATTGCAATTTTCATTTCACCAATCCATACACTGGCGGTTTTGTCCCAGGAGTAAAAGCTATACATAACCATTTCTCCGTTTGCATCGAAGGTGATATCGATCTTGCTTGAATATACCCAATCGTCAGCGATTTCATCCCAGTCGTAGCTAATTTCCATCGTCATTTTTCCATCGGTATAGGTGTATTCATTTTTGTTTGCGTTTATCCATTCGCTGGTTGTAGTGTTCCAGTCAGACGAAATATCCATACTTATATTTCCTTCTGTGTAAGTGAGTTCTGTTTTACCTGAACTAACCCATTCGCTGAGTGCATTATCCCAGTCGTAAGAAAGTTCCTGAGTCATATCGCCGTTTGTATAGGTGTATTCTGTTTTGCCTGACTCAAGCCAGCCGCTGGTGAGGAAGTCCCAGCGGTAACCAATGTCCGATATCACGTTCGAGTTGTCATCTAAAGTGTATTCAGTTTTAATTAAACCAAACCACATGTCTAAGCTTGAATTCCACATGTATGTACTATTCGAAGTCATGTCTTCGTTTGCGTTGAATGTGAATTCCATTTTCATTCCAGCCTCCCATTGGCTTAAAGTTTTGTCCCAGGAAAAAGTAATTTCCAACGTTGTGTTTCCGTTTGCATCGACGGTGGTTTCTGTTTTATCCGTATACTCCCATGCGAAGCCAGTGCCTGCATTTTTTTCTGAACCAATGGCAGTGGTAGTATTGTCGTTAATCGTGTAGCTGTATTTTTTTCTACTTGAAAAAATCCAATTGCCGGCATCTTCGTCCCAGACTTCGGAAATAGTGCTGTCGGGTTTTTCGCCCGGACCTAAATAGCTCTGCAAATTTTCACTGTTCAGTTGATTTTGAAAGCCAGTAAATTGTTTTTTCTCATTTTGAGTTTGACCCATTGCAGTAATTGTAAAGAAAACTGCAATCATCAGAAGTGAAGTTTTGTTCATTTTGTGTGGTTTTTAAAGGTTAATATATCATGCAGTAGTTAATATTACATAATAATGCCTTGCGAACACGTCAATTTATTGAGATAAGTCTGACGAAATGTTTTCTTAAACGGTTGGACTATTCATAAGGTTACTATTTTTTATCAAGATTAATCGGTGTAATTACTTCGGCAAATCACCTTTTTTTTTATTGAAGCATGGCTAGGCTGGTTGGAGCGTTAGTTGTTGATTGTTAGTTGTTTGGATTTTGATGATTGTTCTTTTTTAGCTGGATTTCACGATTGAATAAGTCATCGTCGATTTATGGATGGTTAGCTGCGAACCTGGAGAAAAAACAGTGTGAAGTAATAATCGGTGTGATAAGAATAGAAAAACCCTCAGAAACACTTGGTTCCAGAGGGTTTCTCTATTCTTGATCTGAGCCTCATGCCGGACTTGAACCGGCGACCTGCTCATTACGAATGAGCTGCTCTACCAACTGAGCTAAAGAGGCGAAAAATTGAATGAAAATAGATTATAGAAAACCCATCCCATTGCGGATGGGTTTCCTGTAATTTATTATATTTTATTCGATAAACGAGGGAATTTCAGAAGTATTGTATTTCCCTTCTTCCAGTTTTTTCCTGATTTCAGAAAATGCTTTGATTGTATATTCCACATCTTCCAACGTATGTAAAGCTGTTGGAATCAGACGAAGCATAATCAGTCCTTTCGGAATAACAGGGTATCCAACTACGGAACAAAAAATATTGTAATTTTCGCGTAGATCCATTACAGCACTTGTAGCTTCTCCAACTCCTCCCGTAAAGTAAACCGGCGTAACACATGAATTGGTAGCTCCTAAGTCGAAGCCCTGAGCTTTCAACCCACTTTGAAGTTTGTCAACGATATACCATAGCTTTTCCCGAAGTTCCGGTTTGGTGCGTAAAAGTTCAAGTCGTTTTAAAGCACCGATAACCATAGGCATTGGTAATGACTTTGCATAAGTCTGTGAACGCATATTGTAACGTAAATAGTTACAGATATCTTCGTCGCAGGCAATAAAAGCTCCAATTCCTGCCATTGATTTGGCAAACGTTCCGAACCACAGATCGACTTTGTCAGAAACACCAAAATGTTCAGCAGTTCCTGCACCTGTTGCACCCATAGTTCCAAAACCATGTGCATCGTCAACCAAAAAGCGGAACTCGAATTCGTCTTTAAATTTGGCTATTTCATCCAGTTTGCCAAGATCACCTGACATACCGAATACACCTTCAGTAATGACAATAATACCCCCGCCTTGCTTTTCTGCCAGTTTAGTTGCTCTTACCAACTGAGTCCGGAGACTTTCCATATTGTTGTGGGCGTAAACAAATCGTTTGCCCATATGCAACCTCATTCCATCCATAATACAGGCATGAGCTTCAGAGTCATAAACGATCACGTCGTTTCTTCCGCAAACAGCATCAATAATGGATACCATTCCCTGATAGCCATAATTCAGCAAAAATGCATCCTGTTTTCCAACAAATTCAGCCAGATTTTGCTCCAGTTCTTCATGCTTGCTGGTTTGACCTGACATCATACGTGCTCCCATTGGGTATGCCATCCCGTATTCAGCTGCGGCTTGTGCATCAGCTTCTCTGACTTCAGGGTGATTGGCCAGTCCGATATAATTGTTCAGACTCCAAACTAAAACTTCTTTCCCTCTGAATTTCATTCTTGTACCGATTTCGCCTTCCAATTTAGGGAAAGCAAAGTATCCATGAGCCTGTTTCATGTATTTCCCCAGGTCTCCCAAGTTGTTTCTAAGTTTTTCGAAAATATCCACTTGATCTGGTTTTAAAATTTGCATCGCAAAAGTAATTCTTTTTAATTAAGTCTGCAAAATTGTTAATTAATACTAAACTGGATTGATATCTGAATAATTCATTCTATTTTTCGGCCGGAAAATTTATATAAAAATGTATCTTTGCGCCATGTTAATGAAAATGAGAAATTTCGCACCGATTGCTATTATTTTTGTACTGTTGTTCAGTGCCTGCGGCGATTATAATAAGATCGTCAAGAGTACCGATTACGAATTCAAGTATAAAAAAGCACTTGAGTATTATGAAAATGGAGAATTTGTTCGTTCTTCAACGCTTCTAAAAGATCTTATCAATATTGTCAGAGGCACCAGCCGGGCTGATAAAGTGTATTATTATTATGCCAAAAGTCAATTTGGCATGAAGGATAATATGATGGCCGGACATTATTTTAAATCGTTGATCAAGGAGTTTCCGCGAAGTGAATTTGCGGAGGAATCACAATTTCTGGTTGGGTACTGTTTTTATCTTGATTCACCGAGTCCCCGTCTTGATCAGCAGGTTACCCAGAATGCCATTGATGCGTTACAGTTATTCATCAATTTATACCCTTCATCTACAAGGGTTGAGGAAGCCAATCGGTTGATTATCGAGATGCGGGACAAGTTAGTGTACAAATCGTATTTAAGTGGCAAACTTTATTACGATTTGAACAATTATAAAGCTGCGGTAGTTTCATTGGCGTCGTCGCTGAAAGATTTTCCGGATACAAAATATCGCCAAGAATTAATGTATATGCTGCTAAAAGCAAAGTATTTACTGGCGATGAAAAGTGTTGAAGAAAAAAAACATGAACGTTTGAGTTCTGCATTGGATGAATATTTTACCTTTGTCGACGAATACCCGGATAGTAAATACCGGAAGGAAGTAGAAAAGTATCATGATACTACGGCCAAGCTTCTAAATTATAAATCGGATTCAAATATTAATTAATATGGATTTTAAGAAAACAAAAGCAGAATCTACAACTATTTCGAGGGATTTAAGAGAATTGGAAAGCCGTACAGGAAATATTTATGAAACTGTAATGATTCTGGCCAAACGTTCTAATCAGATCGCTTCTGAAATGAAAGAAGAACTTAGTCAGAAATTGCAGGAATTTGCTTCCTATACTGATAATCTGGAAGAAGTATTTGAAAATCGCGAACAGATCGAGATTTCAAAATACTACGAACGTTTACCAAAACCTACTTTGATTGCTTTCGAAGAATTTGTGAACGATCAGATTTACCACCGTAATCCTGCCAAGGAAAATCGGAATAAAGAATTGTAAAAATAAGCCTTTATGCGGCTAACAGGAAAACATATTGTTCTCGGTGTCACCGGAAGTATAGCTGCCTATAAGGCAGCTATACTTTTAAGGGGCCTGGTGAAAGAAGGTGCTGAAGTTCAGGTTGTCATGACTCCATCAGCGAAAGAGTTTATAACTCCGGTTACCATGTCTGCGCTTTCCGGAAAACCAGTGGCATCTGAGTTTTTCTCAGCAAACGATGGCACATGGTACTCGCATGTCGATATGGGGCAATGGGCCGATCTCATGTTGATTGCTCCGGCCACAGCAGCTACTTTAGGTAAAATGGCTCATGGAGTTTGCGATAATCTTCTTGTTACCACCTATTTGTCAGCAAAATGCCAGGTAATAATTGCTCCTGCAATGGATCTGGATATGTTCAGGCATCCTGCGAATCAGTCAAACCTGGATATTCTGCGTTCTTATGGGAATCTGATTATTGAGCCCGGAGAAGGTGAATTGGCCAGTGGCCTGCATGGCAAAGGAAGAATGGAAGAACCTGAGCGTATAGTCGAAGAAGTTGTTACGTTCTTCAATCAAAAAAAAAAACTGCTGAATAGGCATTTTTTGGTAACTGCCGGCCCTACTTACGAAAAAATTGATCCCGTTCGTTTTATTGGAAATTATTCTTCAGGCAAAATGGGTTATGCCATTGCTAATGAACTGGCTGCTTCCGGAGCAAAGGTAACACTTGTCTCCGGTCCAGTCAATGTCAAAATCACGAATCCTGAAATAACTGTTATTCCGGTTGAATCTGCCACGGAAATGCATGAACATTGTCTTCGGATTTTCCCGGAAGCTGATGGCGCTGTGATGTGCGCTGCTGTTGCCGATTATACTCCTGTTATCTATTCCGGAAGTAAGCTGAAACGAGGGACTGACGACCTTTCCATTCAACTGAAACCTACCAGCGATATAGCCGGTGATTTGGGCCGCCTGAAAACCGACAAACAACTTTTGATCGGATTCGCGCTTGAAACTAACGACGAACTGATTAATGCCTGGTCGAAACTGAAGCGGAAGAATTTGGATTTCATTGTTTTAAACTCCATGAATGATCAGGGAGCCGGTTTTGGTGTGGATACCAATAAAGTAACAATGATTGATCAGGACAATAATCAGACATTTTTTGAGTTAAAATCCAAGACTGAAGTTGCTGCCGATATTGTAGTCCGAATCATTTTGGAAATAGATCGAAAAGCAGGACTTCAGAGATAATCTGTAAAAGTACAAATCCGGAAAAACAGCTGAGATGAAAAGATTTTGGATTTTTTTAGCAGTAGTGCTGGTTTGGGGCAATTCTTTGATTGCGCAGGAATTACGCTGCAATATCAGTATATCAGCTTCAAAAATACAGGGAGCTAATAAAACTGTTTTCGAAGCCATGCAGTCTGATTTGTATGAGTTCATGAATAACCGCAAATGGACAGAGCATAAGTATTCAATGGATGAACGGATTGAATGTAGTTTTTTCATCAATCTCGAAGAACAGATTTCTTCTGATGAGTTTAAAGGAAGTATTCAGGTTCAGGTTCGCCGGCCGGTATTTAACTCCTCGTACGAAACTATTTTGCTGAACATCAAGGATAATGATTTCTATGCCAAGTATATTGAGTATCAGACGATGGAGTTTAATGAAACTTCAAATAAAGATAATCTGACCAATATCCTGGCCTATTATGCCTATATCGTTTTAGGGATGGATTACGATTCCTTTTCCCCGGAAGGAGGAACTGAATTTTTCCAGAAGGCTCAGAACATTGTAAATAATTCTCAAACTGCCCGCGAAAAGGGTTGGAAAGCATACGAAAGCGAACGAAACCGTTACTGGCTGGTTGAAAATCTTTTAAATAAGTCATACGCAGGGTTCAGAAGTTGCATTTATCAGTATCATCGGCAAGGTCTTGATTTAATGGCCGATAAAACTCCTGAAGGTAGGGCGGCCATTGCAGAATCACTGAAATCGATTCAGAAATTATTTAGAACACGACCATCTTTGTATATTCTCCAAATATTTTTTGATGCCAAATCAGACGAGTTGGTCAATATTTTCTCCAATTCGTTTCCTGATGAGCGCAATCGGGTTTCGGTTATTTTGAATGAGTGCGATCCGTCGAACGGAAGCAAATACGAAAAAATACTAAAAGCAGAAGGTCTCTGATGTTTGAATAATCAGTTATCTTTAGGGTCAGATTGAAAGTGCTGTTCATTATCTTTCGATCATTAACCAAATTTGTAAATTCCTGTGCTAAAATCACTTTCGATAAAAAATTATGCTTTAATTGATTCGCTGGATATTGATTTCAGTGGAGGTTTAAACATCCTGACCGGAGAAACCGGAGCCGGAAAATCAATTTTGTTGGGTGCAATCGGCATGATCATCGGTCAACGAGCCGATTCTTCCGTTTTGAGGGATAAGTCAGAGAAATGTACTTCGGAAGGAATTTTTGATATCCGGAATTACGGAATGCAATCCTTTTTCGACGAGAATGAACTGGATTATGAAGATGTTACTATTCTCCGCCGCGAAATAACACCTCAGGGAAAATCCAGGGCTTTTATTAACGATACGCCGGTTAATGTTAAAGTTTTGCACGATCTGGGCCTGAAGTTAATTGATATTCATTCGCAGCATCAAAATCTCGAACTGAATGAAAAAAACTATCAGTTACGCATGGTCGATCTGGTTGCGGGTAACATGGAGATTCTGAAAAATTATACTTCTGCCTATAAATCATTTCTATCTCTTCAGGAAAATTTGAATAAATCGTTGCTGTTAGCTGAACAGTCAAAAAAAGATCTTGATTATTACGAATTTCAGCATACGCAACTTTCTGATGCAAAATTGGTCGAAAAGGAGCAGTCAGAGCTGGAACTCCTGCTCGAAGAAATGACTCACGCAGAAGAAATAAAATCGGTATTCGGACAGGCATACCAGTTTATCATTGGAGATGAGCGCTCAGTTCTGTCTCTCTTGAAAGAAAATCTCACTAACATCGAAAAACTGGGATTGGTTCTTCCTGAAGCGGAACAGATTTTTAAACGTTTAAAAACAGTTTACATTGAGCTGAAAGATATTGCAGAGGAATCATCAGTCATTGAAGACCGAACAGAAAATAATCCGGAACAAATTGAACAGGTCAATCGGAGGCTCGATCTGATTTATTCTTTGCAGCAGAAACACCGGGTCACAACGGTTGCTGAATTATTGCAAATTCAGGCTGATTTTGAAGCCAAAATTCAGTTGGTTAGCTCGTATGATCGCGAAATAGAACAACTTCAACTGAAAATACAAAACCAAAAAGGAACATTGGTTGAACTGGCTGGTAAAATCAGCCTGAAACGGAAGGCTGTAACGCCGTCAATTGAAAATAAGGTTATTGATGTACTGCGGAATGTTGGAATTCCGAATGCGGCTTTCCAGTTGAAATTCGGAAATCTGAAGGATTTTTCTTCTTTCGGACTGGATGAAGTCAGTTTCATGTTTTCAGCCAATAAAAATCAGGAATTGCAGGAAATAGGGAAAATTGCCTCTGGTGGCGAAATGTCGCGTTTAATGTTGGCGATTAAAACGTTAATTACCGACGCACGTTCGTTACCAACCATTATTTTTGATGAAATTGATTCGGGTATTTCGGGTGAAGTGGCCTTGAAAATGGGCCAAATACTTGAGCAAATGTCAGGAACCGTTCAGGTATTAAATATTACCCATTTACCTCAGATTGCCGCAAAAGGAAATCATCACTACAAAGTCTATAAATTCGATTTGAATGAACAGACTTTTACTTCAATAAAAAAACTGACTGCGCAGGAACGCGTTGAAGAAATTGCCCAGATGCTGAGCGGCGAAAATTTTTCGGCTACTGCCTTGGAAACGGCCAAAGAATTACTTCAATAAATACCCTATTTCATAATCTGGCAGTATGTCCAGCTGATTTAAAAATTCTTCAGAATTGGTACTTGAATCCGGCAAACCAGGTTCTTCCCATTCCATAATAAACCTGATTGCTGGTATATCGTGGATTTTTCTCATTTAAATTTGTTGCCGATTGTTCAATGTGCTCATCGTCAAGTATATTGTTTGCCCCGAATATGAAATTAATAGTGTGTGATTTACTCATTTTGAGCAGATAATTTGCACTTGCTCCCAGTAAGTTGAATCCGGGTAATCTCCATTGTTCGAAATCGGTCCGGTCAGTCAAACCGTTGAAATCGTAAAGACCAAAAGGCGCATAAATTTTGTCAATCCTGCGATAGTTCAACCGTACGTATAAGTTATGTGCCCATCGGTATTCTGCTTCGGCAAATAAACTTAATTGGGGTGCATTGGCAATTCTCACGTTCTTAAGCCACAAATCATTGGTTTCAGTTAACTGGTTATCCGAATTATAGATGCTGGCTTTGGCATCTTTCGAATATTTCCAGTCTCCAAGTGAACCATTCAGATTAAACTGAAAGTTTTTGCTTGATTTATAAGATGATTTTAGCTCTACTCCCTGATGGATTTCCTCCAGACCAGTTGCCAATCCAAACGAATCGTCAGGATGGAGATTCGAATAGCTGACCATTGACCGGTTGTAAACCTGAGACCGGTAAGCCAGTGCTTCAATTTTTAATCTTCGGCTGAAAATGGTGTATCCAAATTCAGCATCAAAGTTTTGGTCGTTGGTTGCCTGATCGTTTTTCCAGTTATTTCCTGCGGGGAAAAGAACGTTAAACAGGGGTTGATGCGTTCCGTAATTTATCCGGAGATGAATAGAATGGTACTTCCAAAGATTAATTTGAAGACCAGATTGCAAGCGTCCTCCTGCTAACAAGGTGAATTTGGTTTTTCGTTCGGAATCATCAGTTAAATAGGCATAGTGATCGATCCTCCGGATGTTTTGTAAGGAAGATGATCCTTCGATGAACCAGAACTTTCCGGAATCGTGATGATCGAGACGCAACGTAAGACCTCCGGACTGAATTCCTGATTCGTAATAATAAGCTGTTTGATCTGCAGAATTATACAAAGTGAAAAAACTGGATTGAAACAGATTTTCAACGGCATATCCTGAAGGACGATTCACATCAGAATAGCTGGTGTAACCGTCGGCACCAAGTAAATCGCTTACTGCGCCAAAATGACTGGCTTTGTATTGTTCCAAATCGAAACTACCGCTAAAATCAAGTTTTTTGCTGAACTCATGCGTTAAAACCGATCGCAGTCCAAACCTGTTTTCCCGGTTGATTGCTGCCAGAGTTGATATTCCTGAGTTTTCAGAATTGGTGAATTTTCCGTTTTCATCGGCTTGACGAATGGCTCCCATTTCTGTTACTTCCAGACCATTGTTCCAATCGCTGATTTCATCAAATAAAACCAGGCCGGTCGTATCTCCTGGTAATACGATTCCCTGTGTTCCACCCGGCATAAGCTGGGCTGACCGGTTAAATTGTGCAAAGATTTGTGTGGTGATATAAGTTTTAATCCGTGGTTGCCAGAAATGAGTCAGGCTAATCATAGGGCTTCTTCCGTAGTTGGTGCTCCATGATAAAGGTTTAGTATCGAGAAACCCCCATTGGCTATTGTATTTGGTTCCGAAACGGTTGTATGCGCCAATCGAAACACTCCGGTTTTGGTCATGCTGCTGGATGGTTCCGTTCAGGTTAAGAACCAGCGTGTGACGGTGATTAAATTCTTTGTGGATATTGGCGAAAAATCCATATTGTTCGAAAGCCGTATTTTGTACCAGCCCGTTTCCTGAAGTTCTGGATAACTGAACTGAGGATGCCCATCCGTTTTTTGACAGCCCGGTATGAACGGTTGCCGAAGTTTTCAGGAAGCCTTTGTTGCCCAAAACGCTTAGTATGTCAAATCCGGCTTCTTCGTGTGGTACAAAGGAAAGTACATTAACTAAACCTCCGGAATTTATTCCTGAAACCGGGCTGGCAGCTTGTCCACTGACGACCTGAATCTGTCCGGCCCAATCAGTGAGTCCCGATAGGGTAGAGCAACCAACACGTCCGTTTTCAGGATTATTCAGTAAAATGCCATTGAAGGTATATGAAGTGTGGGTTGCATCGTTTCCACGGAATCCAATTTCGGAATCGGCGAATCCGCTTCCGTTGCTTAAAAATGATGTCGAAGGAATCGTCTCAATCGCTTGGTTGAACTCCTGGTTTCCGGTTTGCTCGGTCATTTTCCAGGTCGAAAAATTTTCGATGGTCTGTGGAAACTCCCGTTTATTTTCGAAAGAAGTGAGTCGGTGCTGAGCGGTCCGACCTACTGCATTGGCTTCTAGTTTGATGACAAACATCGGAGTGGTGATTCCGTCGGTAACTGACATGTTGTACTGCTTTTTGAAATATCCCGGGTAATTGACCTCCAGGAAATAATCTCCGGCTGCCAGATCCAGGGTGTATTTGCCCTGCTGGTCAGTCAATACGCTGATTAAGGTTCCGGGAATGGTGACAACCGCTTTTTCGAGCGGTTCGTTAAATTCATCGTCAATCACAAACCCGGTGAGTTTCCCCTGGGCGAAAACAGGACTCGCTTTTAGAAATAAAAAGGTGATTGAAAGAATCGATATTTTTAAAATTGTACCTGACTGAAGTACCAGATTTTTAATTGTTTTGCTGTACGTTTTCATTGTTGTTTTGAATTATCTCCCGCTCTGTTTTCTTCTTTAATTTTCAAGGTAGCATGGCACCGTCGCCAGGCAAACAATGCTTCGTTTCACAAGAACGGAAAAACCAGTCATTTAAGTATTGATTTGGCGTTTTTATATGATCGTATTTTGTGTTTATTTAACGGGGAAGTGCTGAAAATTCAAACAGGGCTTTCAATATCTTCCGTAAACTTTATATGCTATTCCGATAGGATTTTTTTTAAGGGCGTTAAGTTGATTACATTCGACCTATAAAATACCTGCTGTCCGATTTAACCTCGTTCAGTTATTTTGGGTTTTGTCCCCCGTATCTCTTATACTACATCCAATTAGCCGGGGAAATGTTTTTCTCGTTAAACGATATTGTGCTGTATTCGGGTTTAGTTAATCACTATGTATGTAATTGGAAGAAATAATAAAGAACGAATCATTCACAGAACAATGAATAAACTAAAAGTCATTATCACTGGTGCAACCGGAATGGTTGGCGAAGGTGTACTTTACGAATGCCTGCATCACCCTGAAGTCGAAAAGGTTTTGGTGATAAGCCGCAAAACATCTGGTTATTCGCATCCTAAACTAACGGAGATAATCCACAGTGATTTCTTCGATATTTCCTCTCTGAGTGACCAATTAACCGGATACAATGCCTGTTATTTCTGTCTTGGCGTAACGTCTCTGGGTAAAAGTGAAGCTGAGTACTCCAGATTAACGTATACTTTAACCCTGAACTTTGCGACCACGCTTGCTTCACTAAATCCCGATATGACTTTTTGTTACATTTCAGGAGCAGGTACCGATAGCAGCGAAAAAGGACGAACCATGTGGGCTCGTGTAAAAGGAAAAACCGAAAACGATTTGATGAAAATGTCCTTCAGGCAGGTGTATAATTTTCGTCCGGGGGGCATTATTCCATTTTTGCCATTGAAACCGTCACAAACTTATTACAAAACCTTCAAATACCTGAAAGGATTACTTTTATTAATGAAAGTAATAGCACCCAATTTAGTGATAACACTGAAAGATTTGGCAGCAGCAATGATTCATGCATCGTCAACTGGATATTCTAAAAATATTCTGGAAATGAAAGACATGAAGTTATTGGCAAAAAAGAATACGAAAAAATGAGGAAAACGATGTACATAACAATATCCATTATGGCTTTGGTTTCAATAGCCACCCTTTTAACACTTAATCTGACCAGATTCGGCAAAGCTCCGTCAGGTGAACGATTGAAGCGCATTCAACAATCAATTAACTACAAGGATGGGAAATTTCAGAACCAAAGTTTTACACCTGATTTGGCCGAAGATGCGAGTTATTTTTCTGTAATGAAAGACGCTTTTTTCAAACGGAGTAAGCGTAACAGACCAAAAGATGTCTTACCTTCAGAAAAAAACAATCTGAAGGAACTTGATCCTGAAAAAAATGTGTTGGTTTGGTTCGGCCATTCATCTTATTTCATGCAAATCGATGGAAAAAAAATAGTAGTCGATCCTGTTTTCTCCGGAAGTGCATCGCCATTTTCGTTTATGGTTAGAAGTTTTAAAGGAACTGATGTTTATACTCCGGAAGACATGCCGGATATTGATTATCTATTCATTACGCACGATCACTGGGATCACCTCGATTATCAAACTGTGCTGAAATTAAAGCCGAAAGTGGGAAAAGTAATTACAGGTTTGGGAACAGGAGCCCATTTGCAACAGTGGGGTTTCGATCCGGATAAAATTATTGAGAAAGATTGGAACGAACAGGCGATTCTTGATTCCGGATTTATAACAAGCTATGTTCCCGGTCGTCACTTCTCCGGAAGGGGTTTCAAGCGCAATCAGGCTATGTGGGGTGCTTTCGTTTTGCAGACACCATCGAAGAAACTATTTATCGGAGGAGATTCCGGTTACGATACCCATTTTGCTAAAATCGGTGAAGAATATGGTCCGTTCGATCTGGCTTTGCTTGAATGCGGACAGTACAACAACTATTGGAAATACATTCACATGATGCCCGAAGAAACGGTTCAGGCAGCCATCGATTTAAAGGCAAAAACAATGATGCCTGTTCACTGGGCCAAATTTGCACTGGCCTATCATGCCTGGGACGAACCGATTGAGCGGCTTACCAAAGAAGCTCAGCGATTGGCTGTTCCCATTATTCACCCGATGATTGGAGAACTGGTCGATTTGAATAAGTTTGAATCCACTGCAGCTTGGTGGACAGGAATGAAATAGGAAGAAGTTTTCTGATTTCTACAGGAAAATCAGGTGTGGAACTCTTTTATTGGTGTACTTTATTTGCTTACATTTGTTTTGTGTAACAAATGTAAGCAAATTAGCATTTTAATCAATGGAAACAATACTCGTACAAATAAATAGCAGCAAGGCATACAAGCTCTTGGAAGATCTGGAAGATTTGCACATCATTAAAGTACTAAAAAGAAGCATACATCCACAACAAAAGTTATCTGAAAAATATGCAGGAAAACTACCTTCTGATATTGCCGATGAACTTCAGGACTATGTAACCCAAAGCCGAAATGAATGGAACAGCCGCAATACTTAATTGATACCAATGCCGTAATTGATTATCTCGGCAAAAAGCTTTCTAATATTGGTATGGATTTTATGGATCGTATTATTGATAATGTACCCAATGTTTCTGTAGTTACCAAAATTGAAGTGCTTGGCTTCAATGCTCCGGACCCGCATTATCAATTACTTACCAATTTTATGGATGACGCTACTATACTTGATTTGACAAGCTCTGTAGTAGATATAAGTATTGATATTCGTAAGAAATATAAAACAAAATTACCCGATGCTATTATTGCTGCAACAGCTCTTGTTTATGATTTGGTATTAATAACCCGAAATATTTCCGACTTTAAAAGCATTCAAGGTTTAAAGTTCATCGATCCGCATAATTTATAGATGCTAACATTGCTCAATTCAATTTTTCAGTTGTGGTAGCATTTGTGAAAATCTTCTACATCAGCCCATTATAGAACTAAATTCTTGTTCAAGATAATATACAAACCAGATGTCCTCACCCCCTAATCAACTTCTTTTAAATATCCGTATCCGACCTATTCAACCCTCCGATAATCCGGAACTGGCTGTAATCGTTCGGAATACCCTGACAGAATTTGGTGCCAATGTTCCGGGAACAGTTTTTTTTGATCCGACCACTGATGCATTATCCGAACTGTTTCAAACTCCAAGGTCGGCTTATTTTATTGCCGAAATGGAGGGGAAAATACTGGGCGGTGGTGGTATTTATCCAACCGAAGGATTACCCGAAGGAACCTGCGAACTGGTGAAAATGTATTTGGTGCCTGAAGCCCGCGGCATTGGATTGGGGCGCACTTTGATTGAACGTTGTCTCGAAACAGCCATTGAATATGGGTTCAAACAGATTTATCTTGAAACCCTGCCCGAACTGAACCTGGCTGTAAAAGTCTATGAGAAGTTCGGATTCGAATATTTATCAGCTCCTTTAGGTACATCGAAACATTTCGGCTGCGGATTGTGGATGCTGAAAAAGTTGTAAATGAAGATTTCCAACCACATAGGCACATAGGTCACATATAATTTTAATAATCTGCGATAATCCCAGTCTGCGGCAGGCTGGTGAGTGTCTTTTTTTTTGAAATTGGTGTTTCCTATTGTGTTCTATGTGTCTATGTGGTTTATTTAAAACTTGCTTATACCCGAATCCATCCTTGCAAATATCAACGGTATTCAGCACCTAAAAATGCCTGCTTTGTTTTATCATTATGTATGCAGATAATATGTGTTTTGCCAGAATAAAAACACAATTAACGTTATACATATTAATTATATTTAGTATATTAGTTCAGTTAATTACTTATGTCATTAATCACTTCTAATTCCATCCTAAAATCACTAACTAAAAACAAAATTCGATTATGGCACAATTCCTTTATGAGCGACATTCAACCAATGTCCACTTAAACGCAGCAAAACGGCATATTCGCCTTGCAAGGCAAATTAATGGTGCCGAAGAATTTGCAAACACGATTGAACCCACCTACAACGAATTGTTGACTAAAGTTGCGGCCTCGAAGCTTGCCACTGAAGAATGCGAAATCAAACGCGACCTACTTATTCTGAAAGACTCTCTCCTCGATGATAAAGTTCGCGATGTGATGGATGCCAGTAAAAAGTTCGATCGTGACAACCCCGGAATGGCTACCACCTCCATGCTATTTTCCAGTGGATTAGGTAGTGTTATTTATGCACCGACACAGTCTGAACCTACCCTGGTCGATCAAATTATTTTAGGCATTCAAAGCCTGGGTGATGGTCATGCATTGGCTATTTTTATTTCACCCTTGCAGACTGCCATCGATGAATGCAAAACGAGCATTGCCGATTTGCACACGGCCATTGCAGTCGAAAAAACGGCCGAAGCATTAAAGGCCATCGCAAAGTTGAATTTAACCCGGCAGTACGAGCAAAATATACATTCGGCCGGTTTAAAATTTGGCAAACAATTTATCAACCGACTTTTCCCGGTTATTAAGGCGTTGAAAAAGGCGGATGATCCCGAAATTGTTCCTGTTTCGGTCAATTAAGTTTCAATTCGTGTCTAAAAATGAATAAAATGCCCCAAGAAATTTCTTGGGGCATTTTATTGGTAATTATACCGGAATTGAAATTTCAATTCACGCTCAATTCCGGATTTTACGCTCCAACATATTTCGAAAGAATATAAATCGCATTTTTTACCTCTCGCGAACTTTCAATTCGCATAAAATTACCAATGGAACCCGAATGGAAATTTATTCGCGTCAAAAATCCGGATAAAACCAAAATACAAGTCTGTTGACCCGACTCGATGTTAATTTTTCTTTGTTTAATAAATCGTTTTTTAAAACCATTTTTCAGCAGAGCTTAACTAATTGTATAAACAATAATCGTTAGTGAAAGCGAAGAAATAATCAACCAAAGCATAATTCCCTGAACCAATGGTTTCAGTCCGACCGACGAGAGCAATTCTTTGGTAAGACCTGTTCCGATGAGGAACAAGGTGATTTTAAGACCAATTTTCGAGATCATTACAATGAACGCTGCACCTGAATGCACCGCCGGAATAAAGGTATTGATCAGCATGGCCAGAACAAAAAGGAAAATGAAGTAAGGAATTTTTACTTTTCCTGATTCGTTTTTAAAGAGGAACATGGAAAGAAAAGAAAAAGGAATGATCCATAAAGCTCTTTCCAGTTTAATGGTAGTTGCCGTTTGCAGGGCTTCCGCGCCATATTGCTGGGCTGCTCCAACAACCGAACTTGTATCGTGTATGGCGATGGCAGCCCATACACCAAACTGATGCTGGCTAAGTTGCATGTGATGGCCAATCCATGGAAATATTAAAAGTGCCACTGAATTCAGGATAAAAACAGTACCCAGGGCTGTTGAAATCTGTTTTTCATTCGACTTGATTAATGAAGATACGGCAGCAATCGCACTTCCACCACAGATCGCTGTACCCGTTGAAATCATGTACGAGGTTTTTTTCTCCACTTTCAGGAATTTACCGAGGGATAAACCAACGGTTATCGTGATTGTAATCGAAAATATGGTCATCCAAATACCCTGCTTGCCAACTTCAAAAGCCTGCCATGCATTCATTCCAAAACCCAAACCAACGACAGAAGCTTGCAGAAGCCAGTGAGTTAGTTTTTTACTTTTGACAGGGAATGGGTGTTTTACCGTTTGTGCCATAATGATACCGAACAGTAAGGCCAGTGGAGTACCTACAAAAGGCATGAAGCAGGCAATAAGAGCGATGAGGTAGATTATTTTTGAAGTGTTCATTTTTTTGCTGATTGGATTGATGCAAAACTATACTTTGCATAAACATCAGTCAAATCATAAAAAATGATGAACGATAACTACAGGTTATAATGCTTGTGAATGTAGTTCAGAAATATTTTGGCCAATCCGGTGGAATCCGGCCCTTTGGGTGCGATAAAATAGAACTGCCGGTGAAATTCCAGATCTGGTGTATTGATCCGTCTCATAACGTTGTTTGATAAATCCTCTTCGATGGCAAATTTCGAAACAATTCCAACTCCGTTGCCGGTTTTGATGAAAGATTTAATTGCCTCTGTGCTTCCCAGAAACATGAGTACATTTAATTGTTTCGGACTGATCTTCTGAAGGAGAAGGTTTTTTTCAATAATTTCAAGGGTTCCTGAACCTCTCTCGCGTAATACGAGCGGTAATTTTATGAATTCTCCGTTCGAAATTTTTTCCGGAATAATCTTATTTTGTGCTGCAGTAAATACCAGTAATTCATCGTTTAGAAAAGGGGAATACCTGATGTCGGGATTATTCGGTTTCCCTTCAACAATCCCGATGTCAATTGTATTGGCCAGAAGTTGTTGTTCGATGTATTCGGTATTTCCGTTAACAAGCGATAGTTTTATTTCGGGATAGCGATCGTTAAATTTTGCCAGAATCAGAGGAATCACATATTGAGCAATGGTTGTGCTTGCTCCAATACGGAGATTTCCTTCGGGATTGCTGGTAAGCTGGCTTAACTCAAATTTCATTTCGTTGTGGAGCGTCGAGATATGGTCGGCATAAGAGCGTAATATACAGCCCGCCGGAGTCAGCGAAATTTTATTTCCGATCCGGTTAAAGAGTTTAACCTCAAATTCCGATTCCAGTTCCTTAATGTGTTTGGAGATGGCCGGCTGAGTGATAAACATTTCATTTGCAGCTTTGGTAAAGCTCAAATTACGCGCAACACTTTGAAATACGTTTAATCTGAAATCAAGCATGGGAAAGTTCTATTTGGTCTATAACGAAAACTATGGGTGACTTATAATTTTGGGTGTACGACAAAATTACCTTTTTAGAATTCTCTATAATTTTAATTCGTAAACTTGAAGGCTACCGCGGCGGACGTACTGTTTGCCGAAAAGGATAATCAGGGTTGAGGCAAATAAGCTCCGTTAGGAGAAAGAAGTGCATTGCCTGCCACAGAGCTCCGTAGGAGCGACCTGTTGATCATACCACTCGAACAAATATCTTTCATCATACAGCACATCGAATTTTTCTAACAGTCTCAGATATTCATCCTTAAACGTGGCCTTTTTGTGATGCTCTTCCTGATTGTCAATATATTTTATAACACTGTCGATTTGTGACCGGGAATATGAAAATGTGACATACCCTTCCTGCCATTGAAACCGTCCGGGCATCCACCTTTTTTTATTAATAAAACCTGAGGTATTCGCTTTTAGGTCTCTCATCAACTCAGGCAACGATTGTGCAGGCTGGTATCCAATGAAAATGTGGATATGGTCTGGCATGTAGTTTATTGTCAGTAATTTATGTTTGCGGTTTTGGATAATTCCTGTTGTGTATTTTTGTAATTCTTCTTTATATTTTTGCGGAATTATATTTTCACGTCCCAAAGGTGAAAATACAAGTTGAAGATAGATTTGCGTATAAGTATTAGCCATTTTGATTACCTTTTTGTTTCTGATGATTAAAAGTATTCATTTGCTCTGAGAATAAAAAATTGGCATCTAAGTTCGCGGTATTGCAACGTTAAACAGGTCGCTCCTGACGGAGCTTAATCGTATGCATTAACATTATTTCTACAAACAGTACGCCACCATGCGGCTATATGGAACGAAATCAGAATACGAAATGAAAAGGGAATTTTGTCGTACACCCTTTTTCGAAGATTGCTATTAGAGTTTGAAGCGATCCAGTCCATGAAGTAGCAATAAAACTCTAAATATAATAAGAGCTGAAACAAGTTCAGCTAAGCGTTACACCCTGATGTCCATTCGCGCGAACGGTACGGCATCCATGCCGGTAAATTCACCTTTTTGGTATTTGAAATAGCCGGTAATCATGGCGGCACTGTAGTTATGGATTTGGTTTAATGTGAATCGAATCGGGATTATTCAATTCCAATAGTTTTAACTGTAAAACTTCTGAATTCTTCAGAAATCTCAATTGCAGTCTCAATCTCTTCTTTTGACAGTTTTACAATTTTATTCGGATAGCGTATTTGAACGCCAAAATTATTTAATAAAAATGCTTTTTTGAATTTGGAATCATCTAACCTCAATTTTTGCTGAAAGCAATTCGAGTAAATAGATCAAGTCATGTGAACGTAGAAAATCGATACGATAATAGACTAATGTGGCTTTTAAGTATTTCTCTACGGCCTGCTGGCAATGAAAAGCAATGGTATCAAAATATTCAGGAAGATGCAAATATATCACTTTTGCTGAGCCCAGATCATGGTCAGCTTTCTCCATCCATTCTTTTATTTCTTCAAACTGCCCGCTCATACACTATTCTCGAATTTTTTATTGCAGAATTTAAAAAAGAAGAGTTTTTGCTTTTTTCCTCGTCAAATTCCGATTTGGTATAAAATAAAATATCCATCGGGATCATTGTACCAATTAATGACATACGAATATCAAATCCTCTTTTTTGCATCGGAAGATCGGAATCCTGCACAATTAAAAGATCCAAATCGCTATTATCATTTTGTGTTCCGTTCGCATAAGAACCAAACAGTATAATCTTGTCAGGATTGAATCTGGTGGCAATCCTGTTAATAACTTCATCTATTTTGTGAGAGTCGATCATATCGTTTAAAATATGGTGAAAGTTAAAAAAAAATATCTGAAAGTGCTTGATCTGATTTTTCGGAGATTGCTATTAGAGTTTGAAGCGATCCAATCCATGAAGTAGCAATAAAACTCTAAATAAAACTAAGATATTGAAACAAGTTCAGCTAAGCGTTACACCCTGATGTCCATTCGCGCGAACGGAACGGCATCCATGCCGGTAAATTCACCTTTTTGGTATTTGAAATAGCCGGTCATGGCAATCATTGCAGCATTGTCAGTGGTAAACGCAAATTTGGGAATATGCATTTTCCAACGGTATTTGGCTGCAGTCTCAATTAATGTATGACGTAATCCTGAATTGGCCGAAACACCACCTGCCACCGCAATCTCTTTAATCCCGGTTTCCCTGGCTGCTTTGATCAGTTTCTCAAGCAATATATCGACGATTGTCTTTTGCAGCGACGCGCACAGGTCCGCTTTTCGTTCTTCAATAAAGTTTTCGTTTTCTTTGAGTTGATCTCTGAGGTAATACAGAAAACTGGTTTTCAGTCCGCTGAAACTGTAGTCGAAATTCTGGACGCGTGGTTTCGCAAATTTAAAAGCGTCCGGATTACCTTCTTTAGCCAGTTTATCCACAAACGGACCGCCGGGATAAGGAAGTCCCATGACTTTGGCGCATTTGTCGAACGCTTCTCCGGCCGCATCGTCAATGGTCTGACCCATAACTTCCATATCCAGATAATCTTTCACTACAATAATCTGCGAATTTCCTCCGGAAACCAGGAGACAAAGAAACGGGAACTTGGGCGGATCATAAGGCACATCCTGTTCGCGGATGAAATGAGCAAGCACATGGGCCTGAAGGTGGTTTATTTCGATGAGCGGAGCGCCGGTTGCCAGCGAAAATCCTTTGGCAAAAGAAGTTCCAACAAGTAATGACCCGAGTAAGCCCGGACCACGGGTAAAAGCGATGGCCGAAATGTCTTCATTTTTTATACCTGCCTGTTTGATCGCCTGATCAACAACCGGAACTATATTTTGCTGGTGAGCACGGCTAGCCAGTTCGGGAACCACGCCTCCATATGCTTCGTGAACCTTTTGACTTGCAGTGACATTAGATAGCAGGTACCCATTTTTAATAACCGAAGCCGAAGTATCATCACAGGATGATTCGATGCCTAAAATCAGAATTTCTTTTTCTTTGTTCATATCGTTCAATAAAAAGACTGTTTGTTCGTTAATTTCGTAAACAGACTGGTTTTTATCAGGGTATTTGTATTCTTTTGTATCAAAATTGGAGCGACAAAATTATCAAAAAAACATTTAAAATAGGATTCGCAATTCTGGGCACGGTATTTATCCTGCTCTTTTCTTCCTGGCTGATACTTCAGAGCCCGGTCGTGCAAACTTATCTGGCCCGTAAAATGGCAGAAAGACTGTCATTGAAATACCATACAACAATCACTGTTAAAGGTGTTTCTGTTGCTTTTTTTGATAAAGTAATACTGAAGGAAGTTCTGATTGAAGATCAAAAACACGACTCGCTTTTATTTGTTCAGGAACTGGTGGCCAGCATTGATTCATTCAGCATCAAAAGACGAAATGTGACAATCAATCAGCTCACATTGAATAAAACATTTATCAAAATTGACTCCGATACAGCCGGAACTGCAAATTATCAGTTTCTGCTCGATCAGCTGATCACAAAAGACACATTAAAAAACGACAGCCTGAACTTTGAATTTATTTTAAATAATTTTGAATTGAATGATTCGAAATTGAGCTACGCCTACCGCGACAGTATTGGAAATAATCAGCTTTTCATTGACGATATTTTTTTGGGAATGACTGATATGAATATTCGGGATAAAAAAATGGCTTTTCAGATTACCCGCTTTCAAATGAACAACCGAAAAAACTTTAGTCTTGAAGATTTTTCGGCGGAACTGGTTATTTCTCCTGATTCGGTTAATCTGAATAAACTTCATCTGCGTACTTTAAATTCAGAAATAACAGAAGCAAATCTTCTTGTTGACAAAAGCAAATTAGGTCCGGAACGCGATTTTAAAAAGTTGAAGTTCGATCTGGATCTGAAAAAGTCGGTGGTTAGTCTGATCGATATTGGACTGATTATCCCTTCATTAAAAGGGATGGATGAAAACATTGAAGTTTCAGGACAGATTTCAGGAAAGCCCGCAGATTTAAAAGGGAAAAATATTGAACTTAGTATGGGGAATAATACCCAACTGGCGTTTGATTTTTACCTGAGTGGATTGCCCGATTTTGATAATACCTACATGCATATCGACCTGAAACAATCGTTTGCCGACCTGAACGAACTGAGCAGGGTAAAACTTCCAGAAAGTTTATCGATCCGGCAGCTAAATATTCCATCATTTCTTCTTCAGGCAGGAATTATTGAATATAAGGGCAATTTCACCGGATT
Source organism: Prolixibacteraceae bacterium (assembly GCA_035648135.1). Classification (GTDB taxonomy): domain Bacteria; phylum Bacteroidota; class Bacteroidia; order Bacteroidales; family Prolixibacteraceae; genus Aquipluma. The sequence continues at coordinate 42,391 of DASRMB010000025.1, forward strand.
CCTAAGTGATTTTGTTGCTTATGGTACCTTCCGCTCGAAATGGGGAGTTTTAACCACTGACTTGTCGTTTGTACCATCGGCTGGAAAAAGGCTGAAAATTAACGGACGGCTGAAAACCGTTAATTTTCAATTGGGAGAATTGGTTCAGTCCAGTATTCTCGACCGGATTACGTTTAATGGCGATATTCAAGGGGAGCTAAACCCGCAAACCCGTAATTTTAACGCAGCTGTCTCCGGTAAAATTGACAGTATGAATGTATCGAATTACGAGTATAAAAATATTCAGATAAATGGAGATATCCTCAATCGAAGATTTGATGGTAGTATGGTTGTTGATGATCCAAACCTCAAATTTAATTTCGATGGAGCATTCGACCTGAATGTTCCTGTTCCTGTTTTTAATTTTAATATGCTGGTTGAAAGAGCTGACTTAAAGGCATTGAGCCTGGCTAGCAATTTCAAAGAATCGAAGATTTCGTTTGCCTTGAATGCCAATTTTACCGGAAACAATATCGATAACCTGGCAGGTAATATTCATTTCAAAGAAGGAACTTACCAAAACGAAAACGGGGAGGTGACCTTTGATAATTTTGATCTGAAAACATTTTATGAAAATGAGTCTGTTTTGCAACTTCGTTCCGATTTTCTGGATGCAGATATCAGGGGGAATTACCAATTGCACAATCTGTATCGTTCAGCGAAAGAGATCGTTGCTCATTATCTGCCTTCCTCCGGAATTCTGATTCCGGTTCAGAAGACAACGAACAATTTCGACTTCAGATTGGTTTTGAAGGATATGAACCGGTTTACTCAGGTGCTAATTCCTGATTTAAAGATGAATCCGGCCAAAATTGAAGGAAGTATAAACTCGGATAAAAACAGGCTGGTTTTGAATGCCAGTTTCCCTCAGATACAATACCAGTCGACCGTTTTCAAACAATTTACAGTCACTGTCGATGGTGATTCGAATCTGAACATGCGAAATAAAGTGGATGAAATTGATGTGGGCGGGGAATTTAAAGTTTACAACCTTTCACTGTTTTCGGAGGCTGCCTCTGATGTACTGGATTCAAAACTGACCTGGAATAACTTCGGCGCTGAATCATACAGCGGTTCGTTAAATACAAGTGCTAAGTTCTTTAAACAACCGAACAGTCCACTTATCAAAGTTTCGATTAAGCCGAGTCGTATATTTTTGGCTGACAGCCTTTGGCAAATTAACTCAGCACTGATTACCATTGATTCTACATTGATTAAGATCGATAAGTTCAAGCTTTCGAGCAGGAGCCAGTCGGTTATGGTTGACGGTTCAATTGATAAGAATCATGACAATAAACTGGACATTATTTTTAATCAGATTAACCTGAGTCCTTTAAATACTTTTATTAGCGGAGACCTTGATTTAAAAGGCGAATTAAACGGAAGTCTTTCTGTCTTTGATGTATATGTGCGGACATTGTTTCTTGCTGATTTGAAAATTGCAGGATTAAGTTTGCTCGGTCAGTCGATTGGCGATGCAAGTATCCAAAGTAATTGGGATCGAAATGCTGAAGAAATTCAAGCCAAAGTGATTATGGAATCCGATCACAGAAACTCCTTGCAGGCTTCCGGAATATATAATCCAGGCAAAGACAGCCTTTCAGTCAATGCTACTTTCGACCATTTTTCATTACTGATTTTACAGCCGTTATTGGGAAGCAGTTTTTCCAATTTCCATGGCGATGCTACCGGAAAAGTTTTAATTCACGGACCACTTAACCATATTCAGCACGATGGAGCTTTGTACGCCTCCAATGCCGGGTTGATGCTTTCTGAATTGCAGGTTAACTACACCCTGAACGATTCCGTTCAGTTTTCGGGTGACAAAATTATTTTCCCTGACATTAAAATTCAGGATGATTATGGAAATTCAGGAGTTTTTTCAGGATCAATCAAACATCAGAGTTTTTCGAAGATGATTTATGATATGACCATTAAAACAGATAAGATATTGGCAATCAATACTACTCCTGATATTAATGCCCAATTCTACGGAAAACTATTTGGCAGTGGGGTGGTTCGTATAACCGGTAAGGGAGTTTTAGTCAGGATAGATGGAAACGCCAGAACGGAAAAAGGAACCGAAATGAATATTTCTCTTGATTATGAAGGAGACACCCAGGAATATGATTTTTTGAGTTTTGTATCACATGGTTATCAATCCAAACCCGAAATAACAGAAAATCCGGCGAGTGAGTCAGATTTGGAGATGAATTTTAATGTGGTGGTCACTCCTGAAGCCAGGGCACAGTTGATTTACAACTCGAAAATCGGTGATGTAATCCGTTCTCAGGGATCTGGCAACCTTCAGGTTTCCATCGACAACAAAAATAATCTTTCCCTTTTTGGAGAATACACCGTTGAGCAGGGAGAATATTTGTTTACGCTACAAAATGTAATCAATAAAAAGTTTGAAATTCAACAGGGAGGAACAATCGAATGGAATGGAAATCCGAATGAAGCCTATGTTGATCTGAATGCTGTTTACCGCTTAAAGGCTCCGCTGAGTGACCTGCTTGCCTATAATACGGACGTAAATACTGATTATACCCAGCGGATACTTGTTTTGTGTAAAATAAAGCTTTCAAAAAGCCTGACCCAACCGGAGATACGGTTTGGAATTGAATTGCCGACAGTCGAAGACGCAATTAAATATCAGGTTTTGCAATACACCAGCACTGAAGAGGACCTGAACAGACAAATTCTTTCGCTTCTGGTACTTGGAAAGTTTTATACTCCGGAATCCGGAGTTAATAATAGCCTTGTTGGTTCAACGGCTTCAACGGCAAGCGAATTGTTATCAAATCAGTTAAGCAACTGGCTTTCTCAAATCAGTAACGATTTTGATGTCGGTGTGAATTATCGTCCTGGCAATACGTTGACCAATGATGAAGTCGAATTGGCTCTGAGTACTCAGATGTTCAATGACCGGGTTTCCATCAACGGAAACATCGGGAATAATTCATCCCAGGGAGCCAATGCCAGCAACGGGCTTATAGGTGACGCAGATGTCAATGTCAAAATAACCAATAATGGTAAACTTCAATTGAAAGCATATAACCATGCCAACAATAACCTTATTTACGAAACCTCTCTTTATACTCAGGGTGTTGGTGTGTCCTACCGGGAGGATTTTAATACGTTCAAAGAGCTTTGGCGAAAAATAAAAAGTATCTTCGGTCGAAAGACAGATCAGCCCCGGAAGTAAGTTAACTAAAAGTGAAATTTAAATTGGTTTGGAAAAAGATAACAAATCAGCTTACTGATAATCTGATCAAAATTCTATATTTACATTCTTTGAAAAGTAAACTAACTTAACTTCTGGAATATGTTTATATTAATGGTTGTCATTTTCGTTCTAGGCTATATTGCGATAGCTTTTGAACATCCGCTTAAGGTAGATAAAGCTGCTTCAGCACTGATTATCGGTACCTTGTGTTGGGTTGCTTATATTCTGGGAGCTGAAAATATTCTTAGTCTTGGTTATAGTCATTCATGGAAAGAGTTTCAGACATTGTATCCTGCACTTCACGGGATGGAGGCCATTCACGAATTCATCGTTGATTTCGAAATTATCCGTCACATCGGCGAAATAGCCGAAATCCTGTTTTTCCTGTTGGCTGCGATGACTATTGTTGAGGTGGTTGACCAACATCAGGGGTTTAAAATTATTACCGACAAGATAAACACAACCAATAAGATCAAACTACTTTGGTTGCTCAGTATTCTTACCTTTTTCATGTCAGCTTTATTGGACAATCTGACTACCACCATTGTGATGGTGGCACTTTTGCGCAAATTGATTGCCGATAAACACACCCGCTGGTTCTTTGCCAGCATGGTCGTTTTGGCAGCCAATGCCGGTGGGGCATGGTCGCCTATTGGTGACGTAACAACAATCATGTTATGGATTGGAAATCAGATTACAGCTCTCCGAATTGTTGAAGGGGTAATTATTCCCAGTTTGGTTTGTATGATTGTACCTCTCATTATTTTATCCTTTTCGATGAAGGGAAATGTAACCAGACCTAAGCAAAACCATTCTGAAAAAGAGTTTACAACTTCGAAAGAGCGAAGTTTGATGTTGTTTTTAGGTATTTCGGGATTACTGTTTGTTCCGGTATTTAAAACTTTCACTCATTTACCCCCATACATGGGAATGTTATTTTCGCTTGGTATTATATGGGTTGTTTCAGAGGTTATGCACCGAAATAAACCGGAAGAAATCAAAAATAAGCTTAAAATTACTGCTGTTTTGCGGAAAGTAGATACTCCGACAGTTCTGTTCTTTCTGGGGATTTTATCTGCCGTTGCGGCTTTGCAATCAGCCGGACAACTATCCATGTTATCACAAATGCTGGACACCAAATTGGGCAACGTAAAGCTGATTGCTTTGGCTATTGGAGTCCTTTCTTCCATTGTTGACAATGTCCCGTTGGTAGCTGGCGCTATGGGTATGTATCCGATTTCAGATCCGGGAACAACCGGTTACCTGGCCAACTTTGTTCAGGACGGTGTATTTTGGGAATTTCTGGCCTATACGGCAGGTACAGGAGGTAGCATGCTTATTATTGGTTCGGCAGCGGGTGTTGCTGCAATGGGGCTCGAAAAGATCGATTTTATCTGGTACCTGAAACATATATCATGGCTTGCATTGGTAGGTTATCTTGCTGGTGCTGCAGTTTATATGCTCGAATTCTCTGCGTAGAAATTCTTATTAAATAAATTGTATTTTTGCGGGGCACACTATTTGTATAGTATGTCCCGTTTTTAATTTGATTGACTTAAAACAAAATGCATATGCTGAATTTTATCTTATTACAGGCAAGTCAAAATTTAACCGAAGGAGCGAAAGCTGTCGGTAAGGCTGTTCAGCCGGAAGGAGTTGTAACAGGTTTTTTTGATATGGCTATGAAGGGTGGACCACTAATGATCCCAATTGTATTGTTGTCGTTTGTCGCGGTGTTTATATTTTTCGACCGTTATGTTGCCATCCGCAAAGCCGGGAAAGTAGATTCCAGACTGTTAAACCGTGTGAGGGAATATATTCTGGATGGAAAAATTGAATCGGCCTTTACGCTTTGCCGCAGCGAAAATACGCCGACTTCGCGCATGATCGAAAAAGGAATTTCGCGGATCGGCCGTCCAATGGCTGATGTAACCACAGCCATTGAGAATGTCGGAAACCTGGAAGTCTATAAACTTGAAAAAGGGCTTCCTGTTTTGGCCAGTGTTGCCGGTGGTGCACCCATGATTGGATTCCTTGGTACAGTAACCGGGATGATTTCAGCTTTTTACGACATGGCAAATGCCGGGAATAACATCGATATTACCTTGCTGTCTTCAGGTATTTATCAGGCTATGGTAACCACGGTAGCCGGTCTGATTGTCGGAATTGTAGCTTATTTTGCGTATAATATTCTGGTAACGAACGTCGAAAAAGTAGTATTTAATATGGAAGCTGCAACGAGTGATTTTATGGATATGTTAAACGAACCTGCTAAATAATTAAGCAATCATGGCTTTAAAACATCGAAATAAGGTGAATGTGAGTTTTAGTATGGCTTCGATGACTGATATTGTTTTCCTGTTGCTGCTATTTTTCATGATTACATCAACTATGGTTGCGCCCAATGCACTCAAATTGTTATTGCCACAGAGCAATAATCAAACCGTTGCAAAGGCCATTACAACCATTTCAATAACTGCTGATCTGAAATATTTCATCAATGAAGATGGGGATCTGAAAAGAGTTGCGTTCTCAGAAATTGAACCTTTTCTTCAGAAAATGATCAGACAAAATGAAGAAACCTACATTGCTCTCCATGCGGATAAATCAGTTCCGATAGAGTATATCGTTAAAATTATGAACATTGCAAAACGCAATGAAATCAAAATGATCCTTGCTACAGCACCGGAAGAATAATGAGTTATATTTCAGAACATAAAACAGGTTTGATTGGTTCCATTATTACACATGCTGTGATTTTGGCATTACTGCTGTTTTTTGGTTTTTTCACACCGCTACCCTTGCCTGGGGAAGAGGGAATTCTTGTGGATTTTGGTGATTCGGAAAAAGGCATCGGTGCTGAAGAACCAGCGCCGAAAGAATCTGCGCCGGTTAAGAATCAGGAAGAAAAACAGATGGAAGCTCAGACTCCGCCACCACCACCTCAGAAGAAAGTAGTAACTCAAGCAGAGAAGGACGCTTTGATGACTCAGGATCTGGAAAAAACAGTTGCTCTTGAATCGGCCAAAAAGAAAAAAGAGGCTGAAAAATTAAAAGACCTGGAAAAACAAAAAATCCTGAATGAAAAGCGAAAACAAGAGGAACTGGAAAAGCAGTATAAGGCTGAAAACGAAAGGCTTCGTCAGGCCGAAATAGCCCGGCAAAAAAAGGAAGAAGATCAAAGGCTGGCTCAGGCAGCTGCTGAGCAACGAAAAGCGGGAGAGATCAATGACCGCGCTAAAAATGCATTTGGCGGTTCTGGGAAAGGCACTGCTGATTCGAAAAGTACTGGTCAGGGTGTTACTTATGGTTCAGGAAATCAGGGAAGTTCGCAGGGGACAGCCAATGCTGATAAATACGGTCCAGGAGGCGGGGTAGGCAATGGTGTTTCATTTAGCCTGGACGGAAGAAGTGCCCAGTCGCTTCCGAAACCCTATTATCCCGGAAATGAAGAAGGCATCGTAGTGGTTCAGGTCACCGTTGATAAAAATGGCGCTGTAAAAAAAGCCGAGTCTGGGGTGAAAGGTTCAAATACGGCAGATCCGGATTTGATTGTAGCGGCTAAAAAAGCGGCTCTTCAGGCTAGATTTAATGTTGATGAAAATGCTCCCGCTTTCCAAATCGGGACAATTACTTACCACTTTGTGCTCAACTAGTTCTGGTTTTTTCTTTAACCCGAAACTCCTGATTTTTAGTTCAGGTATATTCAATAAGTTTGAGTTGAGCAGATGGAATCTGTTTTGATGCCATATTCCTGAATCAAAATGGAGAAATCTTCCTGAAATTAGAACGCCAACAATTTGTAATTTCTCTGAATACGATTAAATAGTAGTGTTCTTAAAACTATGTTTTATGATCGTGAAAATACCTTACTTTTACGTCAGTAAATCAGAATATTACTTTATGTCGTTAAAGCGCAACCATATGAGAGAAGTTTGGATGTTGGTTTTGCTTTTGATCGTCGCTATTCACGGATTTGGGCAGAAGGATTATAAGGTCAGGCGAATTTCCATTGAAGGGAATAAAACGCTGAACGATGCTGAGATAAAGGTGAATATCAATACCAAAGCTAAGTCGCTGACCGGGAAATTGAAATTTTGGGAAAAAGCTCCCCGGTTTTCAAGCTCTGCTTTTGAGGATGATATCCAGCGACTCAACAGGCTTTACCAACGCAACGGATTCCTTATGCCAGAAATTGATTACAAGCTCAACCAAAACGATCGTGCAAAGTCAGTAAGGCTTGTTATTTTAGTGAATGAGGGAGAATCAGTTTCGATAGACAGTATTTCGTTTCAATCTCTGAACGATTCGGTATATCAATCCTTAGCGGTTGATAAGAAAAAAGATCTTCCTGCGAAAGTTGGAGATCGTTTTCAGGATGAAAAGGTCAAAGCTTATGAGGTTTTTCTTCAGAAAAAGTACTCCGATCGGGGTTATCCTTTTTCCGTTGTTACGAACAAGGTCACACTTCTGCCCGGGAACCGAAAGGCAGACCTTAATTTTCAGATTGATCCGGGCGCTAAATGCTATTTCGGACCAACATGGATCAAGAGTGATTCGCTCGTTCCGGTATCTTTTATTCGCAATCAGCTGAAGTTCCATGAAGGAGAGCTTTATTCGAAAGAATTGATCGAGAAAACGCAACAGAAATTATACGATACGGAGTTGTTTCAGTATGTCGTTATCCGCACGCTGCTCGATAGTATTAAAGATGGTCGTGTTCCGATAAGTGTCAGGATGCAGGAAAAACCCAGGTGGTTGCTTACAACAGGTGCAGGATATGGATCCGAAGATCGTTTTCGGTTTTCGGGGCAGGTTACCCGGCGGCAATTTTTCGGTGGTGCCCGACGATTGATTTTCTCAGGAAAAACATCATATACGCTTCCGTTGAGTCTCGAACTTAGTTTCATACAGCCCGACTTTTTGTCCGATAATCTCGATCTGATTATTAATCCATATTTCAGCAAATCGAATGAAACAAGTTATCGGGTTGAACGTCTTGGTAGCGGAATCACTTTTCAGTACAATTTTTCGAAATATACCACCACTTACCTGATGTATTCTTTCGAAAGAGACCGGTTTAATTTCAAATCAAATGTCCCACTCAGTTACAATAAGCAGGATAGCCTTCTGTATAATAAATCGGGATTTACAATCGGTTTTACCCGAAATACCACTCACGATATTTTTAACCCGAAGTCCGGAATTCGGCTAAACAGCTATTTGACACTGATGGGAATAGGGATGAATTCAAAGTACCACTATGTCAAATTAGAGATGGAGTTTCGGCAGTATTTCCCGTTACCCAACGATTGGGTTCTGGCCGGAAGAATCAGAGGTGGGGGAATGAACCCGATCAAAGGTGATGATGCGACGCCTATAGAAGACCGTTTTATGCTCGGTGGCGCTCTTTCGTTGAGGGGATGGGGTCGAAATAAGATTTCGCCGGTGAATGAAAATGGTGATTTGGTTGGTGGTAACAGTATGATTGAGGCCAATGCGGAACTCCGGTTTCCGGTTTATGATATTTTTTCAGGAGCATTTTTTGTGGATGCGGGAAATGTCTGGAAAGAATCGATGATTCAACGTATTACCGATTTACGTGCCGATATGGGTGTTGGTATACGAGTGAGCACCCCAATTGGCCCGGTTCGCTTTGATGTTGCTTCTCCGATCTTCTACGGAAAATTTAATGGTTTATTCATTGTCTCAATTGGGCATGCATTTTAATAGGTTTGTATGAAAAAAGGCAGAAAAATAGTATGGATCACTTTTTCAGGAATTATTTTCCTGATTGTGATCGCCTGCCTTTTAATCGCTGAGGGGGCGATGAATGGAATAATTACCCGACAGCTTGTTTCTCAGGCGAATAAGGTTTTGAATGCCACTGTCTCCATCGGGGAGTTAAGCGGAAATCCGTTTACCCGGCTTTCCATTCACAACCTGACTGTTGTACAGGATGAGAAGGAATTACTTAGGGTCGGAGAAGTTGAACTCGATTACAACCTGTTGCGACTTTTAAATAATGAGATTGTAATTAATAGTGTTAAAATCAGCGATCTGAAGGCTGATATCCGGCAAGAGAGCGATTCTGTCTGGAGTTTTCAGAAATTATATAAAGCGGATGATACGATAAGTGTCAGTAAATCAGGAAGCAGTTTTAATATGCTTCTGAAAATAAACGAGATTGAATGCGAGCGGTTTCTGGCCACGATACATCCGCTTGATACCGCATCTGTCATTCCCAAAATCGTCGAAACAAACCTGTCGTTGTCATTTCTGATGAAGGGCGATGTGATGGAATTGAAAATGAAAAGGATGGTTCTTAAAACATCTTCGCCGGATATTGAGCTGAAAAGTCTCATTTTTAATTATTTCAGTGATTCCGCCTCCTACAATTGGGATCATTTCCAGTTACAATTGCCTCGAAGCCTGATCGTTTCTGAAGGGAAATTTTATCCCCGGCAATCTTTGCGCTCTTCTGGTTTGGTTAAAATTGATACGCTGGCCTTTGATGATATCCGCAAATTTTATCCTCCATTTAGCCTGAAGGGAAATCCTTCGGTTGTACTTTCGGCTGAAGGAGGAACTGAAAAAATCGATTTTTCTGTTTTGGTGAAAGAACAATTGCAGTCATGCGAAATCAAAGGTTGGGTAAAGAGTTTCGAAGCTATTCCTGAATATGAACTCAGAGCAGATATTCGTGATATCGACGGATCATCATGGACCGGCAATCCGGAGTATGCCACAAAAATTACGGGTACACTATTGGCTAAAGGTATTGGCTATGATCCTCAAAAAGCTGGTCTGACTGTATCCGGGAATTTTCCGGAAGTGATCTTTCAGGATAAAAAACTAAATAATCTTATTTTTAAGGCGGAAAAAGATTCTGTAATTATTGATGGAAATCTGGCTACAGATACATGGTTTGGCGGCGTGATGGCTGATTTTCGGATTGCCGATTTTCTCTCGAAGTTCCGCTATTCCATTCTTGGTTCCGGACGAAATATTAATCTGGCAAAATTAGACCTTCCGAAAAATCTGTATTCATCTATTAATTTGAAAATCAAAGCGGAAGGAGAGGGGCTGAATCCGTTGGAAGGATCGCTTAAGGCAAGCGTTACTTCTTCCAAATCGACAATAACAAACCGTCCGATCGACGATTTTCATACCACGGTCTCCTATCAGAACGGTAATTATGATGTGACTGATTTTAACTTAAATACTCCGTTTTTTCTGCTCCTGGCGGATGGAAAAGGAAATGTGAAGCGTGAGAATACGATCCAATTTAGTTTCGAAACCAAAGATTTTAACGATTTGCTGGACTTGACCGGCTACGGTGAGTATTCGTTGAACGGTAAAATTGAAGGTGGATTTTCAGGTTCTACCGACCGTTATCAGGGTAATTCTACCATGGAAATTTCAAGCTTTGGTAAAGATTCAATCTTTGTAAAGGATATGATGGGTGATCTGGAATTGTCAAAGGATTCCAGCTTTAGTTCCAAAATCCGTTTTAATGCAGGGGAGTTTCGTTTGGACAGTATTTTATTTCAGACGTTTGGTGCTGATTTAATTTTTGACCTCGGCGATGAGCTTTCTTCAAATTTCAAACTTAGTTCAGATAGTGTAAGCGTCAATGACCAACTTCTGGGGGCAATAAAAGGGGAAGCAACACTCCTGACTGACGATTCTCTTCGGTTAGATGTTCAGCTAAAGCTGGATAGTTTCAATTATTCTCCGTTTAAAACCGGGGCTTCAAACCTAAACATGAAAGCCCGGCTTCCCAAAGGAGATGAAAATAGCGGTTTGATTGCGGTCTTGCATCAATTGACTGATCACTTTAATCCGGAACCTTTCAAAAATTACCTGTCTGTTGTTCAAAAAGAGGAAGCCAGTATCTCTGGGAAGATGGATCTTCAGAATCTTTCGTATGATACTTTGACCATCGGCAAGCTGGGAATTGAATTTGATGCGGTCGCTGATCGTAATAATTACAAGGGAACTGTCCTTGCTACAGGCGATCGAATAGATTATCAAGGATTTAAAGTAAAAGAAAGTATCCTTCATTCCAAGTTTGCGAATAAGAATTTCCAGAATGAACTGAACTTTGCAATTTCCGATTCGGTGAGTGGTGAAATCAGCGTAGATGTCGATCTGAAAAAAAATATCGAAATAGGCTTGAGGCACTTATTGGTTGAATCTCCCACAAATACATGGGTTGGAGGCGGCGACTCCACCAGGATCACTTACGGGAATAACTTGCTTGAAATTGAAAATTTATCGATTGCGGCCAGTGAACTTAAATATTTTAAAGCTGACGGAATTTTTGCATTGAAAGGGAATGAAAATCTGGATGTAGAGCTTCATGGCTTTGATCTGGGAAATATTAATGAAATAGTTGGTGGTACTTTCCCTGTTTCAGGCGCGATGGATGCTTCACTGCAAATGACCGGAACATCCGGAAATCCGATCATGAATGGTGAAGTTACACTGAATAATCTGACGGCAAATGATCAAAAAATCGACCAGATTAAAGCGAATCTGCTTTATCGTGGCGATACAATCGAGCTCGATGGGAATATCGATGTGGCGAATACACGAATGCTGGAAGCTGTATTGAAAGGCCACTATCATTTTTCAATCGAAGATCCAGCCTTCCGTCTTCCTTCAACTACTGATTATCTGAGTGCAAAACTTAAGTTGAATCGTTTTGATCTGTCGCTCCTTAACCCTTATGTTGCTTCAGAGGGAATTGAGGTACAGGGATTTGCAGATTCCGATTTTAAAGCAGAAGGATCAGTAAACGATCTGAATATCAATGGTTATTTCAATTGGACAGAAGGGCAATTTCACATGCCGGAATACGGAATGCTTTATGATCATGTCAGTTTGACAACCGGAATGAAGGGAGACTCTCTTTTTATAACCGATTTTGTGGCCGAGGCAGGAACGGGATCGCTGAAGGTAAATGGCTTTGCCCGATTGAATCAGCAAAATATATATGAACCGAAAGCCCTTTCATTAAAAATTTCTGGAAAGGAGTTTAAAGTTGCCGATTCGGATCGTTTGCAGGCTACAATAAACGCCGATATATCCCTGAAAAAGGAAACTGAAAATCCTGTTTTTGCAGGAAAAATTGAAGTAATTCGTTCTGAAGCCAATGCTGATGCGTTTCTTTCGGAATACTATAAAGCTGCAGATGAAACAGATCCGCCTATGCTGATCAAAGCGCTTGAAAGTCAATCAGCATTGGTTGAGCCTGAGCTTGGCACTGATACTGCTGAAGTGAAGTTAAATCCTGGGTTTCAATTTTATAAAGATTTGAAAGGCACTTTAAATGTCCAGGTTCCCGGTAATATGTGGATTCGGGGAAAAGATATGAGTTTCGAGGTGAAAGGGAATCTTCGGGCAATGAAAGAAGGCGACTACATGACCATGTATGGTGATCTCGAGGTGAAAAGAGGTTTCTATAAAATTTATGGTAAACGATTTGTTTTCAAAAGTGGTAAAATAACACTAACGGGTGAGGAAGATATCAATCCAATACTGGATTTTGTAGTGGTATATTCTTTCAGGGATGTCGAGAAAAATCTGAGCACCCTTCAGTTAACTGTTACTGGTCGGTTGAAAGATCCAACGATTGCATTTGAATTGAATGGGGTGAAAATAGAAGAACAGGATGCCCTTTCATACCTTGTTTTTGGGAGCTCTATGGAGCAGCTTTCTGATGGACAGCGATCATCAATTAGTGCCAGCACTACCGGAATTGCCAAAAATATGGCTTTGGGACAGATGACTTCAATACTGAAGGACGCTCTTCAATCTTCATTAAATTTGGATGTTATCGAAATCGCAGGTGAAGATAGCTGGAATATGGGGAGCGTTACAATCGGAAAATACATCAGCAAAAACTTGTTTGTCAGCTATCAGTATACTTTTGCCCTCGATAAGAAAACGAAAATTATAGAGCCTCAGAAGATATCTATCGAGTATCAGTTATTTAATTTTCTGTCACTTACAGGCACCAATCAAAGCCCTAATTCAGGTTTTGATATTATCTTCAAGAAAGAATTCAAATAAAAACGCAGGTAATCCGGGTTTCCCCAAATTACCTGCGCTATTCAATGGTATCTTTAGATGCGTTTGTTCAATTATAATAAGCTATAACCTTCGCGATATTCATAATGAAGTTTTTTTGTTGCTTCACCGTCAACATCATCAACGAAGGTTTCAGTCGCAGGATCCCATTTGATTGTCCGTTTCAGATCACAGGCAATGTTGCCAAGTGTACAAACGGTACAACTGCTATGCCCAATTTCAACCGGAACAATCGGGTCTTTACGTTCACGAACAGATTCGATGAAATTGATCTGGTGAGGAATCTTAGTTTCGTAAGGACCTGTTTCCTCTTCACCCTCGGCTTTCGCAGGTGGAAGAAATTTATCGTCAGAAGCCTTGAAATGACCTCGTGATACTTCGATCCAGCCATCTGTCCCGGTGAATTTAACACCTTTTGTATTTCCTTCATCAAATGGTTCCGAAGTCATTACGACTCCATTGGCATATACAAACTTCATGAAATGAGTACCGTCTCCGATAGGTGAAATTTCGACTGGTCCGTTTTTGTCCATTCCAAGTCCCCACTGCGCAATATCGAACATATGGGCGCCCCAGTCGGTTGTAAAGCCACCGCCCATTTCTTTATACCATCGCCATCCACCCCAGAATTGTTCGTTTTGTTCGGGATCTATGGTAATGGGTGGATCAAGCAGATTGTTGTAATGAATCGGAGGATTGGACAGGCTTCCAACCCAAAGGTCCCAGTTCAGATCATTTGGTGTAGTTTCTTCAGGAAGATCGTATGGTTTTGGCGGAGCACCAACGTAAGCATTTACTGTTTCAATCTGGCCAAGCGCACCCGACTGCACTAGCTGAACGGCATGTTGAAAATTCGGATCTGAACGCTGCTGACTTCCTATTGCAAGAATGCGGTTCGTTTCGCGCACAACGCGGCGTAATTCCTGACCTTCAAAAATTGTAAAAGTCATAGGTTTTTCCAGATAAACGTCTTTTCCTGCCTTACAGGCTGCAATGGCAATCCGTGCATGTGAATGGTCAGGAACTGCAATTACAACTGCATTGATGTCGGTACGAGCCAGTAAGTCTTCGAAATTTTCGTAGGTCTGAATTTCAACTGGTTGTGATGCCGTTGAATAGAAAGATTTAACTTTTTTCTCGAACCGCTGACGTTTTACTCCGTAAACATCGCATCCGGCAACTACTTTTACTCCTGGTATTTGAAGGAAGCCTTGCAGCAAAAACATTGCCTGTTGTCCCATACCGATGAACCCAAGTTTCAGATCAGTATCAGTAATTTTTTGTTTACAGGCTGACAATGAAGAGAACATTGCTACTCCGGCTACTCCAATAGCTGCTGTTCCAAGAAACTGACGTCTTGAAACTCCTTTTTTGATTTGATTTTTCATTAAAATAATTTATGTGTATTAGCTGGATTCCTTTAGGTCTTATTCAGGTGAAAATACCAAATTGTGCAATTTGAGCCAAATATATAATTGTTATTTCATAAATCCATCCTTGCCCAGTATGTATTTGTTTTGAATTGATCCATTTTTAATCAGATTGTGTTCTTTTTATCCTAATAATCGGTTCTGTAAATTTGTCGTTTTAAAACTTTAATTTTCAGCCCAATCCGAAAAGTCTATTTGCCACTACGACAATAAGAAAAGAAAGATTATTTGCCACAAAGACTCTAAGGCACAAAAAATAAGTATATTAAATTGCTGATAATCAAAGATAAGTAGCAAAGAAGAATTCGATTTTATTAAGGTTTTTTTTCGTGCCTTTTTGGCTAAACATGCTTTTCGAAGTGGACTCAATTTTTATGAGAAATTACAATACAATAAAAAAATGTTTTTTTTCTGAATTTCGTATCAGATGCGAACATTTTTTTTGATTTTTGTCAGGTATTGAAACGAGTTCAACTATGGAAAAATATGTCAATCTGCTAAAATCGCTTATCGCGGTTCCTTCTCTGAGTCAAAATGAACAGGATGCAGCTCAGGTAATCCGAAATTTTTTAACTGATTCGAAGGTAAAATACGATTCGAAGGTAAATAACACATGGATCAGAAATGAGCATTGGAAACCAGGTCTACCTGTTATTTTGCTGAATTCACATATCGATACAGTAAAGCCTTCAGGTGGTTATACCCGAAATCCGTTTTCTCCGGATATTGAAAACGGAATTTTATACGGGTTGGGAAGTAATGATGCAGGTGGTCCGTTAGTTACACTTTTGGCTGCTTTTATGCATTTCAATCCGATGACTAATCTTCCTTTTAATCTGATTTATGCGGCCACTGCTGAAGAAGAGATTTCAGGAACCAAAGGTTTGGCAAGTATTTTAAGTGAATTGGGTGCATTGGATTTGGCAATCGTTGGTGAACCGACTAAAATGCAAATGGCAATTGCCGAAAAGGGATTGATTGTATTGGATTGTACTGCTCATGGAAAATCGGGACATGCAGCCCGGGAAGAAGGTGAAAATGCGATTTTCAAAGCAATAACTGATATTGAAAAAATTGCAGCTTATAAGTTTGAAAAGACTTCGGAAATACTCGGAGCAGTAAAAATGTCGGTGACAATGATTAATGCCGGAACTCAGCATAATGTTGTTCCTGATTCCTGCTCGTTTGTGGTTGATTTACGAACCAATGAGTTTTATTCGAATCAGGAAGCTTATGAGATTGTTGATCAAATGATAGAATCTGATGTAACACCACGTTCATTCCGATTGAATTCTTCCGGAATTCCGGTTGATCATCCGATTGTGCAGCGTGGAATTAGCCTGGGGCTGAACTATTATGGTTCGCCAACTACTTCCGATCAGGCTGTAATTCCATACCAATCGGTGAAAATTGGACCGGGAGACAGTGCCCGGTCGCATACTGCCGATGAATATATTCTGATTTCGGAATTGGAGGAAGGGTTCCGCATTTATGTTGACCTGTTAACTGATCTTCAATTGAAATAAAAAAAGAGACCTGTTGGAAAACAGGCCTCTCAAATATTTTATACTCCGATGAAATTAATCGCTTTCGGTATAAGCCATTTCATTGTGTTGAGAAATGTCAAGTCCGGCAATCTCATCTTTCATTGTGGCGCGTATTCCAAAAAACTTGTCCACAACTTTAAACAGGATGTAGGTCATCAATCCTGAAAATACCATTGTTGTTACTGTGGCAATAATCTGAATCCAAAGTTGTTTTGGATTTCCGTAGAAAAGTCCGCTGTATGATGATTGAATGGCAGGTGTAGCCAGTAAGCCGGTTGCAAGTGCTCCAACGATACCTCCAATTCCATGCACACCAAATGCATCGAGCGAATCGTCGTATCCGTATTTGTGTTTCACTACCGAAACCATGAAGAAGCAAACCAGTGAAACCAATATTCCGATAACAACTGCTCCTAGTATCCCAACAAATCCGGCTGCCGGAGTAATGGCTACAAGGCCGGCTACGGCACCTGTACAGATTCCAATTACAGTTGGTCTTTTATTGATAGTCCAGTCGAGCAGAGCCCATGTAAGTGCTGCTGTTGCGGCTGCAACATGAGTAGAAAGAAATGCGCTGATGGCAAGTCCGTCTGCAGCCAATCCACTTCCGGCATTAAACCCGAACCAGCCAAACCATAACAATGCTGTTCCAATTACTACCAATGGAATATTGTGTGGTGCTGTTGGGTGATTGTTGTAGTTCTTTCTGCTTCCAACCATTAATGTCATCACAAATGCCGCAATACCAGCGTTGATATGAACTACTGTTCCTCCTGCAAAATCAAGTGCTCCTAAATTATATAACCATCCATCTGCTGACCATACCCAGTGAGCTACAGGGTTGTATACCAGAATTGCCCATAAAATTGAAAAGATGAGGAATCCACGGAATTGTATTCTTTCAGCATATGCTCCAATAATAAGCGCAGGTGTAATTACAGCAAACATACCCTGGAACAGCACAAATAAGAGGTGGGGGATACGGGCTGTTTCCTGTGAAATGTAGTAAGGACTAACATCATTAATGCCAATTCCGTTGAGAAATACCCAGTCGAAACCTCCAATATATGGAGAAAGCA
Source organism: Prolixibacteraceae bacterium (assembly GCA_035648135.1). Lineage (GTDB taxonomy): Bacteria > Bacteroidota > Bacteroidia > Bacteroidales > Prolixibacteraceae > Aquipluma. Next base: position 59,813 of record DASRMB010000025.1, read on the forward strand.
CTCCTGCTGATGAACTAAACGCAAGGCTGTATCCGAAGAATACCCATTCGAGAGTGATTACTGCGGTTAAAACGAAACACTGCATTAGTATATTCAGAATGTTTTTTTGACGTACAAGGCCGCCATAAAATAGAGCCAGACCCGGAATTGTCATCAGCATAACCAGAGCTGTTGCTACCATCATCCACGCTGTGTTCCCGGAATCAATATAGGGAACCGGAACTGCCGCTGCTGCAGATTCCTGAGCAAATAGTACAGACGGAGCGATGAAGCCTAGTAAAGCCAGGCTTATGTATTTTATTTTTGTTCTCATAAATTTTTCTTCTTTTGGATTCTCTGTCTGGTGTTTATTTGTTGTAAAGCGAATCATCACCACGGTCTTTTGTGCGGATACGGATGGATTCACCAATGTCGCTTACAAAAATTCTACCGTCACCACTTTCTCCGGTGTAGGCTGAATCCAGTATGGCTTGAATCGATTTTTCAACATTTATGTCGCGAACAACAAACGAAATGCAAATACGGGCAATTGTATTTACATCATAAGCAATACCTCTGAAAATTAATCCTTGTCTGGCTGTGCCCTGACCTTTTACGTCCCACCAAGAGAGAAAGTCAATGTCTGCTTCATGCAATGCCGCACGTACTTCTTCAAACTTGGTTTTTCTTACGATGGCTTCAATTTTCTTCATAACATTTCAATTTTGGGTTATAATAATCAAGAATGGGTGTTTCTTGAGAAAAAGTGAATTTATTTCTATATCTTATTTTTGTTTTCGCAGTAAAAGTATAAAAATAAATATATACACCATTAAATTGGGGTGTGTTGATTAAAAAATATAAAATTAGTAACAGATACCCGTTTTATTATTGGGTATGTGTTTGAGAATGGATAAAGATGGCTAGTGTGTGTCTGTTTTGATCTTGGTGATAATTAATTGGCCGTGTCTGTTTTTGATCTGTTTTACAACGAGAACCAAATCAGGTTACAGTTTTTGTTACTAATCTTCGGGCAAACAAATATTAAAAGAGAACTCCATAGATTTAATGGATATAGATGATGTCGGGATGTGTGTGGTATCGGAATAATATGGTGAGCCTTTTAGGATAGGTATAAACAAAGAACCACAAAAAAGACAGAAAGTGTCTTCTTGTGGTTCTTGAAAAAATAAATAAAGAGACCTGTCCCCCAACAGGTCTCTTGGCAAAAAGCAACAAATTTAATTGTTGAAGAATTAATATTAATTGTAAGCGCTTTCTCCGTGTTCGTAAATATCCAAACCTTCTTCTTCGATCCGTTTTGGAACTCTTAAGCCAACGGTAACTTTTAATATTTTAAAGAGGATGAAACCGGTAGCCAAAGCCCAGGCTGCAACCGTTACCACACCAATGATCTGGGTAACCAGCAATGATGCTCCATGTCCATAAAATAAACCGTCACTCTGAGAGAATAATCCAACCAGAATGGTTCCTAATGCACCACAAATACCATGAACTGATATTGCGCCAACTGGATCGTCAATGTGAAGTACATTATCAATAAAGGTTACTGCATAAACAAGTACAACACCTGCAATCAATCCAATCAGAATTGCACCGGTATCAGTTACGGCGTCGCAACCTGCTGTGATAGCAACCAATCCTGCAAGGGCCCCGTTCAGAGCAAAACTTAAACTTGGTTTCCCCCAACGTAACCAACTTACAATTACTCCAGCGAAAGCACCGGCGGCAGCAGCTAAGTTGGTTGTAACAAAGATATGAGAGATTGCTGTTGCGTTAGCCGAGCCTGCTGCTGCAAGTTGTGATCCAGGATTAAATCCGAACCATCCAAGCCAAAGGATGAAAACACCTAAAGCACCAAGAGTCATGCTGTGGCCTGGTATGGCATTTACTCTTTTCCCATTGTATTTCCCGATACGTGGGCCTAAAGCCAATGCACCTGTTAATGCAACCATACCACCGACCATATGTACAACTGTTGAGCCTGCAAAATCGTGGAAAGGTGTTGCCAGTTGTGATAGCCATCCTCCGCCCCAGATCCAGTGACCCGATACCGGATAGATAATTGCAGAAACAACCAGAGAGAAAATTAAGTATGATTTGAATTCGGTACGTTCAGCCATAGCTCCTGAAACGATTGTTGCAGCTGTTGCAGCAAATACTGTTTGGAAAATCAGGAAAGCTTCAGCTGGAATTCCACCTTCCCAACCGTTCCTGAAGAACAAGTCAGGAGTACCTATAAATCCATTGATATCGCCTCCAAACATCAGTCCAAAGCCAAGTGCCCAGAAAATAATAGAACCAATTGAAAAGTCCATTAAGTTCTTGTATAGGATGTTTACAGTATTCTTTGAGCGGGTAAATCCTGCTTCAACCAGCGCAAATCCTGCTTGCATGAAGAATACCAGTGCAGCCGTTATTAATACCCAGATAGTATCTATGGATCTGGCCATATCCGCCGCTGATGCTGCTAGTGTAGTGAGTGTTATTTCGTCCATGTTCGTATTTTTTAGTATTTGTTTTTATTCCTCTTTCCCTTTGATGTATAATGACTCATCTCCGAATTCGCCGGTACGGATACGGTACGATTCTTCAACTTTATAAACGAATATCTTTCCGTCGCCAATCTCACCGGTTCTTGCTGACTTCATAATAGCCAATACTGTTTTTTCAACGTTTTTTTCACGAACGATAACTGAGAGAATAGTACGTTCGATGGTGCTTGTGTCGTATACTACACCTCGGTACATCCGGCCTTCTTTGGTCTGGCCAATTCCCCGAACATCCCAAAAGGAGAAGAATTCAATACCTGCTTCGTTGAGGGCTTCTTTTACCTCTTCAAATTTGGTTTTGCGTATAATCGCTTCAATTTTTTTCATATTTATTATTTTTAATTATAGTGATAAACCAACAGTTATAAAGAACCCACCAGTCGTAGGATTAAGAATTACAGAACCTGATACCGGAAGAGAAAAACTGTCTGTGAGTTTAACTTCTTTAGATGTTCCAATACCGATATTACAAATATTAAATTTGCCCTCCGGGTCGGTATCTTTTCTGGTGTATTGTCCATCTCCGGCACCCAAGGTTAATTTAGCATGAGAGAATGAGTAAGCGGCTTCGAAATATGAATCGCCATCAGAACCAAAATTTGTAGATGGTGTTTCGCCGTCAGCATCCATGCCTGGCAGGAACATATAGGCAGCAGTTAAAGACAAATCGCCTAATCCATAGCTTAAGCTTGGCTCAAGTGAGTGCATGGTTTTATACTCTGTCCAATCGCCTCCAAAGTAATAATCAGTCAATGTCACTGAAAGTCCACCAACAGAATAACTTGCAAAAAGATCCATCTCCATTGCTTCTTCGCTACCTGTACTTGCTGATCCCCAGGCGCCTAATGTAAACCCACTTTGGTTATACTTAACACTTGGCTGAAAAGCTGCACCAGTTCCAAATTTGGACCCACGCCAGATATAACTACTGTAAATATCAACTCCAGTGCTCCATGAGCTTTCTTCCTGTGCGTTTACATTCAATGTGCAAATCGCAAGAAGGGCAAAAACAATGAGGGTAATTTTCTTTTTCATGATACTAATTTTTAGGGTTAAACATTTTTCTGTCTATTAATATTTATTTCATCTTCTCATTTTATGGGGTTGTTTTTTAAAAAATGCTAGTTTTTTGCAGGTGGCCCCTTTTTTTGTTTTGATGTCTGGTCAAATGTATTTATTTATTTCAAAATTGAAATAGTAAAATATAGGGTCATTCGTTAATTAAGGATAAATTAACACTGAAGTGTGTGAAAAAAATTGGTGTTGTTGGAGAAAAACATTAAAAAAAATGAATGTTGTGGTATGAAAATGGGGGTATGTAGTTTGGTGAGAGCAAAACTGAATTTTGATTTTTTTGATTTAACAATGTGAAAATCAAATAGTCGTATAAATCTAGTTGTGTTGCAAATAGATTGAATATGTACCTGTAATGTAGAATTAAGATATGAATGTTGTTGAAAAATAGATAAATTGTAAAAAAAAATGAAAGTATTGTTGTCGTTTTAGAATTATTGATCGATTTGTTCTGGAAAATCACAACTATCGAGTAAGATGATGATGTCGAAATATAAAATACATTGAGATTGTAATTTATTCTATATTTCAGTGCCGTCCCTATATTTTTCGGTTCTATTACGGATAGTATGGTAAGTATTAATCCTAAAATATTTTCGTTCTGACCGTTTAATCCAGCCCAGAGCAACTTACGAAGTAGTGTCGCCTTGGGTTGGCAGGAAACGATGAAATTGTCCGCGCAAAAATAATATTCAGTGTCAAAAAATAATTTCGGACGAAAAGAGAACCAAATCTATAACTTTGAGATAAGTCTTTGTTCTCAGTTTTATTTTTTTTTTATGTTTGGATAGTAAAGTCCAAAAGGTACAGTTTTTCTATATTTGCACACTTTTATACCTTTTTATTAATTAGAATTGCTTTTATGTTCAATCAGACAATTCGTTTCTTTAAGTATTTCATCTTCTGGATGATTTTTTTCTGGCTGGTAAAAGCCTTTTTCCTGATCTCTAATTTTCATCAAAGCAGTCAGCTATCTGTTGTCGAGATTGCTGGAATATTCTGGTATGGTTTAAAGATGGATGTTTCAACTGCTTGTTATTTGTTGTTGATCCCTGGGTTGTTGCTTGGATTTGTTTCTTTGTTGCCCAAAAGGTTAATAAATAGCTTTGTTTGGGTCTATACCCTGCTTTTTCTGATTATTGCATCGGCATTGGTCGTTCTTGATCTGGGATTGTATCCGCATTGGGGAACACGTGTAAATGTTACAGCATTCAATTATATTGACGATCCGGTTGCGATGAGTGCATCGGTATCTGTTGGAGATGTCTTTCTTGGTTTGCTGATTGTCGGTGGCTTGCTTGCTTGCTTTATCTATTTGTATAAAAAGCTTTTCCCGGAAGGTATTGTTTCGCAAGGAAAAATCAAATGGTACTTTTTACCTCTTCAGTTATTTTTGGTAGCTGCACTTATTCTTCCGATTCGTGGTGGATGGGATACTTCACCATTAAACCTGAGTTCTGTGGCCTTTAGTCCAAAGTTGTATGTCAATCAGGCAGCCACCAATTTTTTATGGAATTTTGGTAAGTCGGTTGAAAAGCGGAAAAGACTTTCCAATCCTTGTGAATATATGCCGAAAGAGGAGAGCGTCAGGCTTTTTAACGAATTTATGAAGCCTGATACACTTGTCGAAAGACCTCAGCTTATCACACTAAATCCGGATATGCCAACCAATGTGATCCTGATTATTCTGGAAAGTTTTTCTGATAAGGTAATCTCGCCTTTAGGTGGAATGCGCGGAATTGCTCCAAATCTGGATTCACTCTGTACTAAAAGTACTGTTTTTTTCAATTTTTATGCAACCGGCAATCGGTCCGATCGGGGCATTTCAGCTGTTCTTGGAGGATACCCTTCGTTGCTCAGTACTTCAATTATGGTTTATCCTGAAAAGGCACGAAGTTTAACCTTACTTCCGGAGTACTTTAACCGAAAGAATTACCATACCTCATTTTATTATGGAGGCGACATTAACTTTTATAACCTGAAAACATTTGTACTGCAAAGCAATTGCGCCAAAATGGTCACTAAATCTGATTTTCCCTCTGAATTGGGTCGGATGTCAAAATGGGGAGTTCCAGACAGTTATGTTTTTGAAAGGGCATTGAAAGATTTGAAAAGCGAAAAGGAACCTTTTATGAAAACCATTTATACCATCAGCAGCCATCCGCCATTTGATGTTCCATATCTGAAGATAAAGGGTAACTCAATCGAGGAGAAGTACCTGAATTCGGTTTCCTATACCGATAGTTGCCTGGGGGCATTTATCGACGAATTCCGGAAATCACCGCTTTGGGACAATACTTTATTAATAGTTACTGCCGATCATGGAACGAGGGATCCCGGACCGACAGATATTACTGATCCCGCCAGTTACCGGATCCCGCTAATCTGGTCGGGAGGTGCGGTTGACTCCATTCAACATATCGAAACCATTACCATGCAGTCCGATTTCCCAACTTCTCTCGTTCATCAACTGGGATGGCAGGCTGATTCTTCGCGGTTTGGCAAAGATTTCTTTACTTCGCATCCACATGCATTTTATGTGTTCGATTCGGGTTGGGGATATGTAACTCCGGAAGGAAATTATTACTTCGATCAGAATAGATGGGATTTTGTTTCGAAGCCAACCAACAATAATTTGGTCGATTTGAAATCCGCCAAAGCTTATATGCAGGTATTGCATGACGATTTTATAGGGAGATAATGAATCATGAAGACCTGATTTGTCAGGTCTGAAGAGTTGAAAATGTTTAAATAAAGCCAGAAAAACTATAGAATAGCAAACAATGACACAACAAACAACCGAAAGAATATTCCTGATCATTAATAATTATGCCGGGCACAAACAAGGATCCAGGGCTGTAGATCTTGCTGTGCCTTATTTAAAGAAGAACGGTTGTTCTGTTGAGTATTCGTTTACAAATTATCCGGGACATGCCACCGAGCTTGCGATGGAAGCTGCGGTTGGTGGTTTTGATTTGGTTGTTGCCGTTGGTGGCGACGGAACGGTAAATGAAGTTTCGCAAGGGTTGATTGGCACTAAGGTGCCGATGGGAATTGTGCCGATGGGATCTGGAAACGGACTGGCCCGGGAATTGGGGATTTCGATGAATATGCAAAAGAGTGTCCGTACATTAATCGATGGGAAAAATCTTCAGCTCGATGTATGTAGGCTAAATAATCAGCGGTTTTTGTGTACCAGCGGAATTGGCTTCGATGCGCTGGTTGCACATGAAATGAGTAAAGTTTCATCCCGGGGCTTCCTGAAGTATGTCCAGTTGGTTGTTCAGGAAAGTATCTTTTATAAACCACTCAATATCCGGATGAAAATTGATGGAGTACTGATTGAGGAACCCGTATTTCTGATCACTTTTGCCAATGCTTCCCAGTTTGGTAATAATGCTTTTATTGCTCCGGGAGCCAGCATGACTGATGGTCTAATTGATGTGGTAGTCGTGAAAAAATTTGCTAAAATCTGGATGCCGGTATTTGCTGTAGCACTTTTTACAAAGTTGATTCCCAAACTTCCGTTTGTTGATTGTTACAAGGCCAAAAAAATTGATCTGGAGTTGTCCGATACCTCGTATTATCATTTTGACGGTGAGCCAGGCAAACTGAATGTACCTGCTCTGATTAGGCTTGACTCTGAGAAAGTATTTGTTCGGTGTGGAAAATAATTGAGTTTATAACTCGTGTAATCTGGGCATTTATCCTTATTGCACACTATCCAAAATGAGTACAATCATCATCAGCAGGTATAAAAAATTCAGTTTGAAAAAGGCTGGCCGGACTTTCAGGTCATTTTTAATGAGGATGCTTGCCGAAAGTGAAAACAGGATGTAGAAAATATACATCAGCAGAAAAAACATAATGATACTTCCCTGAAGAACATGAACGGCTACCACGATGGCTGTGGCAACCGTTGCCACGATCCACGTAAAACTCAGTCGTTTGATCTGGTTGTCGCTAAAAATCTTGTGTAAACTAGGAAACCCGGCCAATTCATATTCTTTACCAAACATGAGCAGCAACAGCCAGAAATGAGGAATCTGGCCAATAAAAAAGAACAGCCCGACCCAAAAAATCTGGTGGTTCATCCAATCGCCACCACCGGCAAACCAACCAATGTAGGGTGGGAGCGCACCAACCAGTGAGCCCGGAACTACCGCAAAAGCGGTCACTTTTTTAAGTGGGGTATAAATGGCATTGTACGAAATCAGTGTCAATACGCTGGTCAGAAAAACCAGAATTGGGAAAGCTGACAATAAAATTAAGCCGCCGGAAACAAAATAAGCTATAGCAATTCTTAAAGCGCCGTTTAGACTGATTTTTCCGGAAGGAATAGGCCGGTTTTTGGTCCTGGGCATCAAAGCGTCGGTTTTGTATTCCTGAAGGTGATTAATGGCGCCCGAACTGCAAGACATCAAAAATACACCTGCCATCAGAATCAGGGCTTCTGCTCCAAAACGGCCAGTCTGAAGGGCATATCCGGTATAGGCAGATAAAGCAATGGGCAAAGAAATACGTACTTTGCCCAGTTCAGAAATTATTTTTATCCAATAAGTCAGCTTCGTTTTGGTCATTTAAATTCTCGTATTTGATCTCTTCAGGATTAAAATAACTGTTTAATTTCACCGTCAACAATACCATATTTTACAGATTCTTCAGCCGACATCCAATAATCCCGGTTAAAGTCTTTCATGATGGTTTCTATTTTCTGACCGCAATTAGCCGCCAGAATTTCAGCGCCTAATTTTTTTGTCTTAATAATTTCTTCCATTTGGATTTCGATATCAGACGCTGGCCCATTTGCTCCACCACTAGGTTGGTGTATCATAACCCGGGCATGCGGCAAAATAAATCTTCTACCCTTTGTCCCTGCCGATAGAAGAATTGAACCCATAGATGCTGCAAGTCCTGAACATACCGTTGATATTGGGCTTGAAATACTTTTCATGGTGTCGTATATGGCAAAGCCTGAGGTGACATAACCGCCGGGGCTGTTAATGATAAGCTGAATTTCTTTTCCGGGAGCAAGCATTTCCAAATACAGGAGTCTTTCAATTACATGTTTCGCAGAATCATCATCAACTTGTCCCTACATGAAAACCTTTCTTTCGTTAAGTATTTTTGAGTCGATAATGTCTTGAAGTCTGAAGCTGTTTTCCATTTTATTTCTGTTTTTTATTCGTCTTTAAATGCCTTTTATCTCAGTTATTAATCCTTAGATTACTTAAGCGTTTTCAGGTATTCTGTAATTTGTTTGATGTCGTCTTCCGAAAGCTGACCAAGGTACGGCTGCATCATGCCTTTATTAAAGCCTTTTACCACATCCGCATTTGGTTCATAGATCGATTTTTTGATGTATTCATCGTCTGCCGTAATTTCATGTTCCTCTTTCCCGGTTATGACCATTTGTTTCGAACCATAGAGTCCTTTAAATGACGGACCGACCAGCTTCGAACCATCAACCGAATGGCAGGCAAAACAACCGATGTTTTTCATGATCCGTTTACCGTTTGCAGTCGGGGAATCAACAGCTGCCATATCAACATGTTTGGTGGTGTCAACGTACCACTCATTAAATTTTTGTTCTGGCATAGCCTTAACGTAGGTGTACATGTAGGAGTGATTCAATCCGCAGTATTCGGAACAGAACAATTCGAAAAGGCCTTCCTGTTGCGCGATAAACCATGCTGACTTTTCCCTGCCGGGAACCACATCTTCTTTGATCCGGAATGCCGGAATGTAAAACCCATGTATAACATCGAGTGAAATCAGGCTTAGTTTTACTGGTTTGTCCATTGGCACAAACAAGGTGTCTGTTGTTTTTCCGTTTTCGTATTCGAAGGTGTAATTCCACATCCGACCTGTCACTTTTATGTTAAAACTATCTTTCGGAGCAGTCCTCATAGGAGCCCATCCGGCCCATCCATAATAGAACATGACTAAAACCAGAATGGTTGGAATTACCGTCCAGATAATTTCGAGTTTCGTGCTACCCTTTGTTTGTATTGCATGTGGATTTTTTTTATTGTTGTACTTGTAGATGAAATACAACATAGTAAATGTCAATCCGATCAGGAATACAAAGGAAATCCCCATGATTACAAAAAAGGCTTTGTCGACCCCCGTCACAAAATTGGATGCATTAGTCGTCGTAGATAATATATACATAGTTTTTATCTGAAATAGTAATCTAAAAATGTAATAAATATAACCACAAAGAACACCAGGGCGACAAAGCTAACCATGTACCGCAGAAACGGCTGGTCAAATTTAAGGTGCATAAACCAGGTTAAAACCAGAACTGATTTAATGGTTGAAAAGATCAATGCGCCTAATACTGAATATTCGCCAACGTTTATTTTAGTAATTCCAATTGACATGAATGTCAGTGTAATCAGTGCTATCAGAATAAAAAAGTAGACCTTGTACGGTACAATATGATGTTTTTCTTTTTCCATTTCGTAAAGCTTTTCTTAGTGTATCAGGTAGAACAAAGGGAACAGAAATATCCAGATCAGATCGACCAGATGCCAGTATAAACCTGCATTCTCGAGCAACGAAGGACGATCAGCATTTACAGTTCCTTTCTGAACTTTATTCAGGGCTACAATAATGACTATCATTCCGATAATAATGTGCAGGGCATGCAGTCCGGTCATGACGAAATAAAGTCCGAAGAAAAGAATTTCGCCTTTGCCCATATCATTAATCAAATGCTCAGACCCTGGCCAGATTCCGTGATCGAATTTAACTCCCCATTCAAAATATTTGTTAATCAGGAATACAATCGCAAGGATGATGGTGATTACAAGTAAATATACAGTTAGTTTTTTGTCCTTTTTCTGAAGGGCAGATGTTGACATCGCAATGGTCATACTGCTCACCAGCAAAATGATTGTGTTGATCGCTCCGATTGTCATATTGAGTTCATGTCCGGCCATTTCGAAGGCTACCGGATTCAGAAACCGGTAGATCGAATAAACAATGAACAATCCTCCGAAAAGGAGCAGCTCAGTGAATATAAAAAGCCACATTCCCAATTTGGATGCTTCCTGATCGTAATGAGGCTCTGAATGTTGAGTTACATGTTCCATAAAGTGGTATCTGATTAATATTCGTAAGGTCCGTCCTTTTCGCCGTACACAGGTACTTCATCAAAATTTTCAACCGGAGGAGGCGAGGGAACTGTCCATTCCAGTGTTTTCCCATTCCATGGATTCATCGGAGCAATTGCACCGTTTCTGGCAGACCGGAACAGATTGATAATAATGATCAGCAATCCAAAAGTCATGACCCAGGAACCAAGTGTTGACAGAATATTTGCAGCGTGGAATTCTGGTAAATAGTCGTAATAACGACGGGGCATTCCCATCATTCCGAGGTAAAACATAGGTGAATACAAGGTAAGAAACCCAATGGTGAAGAAAGCCCAGCCAACTTTTGCCCAGACTTTGTCGTACATCCGGCCAAACATTTTCGGGAACCAATAGTGAATGGCACCAAAAAAGGCAAACCCAACACCACCAAAAACAATAAAGTGGAAGTGTGCTACCACAAAAGCGGTATCGTGCACGTAAACATTGGTTGCCAAAGCGCCAAGAACCAGTCCGGAGAATCCTCCGATCATGAAAACAAAGATAAATGTGACCGCCCAGAGAAAGGGAATATCAGGATTAATTGAGCCCTGGTGCATGGTCGAAATCCAGTTGAATACCTTGATTGCACTGGGTATGGCCACAATAAATGTCAGGATTGAAAATGTATATTGGGCGGTTCCGCTCATTCCGGAAGTAAACATGTGGTGACCCCAAACAAAGTAGCCCACAAATGCAATAGCCAGTGTTGAAGCGATGATTGCCTTGTATCCGAAGATATGTTTTTGTGAGAAGGTTGGTATAATTTCAGAAATTGCACCCATGGCCGGAAGAATCATTACATAAACTGCCGGATGCGAATAAATCCAGAATAAATGCTGGTATAAAATTGGGTCGCCTCCCAGCGCAGGGTCAAAAACCCCGATTCCGAATATTCGTTCTAGCGCTACCAGAACCAATGTAATTCCAACAACCGGTGTAGCCAGCAGCTGAATCCATGCTGTTCCGTACAGTGTCCAGGGGAATAGCGGCATTTTAAACCATGTCATGCCCGGACAGCGCATCCGGTGAATGGTTACAATAAAGTTCAATCCGGTTAAAATGGAAGAGAACCCAAGAACAAAAGCCCCGAATATGGCGGGCAGCAGGTTGGTCCCCGTTTTAAAACTGTATGGCGCGTAAAAGGTCCAGCCGGTGTCGGGTATGCCGTTACCGAACAATACCGATGAAATTACCAGCAACGCACCTAAAACGTAGATGTACCATGAAAGCAGGTTTAGTTTTGGAAATGCTACGTCTTTGGCTCCAATCATGATGGGAAGCATAAAGTTTCCAAATACTGCAGGAAGTCCGGGTATTACAATCATGAAGATCATGATTACACCATGAACCGTAAAAACGGCATTGTAAGCCTGAGGACCCATAATGGTTCTTCCGGGAGCAATCAGTTCAAGTTTCATGGCCAGCCCAAGCATAACGCCTACCAGAAACAAAGACATCATTGAATACATGTACAACAAACCGATACGCTTGTGGTCGGTTGAGAAAATCCAACTGAATATTCCCCTGTATTTCCCCTTATAATCGAGGTAACTTACATCGTGTGGGATTTGAACCGCTGTTTGCATAAATCAAATATGTTTGTTTGTTTTTTTTCTTTTGGGTTTTAAAATCAGGATCAGAAAAAGTATCACAGCAAAAAACAAAATGAGGGTGCCGGTAATTTTGGTGACATTTAAAACATAGGCCTTCCCTACCGGATCATACGAAAAACAATACTGCATGATTTTACTGATGGTAGGGGCCGACATGCCTTTAGAGGATTCGATAATTGCCATCTTGAAATCGAAAGGAAGGAAATATATTCCATTCAGATAACGTGTGATTTTCCCTTTCGGGCTGATCACACAAATCGAGGCCGCATGGGTGAAATCATTTCCAGTACGTTTATATTTAAAGCCGGTCGCATTAGTTCCTTTGGCGATACTGGCACTATCGGAAACAAAAAAATGCCATCCGTTACCAATCGGTTCCTTTTTCTTCACTAAGTTCAGGTAATTGTTTTTTTTCCTGATTCCCAAATCGATGGTTTCCCCCGGATCGAAACTTATCGTAAATACCTGATAGTCCACTCCGGGAACCAGATCCGATTCATCCATGACTTTTGCCAGCCCTTCCATGAGTGGGCTGCAAATGCCGGGACATCGGAAATAGACCCAGTTAATAACAGTTGGTTTATCGATTAAATCGGTGAGGCAAACGCGCTGGTTGTTCTCGTCAATCAGGTAGATGTCGGTTGGAATAAATTCATCCAAATGCTCAATAATTCCGATTTCCGTATTAATTGTTTTATCATCAAAAACCTTTTGGCCGAAAAGGTTCATTCCTGAGAAAAGTAATAAAAATGCAAGCATATGAAATGCTTTTCCTGAAAAGATGCGGAAGACAAAATCAGTCAATAGTGATGATTTATCTTTTATTTTCACATCATTATCAATACCGAAATTTCGAATTTGGTTCATCTTGATTTTTGGTTTTCAATAATTAGCTTTCCATTCTCATGTAAATATATAAACTGACTTCATTGATTTGACAAATCGCCCCCCAACAAATCGTGTTTTTTTATCTTTTCGTTTATATTGGCAATAAAATAAACCCGTTTTGTGATAAGAAACCCAAAAGAGGTTTGAATGTTTATAAAAACCCGAATTATCGTACTCTTTTTTTTGATTTCCTCCAAGTCAGCCCTGATTCTGATTTCAGAATAGATATGGGTGATTTGTGTAATTCGCATGATGTCAGTATGTTGAATTTTAATTCTGAATTATTTTCATCTGAATGTAAAATAACCGGGGAAATGAATGCGGATGTTTAATTTTCCAGTTTAAAAGATTTTTTGTCTTGGATAATCTGAGGTGTACCACGATGGTTCAAACTGATTCTGCAAATTATTGTCAGCAGCATCTGCCTTTATCCATCATCTCTTTGGATATCAGTTTTTCGATTTTAGGGCTGACGTATGGAATCCCCATCGACATTCCGTTCAGAATAAAATGTACACCAGGCAGGAACACAAAATAAAGTGCTACTTTCTGCATTTTATTTCGGATTCACCATGGAGTAGAGCTGGATACTTTTCATATGACATCCGGCAATGAACACATTTTAGTTCTTTAGCCCTAAGTTTAGGGCTGGCAGTTGAATCGACCAGTAACAAGGTTTCAAACGAAAATTTGTTCAATCATTTGACGAAAGATAATGAATAAAAAATGTTTGAAACTATTGTGTTTTCCGGAATTTATTGTCATTCAGTGTATTCATGTATGATCATGACGTGATTGAACTAATTTTTCCGATATTATTTTCAGATCATTCCATAATTAGTAAAATTCAATCTAACTTTAGGTGTTAGTTATTAGCGCTGAATATCACCAGTCAGAATAAATTCCCTGACGCATTTGAAATTTACACATTAGATTATTATGAATTTATTCAAACAGATCTATCACTTTTACCATGAGGGATTTGCAAATATGCCCAAATGGGGAAAGCAGGTTTGGCTGGTTATTCTAGTCAAGCTTTTTGTCATGTTTGTGATTTTGAAAATCTTCTTTTTTCCTAACTTTTTAAAGACGAACTTTAAGAACGATTCGGAGCGAAGCAACCATGTACTTGAAAATTTAACCACTATCAATAAATAAAATTGAATCTATGCTTGAAGGACTCGACTTAGCTTTAGTTAACTGGTCGCGGGCGCAATTTGCCCTCACGGCTATGTATCACTGGATTTTTGTGCCATTAACTCTGGGGCTTGCAATCATCATCGCGATTATGGAAACCCTCTATGTCAAAACAGGAAACCCGGAGTGGAAACGGATCACCAAATTTTGGATGACACTTTTCGGGATCAACTTTGCCATTGGAGTGGCAACCGGAATTATCCTTGAATTTGAATTCGGAACCAACTGGTCAAACTATTCGTGGTTTGTGGGCGATATTTTTGGCGCGCCACTGGCCATCGAAGGAATTCTGGCCTTTTTTATGGAATCGACATTCATTGCCATCATGTTTTTTGGATGGAATAAGGTAAGCAAAGGATTCCATCTGACTGCTACCTGGCTGACAGCAATCGGAGCCAGTTTGTCTGCACTTTGGATTTTGGTAGCCAATGCCTGGATGCAAAAACCAGTTGGAATGGTTTTTAATCCTGAAACGGCCCGAATGGAAATGACCAATTTCTGGGATATTTTGTTTTCACCCATGGCTATTCATAAATTTCTGCATACTACATCATCGAGTTTTGTGCTGGCGTCAATTTTTGTAATTGGTATTTCGGCATGGTTTGTCCTGAAAGGCAGGGATATCGTTTTTGCCCGGAAAAGCATTGTTGTTGCGGCTATCTTTGGTTTTCTGGCTTCCATTTACACCGTTATGACGGGTGATAGTTCGGCACGCGATATTGCTCATCATCAACCCATGAAATTTGCCTCCTTCGAAGGTTTATACAATGGAAGCGAAGGTGCCGGGCTGGTTGCTCTGGGATTTATTTCGCAAAACTCAACGGATCCCTACAACGAAAATCTGAAAGACTTTGCAGTGAAAATTGAAATCCCAAACATTTTGTCGTACATGGCCTTCCTGAACTGGGATGCTTTTGTGCCGGGAGTAAATGACCTGATCAGGGGAAATGAAAAGCAAGGAGTGATGGCTGCTACTGAAAAAATAAGCCGGGGTAAGTTGGCCATCGAAAGGCTAACTGCCTATAAGCTTGCCAAAAAATCGGGGCAAACTTCTCAGGCCGATTCCTTGAAGACCGAAATCATGAGTCCTGATTTTCAGACTAATTATTTTAAATACTTCGGTTATGGTTACATCAGCGATCCGCATACTTTGGTGCCGAGCATTCCACTGGCATTTTACAGCTTTCACATTATGGTTGTACTGGGTATGTATTTCATTTTGTTTTTCCTTATGGCCTTATTTTATACTCTAAAAGGGAAAATACATAAGCACCGATTATTCCTCCGCCTTGCAATCTGGACAATTCCATTGGCTTATCTGGCCAGTCAGGCTGGTTGGGTTTTGGCTGAAGCAGGCCGTCAGCCATGGGTAATTCAGGATTTGATGCCGACCATGGCTGCAGTTACCAAAATCAGCGTTGGAGCAGTGCAGGTTACATTCTGGCTCTTCGCAATTATTTTTACCACATTGCTGATAGCCGAAGTAAAAATCATGATGCGCCAAATTAAAATCGGACCAAAATCATAAGGAGGAGCCAACTAATGTTTGAAACCTTATCACTTTTAAGTTTGCAGCAATACTGGTGGATGATTATATCGCTACTGGGTGCCTTGTTTGTTTTTCTGTCCTTTGTGCAGGGTGGTGGAACCTTGTTGTTCACGATCGCCAAAAACGAAACCGAAAAAACGCTCTTAGTTAATACACTTGGTCGGAAATGGGAATTTACCTTTACTACTCTGGTGACCTTCGGAGGTGCATTTTTTGCATCTTTCCCATTGTTCTATGCCACTTCATTTGGCGGCGCTTACTGGGTCTGGTTTGCCATCCTGATTTCATTTGTGATTCAGGCTGTTTCGTACGAATTCCGGAAAAAACCAGCCAATTTTCTGGGTGCAAAAACCTTCGAGGCTTTTCTCTTCATTAATGGATTACTTGGGCCATTGTTAATTGGTACAGCAGTTGGAACATTCTTCAACGGAGCAATGTTTTCGCTCGACGATATGAACCGGGTAAGCTGGGGAACACCGTTCCGCGGGCTGGAGGCTGTGCTGACCTTTCATAATCTGGCGCTGGGTTTGGCCGTTCTTTTTCTGGCTCGGGTTCTAGGCCTGCTCTATTTTATGAATTCAATAGATAATGAAAATATCTTTGTCCGGTCGAAAAAGCATTTAATGTACAATACCATTCCGTTTTTGATGTTTTTCCTTTATTTCCTGATTGCTCTCATTTTTAAAGATGGATTTGCTTATAATCCTGAAACCGGAGAAATTGCTGTTGAATCGTATAAATATCTGCACAACCTACTGGCCATGCCAATCAATACGATTATGCTTCTGGTGGGAGTTGTTGGGGTTTTGTGGGGCATTATTTCAACGCTCCTGAAGGGCGGAACCAAAGGTATTTGGTTTGCCGGTGGAGGAACAGTTTTAACTGTTTGGGCTTTGTTTATTCTTGCAGGATTCAATCATACCAGTTTTTATCCTTCTGTTTTTGATTTGCAATCATCGTTAACGATTGAAAATGCTTCTTCGAGCCGGTTTACATTGGTGGCTATGAGCTATGTTTCTTTGATCGTTCCGTTTGTAATAGGATATATCTGGTATGCCTGGAGGGCGATGAACAGCAAGCAGCTCAGTTCCGAAGAAATTGAACAGGAACACCACTCTTATTAATCTGAAAAAAAGTCATTAGTAATCAATCATCAATAATAAATTACGTATGTATTGGAATTCAATATTTTGGCTGTTGACCTGGCCGGCTCTCGTCATCATCTCTTATCAACTGGTGAAATTCACCATTCGCAAATATGAGCCAATTCTGGAAAAGCCTGTTAAAAAAGCTAATCCTGGAAAATAGAAAAGTAATCAGAAACCTCCCGGGGATTTAAAACCCATGGAGGTTTTTTTTTAGGATTTCCTCTTCGAAGGATTTTAAAACTTATTTGTCATCAGTTTATAAGAAGGGTCTTCAAACAGATTAACATCAATTATTTCTTCAGCATTCTTTAATAAGGTTTTGCAATCGGGACTCAGATGTTTCAGGTGAATGGTTTTGCCTACTTTTAGGTAACGTTCGGTTATTTTATTGAGTGCTTCAATGGCCGACATGTCCACGATACGACTTTCTGCAAAATCAATAATCACGTTATCGGGGTCGTTCAGTACATCAAATTTTTCATTGAAAGCAGTAACTGAACCAAAAAATAAGGGTCCGTAGATTTCGTAGTGCTTTACTCCATTTTCATCAGTATGTTTTCTTGCTCTGATCCGTTTGGCGTTATCCCAGGCAAAAACCAATGCAGCTATAATAACACCAACGATAACTGCCAGAGCCAGATTGTGAAGTATGGCTGTCACCAAAGTCACCATTACCATGACAAAAATATCTGACCTGGGCATTTTGTTGAAGGTTTTCAGGCTTGCCCATTCAAAGGTTCCAATTGCCACCATAATCATCAGGCCAGTTAAGGCTGCCATGGGGAGTTTCTCGATTAGTCCTGACCCAAACATGATAAAAACCAACAACATCACTGACGCGACAATACCTGAAAGCCTGGCTCTTGCTCCTGATGAAATATTAATCAGACTCTGGCCAATCATAGCACAACCACCCATTCCTGAAAACATACCTGAAAGGATATTTGCTGCTCCCTGTGCAACGGCTTCTTTATTTCCTCTGCCGCGTGTTTCTGTTATTTCATCAATAATATTAAGGGTAAGTAAGCTCTCAATCAAACCTACACCTGCCATAATTGCAGCATAAGGAAATATTAATGCTAAGGTTTCCATATTAAATGGAATGTTCGGTAAATGAAACGGGGGGAATCCGCCTTGAATGGAAGCTATGTCGCCTACTGTTTTTGTTTCAATCCCAAATATTGTTACAACTCCAAATACAACCAAAATTGCTGCAAGAGATCCCGGAATTACTTTCGTTAGTTTGGGTAATCCCCAGATAATGAACATGGTTGTAAATACCAGACCCAGTAAAACATAGAGAGAGGTACCTGTTAACCAATTGCCCGATATATCTTTGAATTGATCTAATTGCGACATGAAAATGATGATAGCCAAGCCATTCACAAAACCGAAAATGACAGGGTGGGGAACTAAGCGCATTAATTTACCCAGTTTAAATACACCTGCCAAAATCTGGATGATACCCGCTAAAATAACCGTTGCAAAGATATATTCAACGCCATGAGATTTGGCTAAGGCTACAATAACAACTGCTACTGCACCTGTTGCTCCTGAAATCATTCCAGGCCGGCCACCGAACACCGAAGTGATCAAACCCATCGCAAATGCGGCGTATAGTCCGGTTAAGGGTGACAGTCCGGCAATAAAAGCAAAGGCGACTGCCTCCGGAATTAAGGCCATGGCAACTGTTAAGCCCGATAAAATTTCAGTTTTGTAGTCAACTCTTTGTGACAGATCAAACAGGTTAAAATAGTTCTTCATTCGAATAAAAAAGGTTAACCATTCATGGAATGAATATTCCAAAAACAGATGTGATTATATGTGTAATAGGAGTTTGCTACTTTAAGGCAGAATAACTATTGACAAATTATGTAGCTACTTTCTTCATCATTAAGAATCGCAAAAGTAGATTTTCTCATCAAATAGAAGACCTTAATGTCTAATTTGGGTGTAAACTTATTTATTTGATCATTTAAAATTATGATCGGGACTGGCATAAAAAAAGCGACTTGATTAAGAGTCGCTTTCAGGATATATTTTAGAAATGTTTTATTTCTCACCTACCAGTTGACTTACAATCGAAAGGAATATGTACCAGATAATAATCAGTGGCAGCGCATAAACCTGAAGAAAAATCAGCAAAAGAACCGTTGTTCCCAGAAAGAAAAAGCGAAGTGCGTTTTCTTTCAGATTCACATTTTTGAACTTCAAGGAGAACATGGGAAATTCGGAAACCATCAGGAATGAACAGATGAATACCGATGAAAGTAATACGTATTTGTTCAGGATGAAGGGTACAATGCTCTGTTTGGTTCCCAGTTCCAGAATTAATCCAAGGGATGCAAAGAAGATGGCATTAGCCGGAATCGGCATTCCCAGAAATTGTTCACTTTGACGATCGTCAGTATTGAATTTGGCAAGTCGAAAAGCTCCTGCAACCGGAATGACAAGACTGGTAAATAATACAATCCACTGGCTCCAGTTGGCCTCAATTTCCTGAATTGGTTGATTTTTACCAAACAAGGTTAATTCGAGCATGGTAAATACGATTGCCGCAGGTGCCAGTCCGAAAGAGATCAGATCAGCAAGCGAATCCAATTCTTTACCTATGGATGAATAGGCTTTCAGTAAACGGGCTGAAAACCCATCGAAGAAATCGAATACTGCTGCTGCAAAGATAAAAACAGATGCCCAGCCCAGTTCGCCGTCGATGGCGAAAAATATCGATATACTTCCACACACCAGATTCATGGCAGTAATGGCATTCGGCACCCAGAAAAATAATTTGCTTATACGGCTCATGTGTAAAGTTCCCCTATAATGGTTTGAGAGCCCTTTACTTTGTCTCTCAGTTTGACATTGATCTTGGTGCCGAGAGGTAAAAATAGGTCGACCCGTGAGCCGAACCGGATAAATCCCAGTTCCACCGTTTGATCAACCTTGTCACCAACAGTAACGTAATTGATGATTCGTCGGGCCATTGCCCCGGCAATCTGGCGCATGACGATTTCGCGTCCGTCTTTTATTTTTACTGCTGTAGTCATCCGTTCGTTTTCTTCGGCGGATTTGTCTTTAAAAGCGGCATAAAACTCACCATCCTTGTGTTTCATGTATGTGACTACGCCCGGCACAGGAATCCAGTTGATGTGCACATTGGTAGGTGACATAAATATGGACACCATCAGACATTTTGTTTTCAGGTATTCGCTTTCCATCGTTTCCCTGATGTCACAGATTTTCCCGTCGGCTGGCGATAAAATCAGTTCTTCATTGTGACTTATTTTGCGTTGTGGATGCCTGAAGAATTGAATGATCAGGAAATAAACAACGCTTGTTACTACCAGAGTCCCAACTTTAAATGCAGTGTCGGTAATAAAAAACCACGATAATAAAATGAGGCCTGCAAGAATTGCAGTTGCATAATTAATGGTTCCGATTCCGGCTTTATGAACTTTCATCATTGATTTTAAAATTTCTGGCTCAAAAATAGCAAATAATTGAGCCTTTTTATAAATAAATTGGATTTAAAGTGAACAAATCCTGAATGGATCTCCGTTTTCGCAAAGGGAAATTAGATATAATATTGCTAACTGGTTCTGATCTCAGCAGATAAATCGCATGTCTTTTGTCAATCTATTCAGGACTGATTATTCGACGAATAGTTTTAAATACGCAACAAATACCGGGACTGCAAAAAATAATGAATCAAAACGATCGAGAACCCCCCCGTGTCCAGGAAGAATGTGACCACTGTCCTTAATCCCGAAATACCGTTTGAACATCGATTCGGTTAGATCACCGAAAGTTGATAAAACAACAATGAGAATACTAATGAAGATCCAGTGTATCAGTTTAATTTCAGGAATAAAACTGGAAATAAAGTAGGACGCGATAATAGCTGTTAAGGTCCCGCCAATTGCGCCTTCCCACGATTTTTTAGGTGAAATCCGTTCAAAAAGCCGGTGTTTGCCTATCGAAACGCCAACCAGATAGGCTCCTGAATCATAGATCCAAATCAACGCAAATAACGCAATCAGTAACTTCGGAGTGTATGAATGACCGTTTAGCAGGTCAGTAAAAACCAGAAAGTTTATGAGAGACAACGGAATGGCCAGATAGGCGATACTGAATATCGTTACAGCTATATTTTCAACTGGTCTTTTTGCCTTGCGGTAAAGCTCGGCAGCCATAATGATCAGGAAGAGCGGGAATAAGCCAAGAAAGTATTTGATTTCAATATTTCCCCGGGCAATGAAAAAGCTGGTTGTAAAAAAAAGAATCGAAATAGAATAGCTCAGAAATCTGTTTGGTTTAACTTCTGACTTGCTGAAAAGGCTCGAGAATTCAGCGATACTGGCAGTTAAAATGAAAAGAAACAACAGTGCATAACTATACTGACTGACAATAATGCCAGTCAGTATAACGAAAACTAAAACGATTCCGGTAATCGTTCTGGTTATTAATTTTTTCAAAGGATTAAATCTTTTAAAAGTTCGGTAGCAACTACTTTAAAATCCTGATGAACCCATACTTCCAAATCTCCGATTGAAGGGAAAGTGGAATCATGTTCGTTAAGGATAACACAATCTATTTCTTCATTTTCCAGTATCTCTCTGGCAATTTCGGCCTGAAATCCTTGCTCTGAGCGATATACGCAAACCCAATCCTTTTCCATAATTACAAGTTTTAAATTAATTCCCTGGATATAATAACAATCAGCGACTTGGGGCCGTGCATACCCATAACCAATGTTTTTTCGATATCGGCGGTACGGCTCGGGCCGGTAATGTTACTGATCAGCGAAGGTAATTTATTTTTGTACTTTATTTGTAATTTCTCAAGTGCGCCATCCAAATAATCCGTCAGTTGTGATTCGTGAGCTACAATGATGTGTGTTTCGGGAAATACATTGAGGCGGCGTCCTGAAATTTGAGCAGAGCTAATTAATACTGATCCCAGATGAGCGACCAGAAATTCGCAACCAGTGAGACCCATGTTTAATTCTGTGAATGCGTTTTCGTCCGAATCAATTGGAATGCTGCCTTTCATTAATTTTTGAAAAATTGGATCGGTACAGAAAAGTCTGTTATGATTTTTTTCTTCGCAAATTTGTTTGATCTGATTGATAACTTCTGATCTCGATTCACATAAAATAACCTGCCCGCCAATGATTTCGAGATTGGTTTTAAATTCGAGACTCAATGATTTATTGAGAGGATGGTAAACAGGAGAGGTGAAATCGGGGCATATTGCCTCGATTTCACCTCTTTTATCTTGAGCAGCCTTCAAACGGGCCAAAATCTTATTTCTGGCTGATTCCATTAAGCTGATGCAGGTTCTGTGTTGACTTCACTATTTTCAAGCAGTCCGGCGGCCAGTTCTTTTTTGGCTTCGGCAACCATCAATGGCTTTCCCCATTTGCGTTTTCCGAAGATTTTTTCGAGATCTTCGCTGAAAATGACTTCTTTTTCCAGAAGCATTTCAGATAGTTTCTGATGTCCTTCTTTGTGTTCCGTCAGTACTTCCAACGCTCTGACATATTGTGTTTCAATCAAAAGTTTTGATTCTGAATCAATCAGTTCAGCCGTTTTTTCGCTATAAGGTTTGTTAAATGAATATTCACTCTGGCCTGAAGAATCGTAGTAACTTACATTTCCGACTTTTTCACTCATTCCAAAAATACTGACCATGGCGTAAGATTGTTTGGTCACTTTTTCGAGGTCGTTTTGTGCGCCTGAAGAGATACTGTTGAAGGAGATTTGTTCGGCGGCCCTGCCTCCAAGTGCTGAGCACATTTCGTCGAGTAACTGGTCTTTCGTTGTGATCGAACGTTCTTCGGGAAGATACCAGGCAGCACCCAGCGCTTTTCCTCGTGGAACGATAGTCACTTTCACCAGTGGGTGTGCATGTTCAAGCAGCCAGCTGATGGTTGCATGACCTGCTTCATGATACGCAATCCGGCGTTTTTCATCAACCGAAATGATTTTATTTTTCTTTTCCAGACCACCGACGATACGGTCAACGGCATCCAGAAAATCTTGCCGGTCAACGATGTCCTTGTTTTTACGGGCTGCTATCAATGCCGCTTCATTACAAACATTGGCAATATCAGCTCCTGAAAAACCAGGCGTTTGTTTGGCCAGGAACGCTGGTTCAACTTCCGACGAGAGTTTAATGGGTTTAAGATGAACTACGAATATTTCCTCACGTTCGTTTAAATCAGGTAATTCAACATGAATCTGTCGGTCGAAACGGCCGGCACGCATCAAGGCCCGGTCGAGGACATCAGCCCGGTTGGTTGCTGCCAGAATAATTACTCCGGAATTGGTATCAAAACCGTCCATTTCAGTTAAAAGCTGATTCAGTGTATTTTCGCGTTCATCGTTCGAGCCCATATTTGGATTCTTACCACGGGCCCGTCCAATTGCATCAATCTCATCGATAAACACGATACACGGAGCTTTTTCCTTGGCCTGTTTGAACAAATCACGAACACGCGACGCTCCAACTCCAACAAACATCTCTACGAAATCGGAACCCGACATGGAGAAGAAAGGTACATTGGCTTCACCGGCAACTGCCTTGGCCAGCAATGTCTTTCCGGTTCCGGGAGGCCCAACCAAAAGTGCTCCTTTCGGAATCTTCCCTCCCAACTTGGTGAATTTGGTAGGACTTTTAAGAAAATCAACGATTTCTTCCACTTCCTGTTTTGCTTCTGCAAGACCTGCTACATCTTTAAAGGTTGACGAAACTCTCGAATCTTTATCAAAGACTTTTGCCTGAGATTTGCCAACGTTGAATATGTTGCCGGCACCGCCACCACCAGATCCTTTGCTCATTCGTTTGAAGATATACCACCAGATTAAAATGATGATTGCAAACGGAAGAATCCAGTTGAGCAATTCACCCAGATAATTGTGTACAGTCTTATATTCAATACTGATTCTGTTTCCTTCCGAAAAATCAGTTTGTGCTTCCTGTAATTTTTTCTCAAAAGAATCAACCGAGCCAATCGTGAAAACGAATTGCGGACCCGCCTTAGACGGAGCAGTAAATCCATTGTTTAGTTTAGCTGCATATTTGTCGTAACTGCCTTCTTTCAGATATATCTGGGCCTCTTTTTCGTTTACAACAGTTATCTTTTTGATGTCGTTGTCCTGAAGCATGGTTGTTCTCACTTCTTTCCAGTTGGTTTCAACCGGACCGGCACCCATGGTGAACCATTGAATAGCCAGAAAGGCAATGATTACCACTCCGTATATCCAATACGGATTAATTTTCGGAACCTTGCTTCCCGGCATTAAATTGCCGAAATTGGGTTTTTCTTTATTTTTTTTATTCTCTGTCATCTTATTACTAGTTTGCTTCTTTTATTAATTCAATGTGTGCATCGGCCCAAAGGTTTTCGAGATCGTAAAATCGTCTGGAATCTTTTTGGAAGACGTGTACCATAATATCGGCATAATCCAGGAGAACCCAGATTGAATTCTGGTAACCATCTTTATGCCATGATTTTTCATCGGTTAACTCTACAACGGTATCTTCAACAGAATGCGCTATTGCATCAACTTGTGTAGTAGAGTTTCCATGACAAATGATAAAATATTTGCATTCGGTATGATTGATCTTGGTAAGGTCAATTTTAATGATGTCGATACCTTTTTTCCTTTGAATTCCTTCAACAATGGCATCGATCAATTGTTCAGTTTCAGTTTCTTTAACGCTTTTGTCCATGAATTTTTTATTAGAACTACAAAGATAATTTTTTTACTTTATTATATGTGATTAAACTTGCAGTACGAATTTCCTGTGTCAATGAGGAAATACAAACTTAACTTAACCGAATGGATCAAATCATTGGAAATTCAATTGTTCGCATACAATTAGCCGACTCTACCAACAACTATGCCAACCGCCAAATCAGGGAAGATGAGTTGGCTGAGGGTACTGTCTTTTTGGCATACGAACAAACTGCCGGTCGCGGACAACTTCATAACTTCTGGGAAAGTACCCCGGGTGAGAACCTTACTTTTTCGCTTGTTCTGTATCCCGATTTTCTTGAAATACGTCGTCAGTTTATGCTTTCGAAGGCTGTTACTCTTGGCATTTACAATGCTCTGCATAAGTATGTTGATTCTCTGAAGGTGAAATGGCCTAACGACATTTATGCGGGTAATCATAAGCTCGGAGGAATCCTGATTGAAAACTCAATCATGTACGGATTGCTGAAAAGTTCGGTTGTCGGTATTGGCCTGAATGTGAATCAAGCGGTTTTTCGGAGTAATGCACCCAATCCGGTTTCCTTGCGTACACTGACAAATCAGCACTACGATTGTGAACTCATTCTGTCTGAAATATTATCAGGAATAAATAAATATTATGCGTTATTGCGGAAAGGTGAAGATAAAATGATTGATCAGGAGTTTCTTTCAGTGCTCTACAGGCTGAACGAAAAACATTCATTTAAATCAGAAGACGAAATTTTTGAAGGAGAGATAATCGGCGTGAATGAAATTGGTCAGTTAATGATCCGCCTGAAGGACGGGGTGATTGTGGATTTCCATTTCAAGGAAGTTGAATTCCTGCAGAAAGGTTAATAATAATGTCTGTTTTCTGGTAGAGACGCACGGCCGTGCGTCTGTGCCTCTCTACTGGTCGCGTTTTGCAAGGAAGAACTAAATTGTAAAATGAAACATGATTTTTTATCGGTAAGGCAAGCCAGCCAGCATGTCAGCTAATTGGTTAATTCCTTCTTCGAGTTTTTTATTCACCATCATCTTGATCATCATGCTCATGTCGGCATCAAGCGTAAGGCGAAGTTTTGTTTCATATGCAGCAACCGGCATGAGTTGAATCCAGAAAGTTATGCCAATGGGTAGTTTGCCACTGCTGTTTACTTTGATGGTTTTGTGAGGTTCACGCTCGATGATCCTGATCTCAGCCAAACCCATTCCGCTGATCTGGAAACGACAGGAATCAGTATCCGATTCAAAGTTGGAAATTTTAATCTGAGGGATTTGCTCGGTCAGTTTTTGCAAAAGTCCTTCATTGACGTATTTCGACAGATTTTCGAAATTTGACAGGTAGTTGAAAATGACTTCCTGATTGTTGTTGACTATTTTTACGTCGCTTACATATTTGCTGATAGACATATATTGTATCTTTTGAAATAAAAATTCCCCTTTTTCGCAGAAAAGAGGAATTTTTAGTTGGTTAATCAATGAACTATTTGCCCCAGCTTTCTGGTTGTTCGCGCCATTTGTTGAGTTTTTCAATTTCTTCAGGTTTTACATCTCCTGATGCTAAAGCCAGTTCAATCAATACCTGATATCGACTCAAAGTAGTCAGTTCTATTCCGGCATCAACGAAATTTTTGCGGGCGTGTGGGAAGTTGTATGTGAAGATAGCCATCATCCCTAATACGTCGCCGCCAAAATTAACAATCGCATCGGCTGCCTTCAGACTGCTGACTCCGGTAGAAATCAGATCTTCAATAATGACAACCTTCTGGCCTGCTTTCATATCACCTTCAATCAGGTTTTCAAGCCCGTGATCTTTTGGTTTCGCACGGACATAAATAAACGGTAATCCTAATTCCTGAGCAACAAGCATTCCATGAGCAATAGCTCCGGTTGCAACTCCTGCGATGACTTCAGCCTGTGGGTATTTTTCACGGATTAATTTGCAAAATTGTTCACAAATAAAAGTCCGTTCTTCAGGATAAGAAAGAATTTTGCGGTTATCGCAATAAATCGGAGCTTTCCAACCCGAAGCCCAGGTGAACGGATTGCTGGGCTGAACTTTTATAGTATTAATTTGAAGTAGTTTCTTTGTAACTTCGATTTGAATTTGTTCGATCATGATTATTTTCTTTTACTAAAATTATTGACAAATGTACAAAGTTTTTTTTAATGACTCTACCATACAGTTAAGCACAGAATTAAAAAAATCATCTAAAAATAACATTGTTAAAGTTGTGGGTGATGAAAGTTATGTATTTGTAAATCAGATTGTTTCTGAAACTGAAAAAGGTGGTGAAGTGTCTGATTCAATAATTATAAATCAGGAGGTTAACCAACTTTGGGATTACTTCAGGAGTCTATTTGTTGAGATTCCTGCTGCAGGAGGATTGGTTCGAAACGAAAATGGTTTATTTCTATTTATCAGGCGATTGGGTGTGTGGGACTTGCCCAAAGGGAAAATTGAGAAGAATGAAACTCCTGAATTGGCTGCTGTTCGTGAAGTTGAAGAGGAGTGTGGTTTATCTGGTCTGAAAATAGTCAGGCAACTGGATTCAACATTTCACATCTACCGGTCTCCTTATCTTACGGCTCCAAAAAATCTGGTATTAAAAGAAACCAAATGGTTTTTAATGGCTTATTCCGGAAATGAAACTCTGGTTCCGCAGACTGAGGAAGAGATCGTGGATGTTCAGTGGATTCCTGTTCATGAATTCGGTTTGGTGATGGAAAATACTTACTCCAGCTTGCGCGATCTATTTAATAAAACCATGCCACTAATTTAATTTTTTTGACTGTTGTTTTTTTGCAGCTCCTTAAAATAATCGCTTTTAAATAATTGCCCCAACTGCCGGTCTAGTCCATCGATTGGGTTTGGTGCAGGAGAAAGTAATAGTTTCCCGTCTTTGCCAATCAGAAATGAATTCGGATAGGTTTTTACCTTGTAGGTTTCTTTTGTATTGCTTTCTGTTGTTGTAAATATTCCGGGCCATCCGCTGTCATTCTTAAATGCTGTATTTCCAGGAATCACATTGATAATGATGAACTTGTCTTTGTAGTGTGCTGCAATACCCTTCAATATGTCCAGATGCTGCCTGCAGATTGGATTCTTCGGATCGGTAAAATGCAGGTAGATGTATGAGTTCTGATAATCGGAAAAGCTCACTCTTTGCCCGTTTAAATCTTTCAGTTTGATTTCAGGAGGCTTGGTTCCGCTGGTTAAATAAGTAAGCTTCGATCTGATCAGCTGTGCCGTTTTCTGTTCATAAGCGCTCCATCCAGATGTTTTTACCCGATCGAGCATCCTCAAAATCGATGCTTTGGGAAATTGATTGTTGTAATAAGCGTCATTCATCGATTTTAGCAGTACGAAATGTGAAAGTTCACGGTTGAAATGCAATTGCTTTTGAAAATAATCGTCCAGTTGCCGCAGTTCTGATGCGTAAATCATTTCTTTGATTTCGGTGCTGTTCGCTTCGTTGGTAAGAACATTAAAATAGTTCAGGAAAACCTGATTGAATAAAGTTGAATAGGCTGCCAGATTGTAGATAGGTTTAATGGTGCTGAAATAAGATTCCATAAAACCTGACGCTTTTCCCTGATGAAGGGCAAATTCAATGTTCGCTTTTCGGAATAGTTTGTGTGACTCAAAAAAAGTGGATGTTGTTTTTGGAAATTCCTTGTCAATCTTCATTTTTACGGTATCAACCAGCGATTTGGATTGATAGGTATATATCCGATCAAAATATTTGTTTTCAAGAATGGCAAAGTCATGTTCAAATTGCTGTATTTGAACATTCAATTCATTTTTGACCGGATTTAATAGCCCAAACCAAATCGGTTCGGGTTTGGCAAATGGATTCCGTTTTTGTGATTCACTTAATTCCTGTTTGGGTGGAAGCACAATCTCGTATGATTTTCCGGGTTCAAGATAAATCATCCCATGATAACCGTCAAAATCAGCAAAACAAAGACTGGTTTCAGTAAGTTCAAGTTCGAGGCTGAATACTCCCTCTGCATTAAAGCGAATGGTTCCCAGTTTTATTTTTTCTTCGGAAATGAAGTCATGAAGAATATTCAGATCGATAGAATTCAGGGCATATTCCGGAGCTTTTCCGAAGATTTTAATTGGTGCGGATGTTGCTTTTTCAGTAAAAAGTACGCAGAGAAAAATGAATGTAAAAAGGAGTATTTTGGTATTCACAATATTCGGACAGGTATTAAATTATTATGGTTATTCGTTTATTTACCTATTTGCTCTTTCATGTCAGTCAAATGTTGTCATTTATCGTTTCAGACCAACTGGATGACTTATTGAATGATCTTAGATAAACTCCCGGATATTCACTCAAATTATTCATCGGGTTTAAATTCCGACATGTTTAGCGAAGCGGGTAAAAACAGGCTGGCATCGCCTCCATGCAGAATAATATCGCGGACGATGGTCGAATTAATCGGAGTATGTTCTGGCATGGTTAACAGGAATACCGATTCAATTTGAGGATGCATTTTTTTATTGATCTGAGCAATGGCCCGTTCGTATTCGAAGTCGGCTGAAGTTCGCAGTCCCCGAAGGATATATCTGGCGTTTACTTTTTTGCAGAAGTCAACTGTCAAGCCTTCGTAGCATTCAACTTCAACATTGGCATCATTTTTAAAAACTTCATTAATCCATTTTTCTCTTTTTTCAACAGAAAAAAATGAACGTTTATTCGAGTTGTGCCCGATCATGATGATGATTTTGTCGAATAGCGGAATGGCACGTTTTACAATGCTTTCATGTCCAACTGTAAAAGGATCAAATGATCCCGGGAAGATTGCAACTCGTTCCATGGTATTATTTTTATTGAATATTTTGAGTCGTAAATATAGTTTTTATTCAAAAGAAGCAAACAAACCGTCGGGTTTAATTCGTTTTGGGTCCACGCTGATGGCTTAAAAGGAAGATCAGCGTCAATGCAGTGACTGCTATTAATGCGCTCACTAATAGTTGATCGGATTTGGTGCTTTGAAAAAAATAAGTTTTCTGCAGTTCGTCCCAATATTCGATGCTGAGTAAAACCAAACCATTGTTAATGGCATGACCCAGGATGCACAAATAAATATTGCGTGTCCGAACCATCAGGATTCCCAGTACCAGACCAAGAAGAAAGGTGGCCGGAAATTGCCAGGGATTCAGATGAAACAAAGCAAACATCAGGGCAGAAACGAACACTGCTGTGAATTTTGAATAATTCCGCATTAGTCCGTGCATAATAACACCTCTGAAAATGAGTTCTTCGATTACCGGAGCAATAATCACAACTTTTAAAACAGCACCGTAAATTCCATAGTCACTTTCAAATATTTTATTAAACATTTCCCAAAACCAGGCAGGGGGTGGTAGTACTTTATCCATTGCATTGTTTACCTCACCAATCAAATTTTGCGCTGCCCAAAGGAAAAACAGAACTGGAATCAGAACCAGAACATTGAACGATTTTGAAGGAAAAAGTTCTTTCAGAGGAACACCTGCCCGGCGATAGGCATAGTAAAATATAAAAACGGTTGACCCGACGCCCAGAGCGATTTTTTTGAACGGATTATAGAGATAATCCGTTCCGTTGTAATAATCAAGCAGCGCCAGTGGAAAATCGACAATGGTCTGTATGAAAATATAAAGTACAATCAGATGGACCGCACCCAGAATGGTTGGATAATATCTCAGTTGTGGTTTGTTCACGCTTTACTGTTTTTGAAAAAGTAAAATTAACTTTGTTTTTGAAAATAAAGACAAAGTTCTGAATTGAAATTGGTTTTCAGCAAATCAAAGTTAAACAGATAAAAGCCTGTTCTTCTTTGATCTGAAATAACATTGACTTTGCAGACAAGATTTATTTTGTTTTCTTAATGTCCGTTTATCGATTTAACGAGATTTTAAAATGAAACTAGTCCGGATAGAAAACCAAGGTAGATGCATGATTATTGTTGGCGAATACCATGTGGAAACTAAAAACTAAAATATAAACACATAAAATTCACCAAATAGTTGCTTTTTATGGAAAAAACTTCACAAACTATTTGATCGTTTGAAGAAAATGTACTTATTTTGCGGACTGTTTGAAAAATGTGAGATTCTGATTAAAAAATAAGACAATGTCAAGAGTTTGTCAAGTAACCGGGAAAAAGGTAATGGTGGGGAATAATGTTTCTCACTCAAAGCGCAGAACAAAACGGAAGTTTCTTCCCAATCTGTTCAAGAAGAAGTTCTATCTACCTGAAGAAGATCGATGGATTTCGTTAACTGTTTCAGCCAACGGCATCCGTACAATCAACAAGAACGGATTGAGCGCTGCATTGAAAAGTGCAAAGGTAAAAGGTTTTATAACAACTATTTAAAGCTTTAAGAAATGGCTAAAAAAGGAAATAGAATTCAGGTAATAATGGAATGTACCGAACAAAAAACCAGTGGAGTTCCTGGAACTTCAAGGTACATTACCACCAAAAACAGGAAAAATACTCCTGAACGTTTGGAACAGAAGAAATACAATTCTAACTTAAAGCGAGTTACTGTACACCGCGAAATTAAATAACAAAATAGTATGGCAAAGAAAGTAGTTGCAACCTATCAAAAAGGTGCTGGTAAAGGTCACGCGAAAGTGGTTAAAATGGTGAGATCCGAAAAAACCGGTGCTTATACATTTCAGGAAGAAATTATTCTGAATGATGATGTAAAAGAATATTTTAAGAAATAATCGAGATTTTCTCTATAGAAAAAAGCTTTCATCATTGGTGAAGGCTTTTTTTGTTGAATATTGATATTGCTTTATTACTGCTCTTTAAATTTTGTCATTATGGGTATTTTTGGAAGTTTTACGAATAGAAAAAAAGAAAGTCTTGAGCAAGGTCTTTCAAAAACCAAAGAAAGTGTATTTAAGCAGCTTGGCCGTGCGATCGTTGGTAAATCAAAAGTTGATGATGAGGTATTGGATAATCTGGAAGAGATTCTGATTTCATCTGATGTTGGTGTTGATACGACCCTGAAAATCATCGAACGCATCGAGAAGAGGGTGCTGGCTGATAAATACATGGGAACTTCCGAATTAAATTCCATGCTGAAAGAAGAAATCACCAGTTTGCTGGAAGAAAACAACAGCAACGATGCTGCTGATTTTGATCTTCCTGTCAGCAACGAACCCTATGTGATTATGGTTGTTGGCGTGAATGGTGTTGGAAAAACAACCACTATCGGGAAGCTGGCTTATCAGTTTAAGCAGGCAGGTAAAAAGGTTGTTCTGGGTGCGGCCGATACATTTAGGGCAGCGGCTATCGATCAGCTTCAGATTTGGGCTGACAGGGTTCAGGTGCCGCTCGTGAAACAGGGAATGGGATCCGATCCGGCTTCAGTTGCCTACGATGCGCTGTCTTCGGCCAAAGCACAGGGTGCTGATGTTGTGATTATTGATACGGCAGGCCGTTTGCACAATAAAATAAACCTGATGAACGAGTTGAGCAAGATCAAAATGGTGATGCGAAAGGTTGTACCGACTGCTCCTCACGAAGTTTTGCTCATTTTGGATGGTTCTACCGGACAAAATGCTTTTGAACAGGCCAAACAATTTACCAAAGCTACCGATGTGACAGCTTTGGCACTCACGAAACTTGATGGCACCGCCAAAGGTGGAGTCGTAATCGGCATTTCCGATCAGTTTAAAATACCGGTAAAATACATTGGAATTGGCGAGAAGATGGACGATCTTCAGATTTTCCGAAGAAAAGAATTTGTTGAATCGCTCTTTAGTTAGTGTAAATTTGAACAAACCATATAGGCACATAGTTCACATAGAAAAAATATATCTATGTGGCCTATGTGCCTATGTGGTTTAAAAATGAATGTATGAAGAAACAAAAAATAAATGTGGTGACACTGGGTTGTTCCAAAAATCTGGTTGATTCAGAAGTTTTGCTTAACCAGCTTGCATTGGATGGGTTTGATGTGGTTCATGATTCGAATGACACCGATTCTGAAATTGTGGTTATCAATACCTGCGGTTTTATCCACGATGCCAAGGAAGAATCCGTAAATACCATTTTGCAGTTTGTTGCGGCTAAAGGTCGTGGCGACATTGAAAAGTTATACGTGATGGGTTGTTTGTCTGAACGCTACAAATTGGATTTGGAAAAAGAAGTTCCGGAGGTTGACAGGTTTTTTGGCAAATTCGATATGAAAGCTGTGGTTAGCGAGTTAAAGGCAACTTACCGTCCTGAATTTATTTATGAGCGAAAAATTACCACTCCTTCACATTTTGCCTATCTCAAAATTTCAGAAGGATGCAACCGGGTTTGTGCTTTTTGCGCCATTCCGGGTATGACTGGAAAACACAAATCCAAATCGATGGAAGACCTGGTGAAAGAAGCCAAGTATCTGGCCAGAAAAGGAGTTCGTGAGATTTTGCTGATTGCACAGGATTTGTCTTACTACGGAATTGATTTGTACGGAAAAGGTATGTTGGCCGAACTGATCCAGAAAATAGCTGAAATTGATGGAATTGAATGGATTCGCCTTCATTATTTGTATCCAACCAAATTTCCGATGGATATTCTTCCTTTGTTCAAAACTGTTCCTAAATTGTGCAAATACATAGATATTCCGCTCCAGCATAGCGCCAATAACGTACTTAAACACATGCTTCGCCATGTGACAACCGAAGAGACTGAAGCTTTGCTCCTGAAAATTAAGGAAGAAGTTCCCGGGATTGCTATCCGGACCACCATGCTGGTTGGTCATCCGGGTGAAACGGACGAAGATTTTGAACAGCTGAAAAGTTTTGTCTCCAAACACAAATTCGACAGGTTAGGCGCGTTTACTTATTCGCACGAAGAAGGAACATACGGTTACAAGACGTATAAGGATGATGTTCCGGAAGATGTAAAACAAGCTCGTCAGGAGGAATTGATGGGAGTTCAGCAAATTATTTCGTCACAGCTAAATGCATTAAAAGTTGGCCAAACTTTACAAGTAATTATCGATCGCGAAGATGAGGAGTTTTTTGTTGGGCGGACCGAATTTGATTCTCCGGAAGTTGATGGCGAAGTGCTAATAAGCAAAGAAATTCCATTGAAAAAAGGTCAATTCGTTCAGGTTGAAATTACTGGTTCCGAAGAATTTGATCTGTACGGAAAAGTAAGTTTAGCAGTTTAGATATTCGACAATTTGAATGTGT
Source organism: Prolixibacteraceae bacterium (assembly GCA_035648135.1). Lineage (GTDB taxonomy): Bacteria > Bacteroidota > Bacteroidia > Bacteroidales > Prolixibacteraceae > Aquipluma. The sequence goes on from DASRMB010000025.1 coordinate 93,921, forward strand.
TTGTAGAGACGCACGGCCGTGCGTCTTTACCTGAATTTGAAATTTTGTTCTGAGGAATTTTCGTTTATAATCGGAAGTCCAGAATATGCACCCATTTCATTCCTCAACAACCGGTACCAGTCCCAGCTTTTCTTCAGCAAACTGAAAGCTGGCAGTTTCAACCTTTCGCCAGGCTTTTGAAAATAGTTGACTACCAATCGGATGATTTCCAGCTTCAGGAAAAGCAATTTTTTGTTTCATGTTTTCCGGAGTGCCAAGCTCATCAAACATTTTTAGCATGGCATCAACTTTTACAACCTGATCCTGATTTTTTTCATCTTTGTAATAATAACCCAGAAAAACAGGCTCTTTAATTTTCTGGAAAGTTTCTTTGGTCATCGTCGATTCAACCAGCTGTTGCAAATAAACCACAGCTTCTAGCCGATACCTGCAATTCCAGTAACGACAGTCTTCTGAGGCCGAATCGGTATTTGTAACCCGGTATTTCCCTTTGTAAACAGTGCGTGCAATCTGCAGTCCCCAGGGTTTGCTCAGTAAAAATGCTGCGGGATTATTGATGGCCACATTGGGCGAAAGCAAGATCAAACCTTCCATTAATTCCGGAAATTCAGATGCTAGTTTTAACATTAGCGTTCCACCTGTTGACGTTCCCATCAGTATGACTTTATCTCCCAAAGCCTGAGCTGCCACCAAGGCTTCTTTGGCCGATTCATAAAGTCGGTCGGGCGTCATGTCTATCAATGCTTCGGTCGTATCAATTCCGTGTGAGGCAAGCAACGGAATATACAGGTTCATGCCGAAACGGCGTGCAAAATCAATGTGTACAGGATTGCCTTCGTACCAGGAAGCCGAAAATCCATGCAGGTAAAGTAAACAGTATGGCGTTTTATTTTTCAGGCTTCCGTTGGCCCAGAAAACCCGGCTTTCATTATCGGGTTTAATTTTTAATCCTGATTCTTTATTCTTGAGATAAGATTCAAATTCAGAAGCCTGAATATGAATTTCGGGTAGTTTACTGGATAATATAGGTTTCGGGAATTTAGGTCCGGACAGATAAACAATAAATAAAACAGTGATCAGCGATAAGGCAATTATCAGAAATTTTTTCATATCAAAAGGCTTTACCTGAAAATGTGAAGAATTAGATTGTGCTAAACTAATGAAAATAGCATAAGAAGTCAACTCGAAATGAACCTGCATCATTCACCTTTTTAAAGAAAATGCGAATTGATTGCAGGTTTACTAATTTTCTATATTGAATATCCGGGTTTGCCTAAATGATACAGCCTCGTAACCTCATTATTTGTCTTGGTTCGACTAGACTTCAGTGAGTGCTTAGTCGAACACTCACCAACTGAAAATGGAATCATGCAGCGGAAACCGGTCGGCAGCTTTCCACCTCATGATACAATTATTTATGAATCTGGTTTGTAAAGACGCACGGCTGTGCGTCTCCTGGAGTTTGGCTAATTTCTCATATAAAAGATGCATGGCTTTGCGTCTCTACGAAAAGGCCGTTGTGTTAGGTTCGGTAAAAGAACGGATACTCATTTTATTGAATCCCGTTAATTAGCCTATCGTTAGTGTATTGCCGTCGACTGTTACTGTGTATAAACTTAACGGTCTTGATGCCGGTCCCTGTAATACAGATCCGCTGGTGTTAAATGCAGCACCGTGACACGGACAGATAAGTTTGTTGCCTGACTTATTGTAGGTGACAGTACATCCTTGATGGGTACAAAGTTTCGACATGGCAATGTAATTGGTTGTACTTGCACGGATGATAATGATATTGCCGCTATATGCATATCCTCCAACTGTATTTAATGAAATAAACGCATTTGTGCTTAAATCAATTACGGTGGGACCTGAAAGGCTTCCTCCGATTCCTGGTGTCGGATCGCTTGTTTTGCTGCACGAGTTAAATACTGCCGGAGCTAAAAATAACACACTTCCACCCACCAAAACTTTGCTAAAAAAGTCTTTTCTGTCCATCTTTGTATATTTAAAAAGTTATCAATAATAATAAGTTGATATATTAACAAGCAGTAGCTGACTTTTGATTTTGTTTTGATGTTAAAAAAATGGAATTATCTTAAAGGAATATTAAACATCTTTGACGTTTATTGGTTGAGAAGGGGAGTCCATATAGCCGGGATTCTAAACTTTAGAATTTAGTATTTGTTACTTTAAATGGTTACATTAATTTTTGAAAAACCAATTGTTCAACTATGGATAAATTTTCACACGTGGGGAACCAGGAAATCGCTGCCATTGAAGAATTATATGCAACATATCTGGCTGATCCTGAATCAGTAGATGCAAGCTGGAAGAATTTTTTTTCAGGTTTTGAATTTGCCCGTAAAAATTTTGCAGAGAGTAAAAGTTCAGAACACGACAAAAATATTGATAAGGAATTTGCAATTCTTAATCTTATTCACGGCTACCGTCAGCGTGGCCATTTGTTTACCAAAACTAATCCGGTTCGTTCGCGCCGAAAGTATTCGCCAACCATGGATATCGAAAACTTCGGTTTGGAGAAATCTGATCTGGATACTGTTTTTCAGGCCGGAAATAATATCGGAATCGGGCCACAAACATTACGGGCCATCATCGAACACCTCGAAGCTACTTATTGCGAGTCAATTGGCGTAGAGTACGTTTTCATGCGTGATCCGGCTCTTATCGACTGGTTAAAAGTTAAGATGGAATCAAGCCGGAATTCGCAGGCATTTACGCCCGAAATGCAAAAGCATGTTTATTCCCATTTAAAAGTTGCCGTTGGTTTCGAAAGTTTTATTCATAAAAAATTTGTTGGTCAGAAACGTTTTTCGCTTGAAGGTGGCGAAGTGTTGATTCCTGCGCTGGATGCAGTTATTGGTCACGGGGCGGAGCTTGGAATCAGCGAATTTGTGATTGGCATGGCTCACCGTGGACGGCTCAACGTGTTAGCCAATATCATGGAAAAACCATACGAACATATTTTTAAGGAATTTGTCGGTACTGAATATGAACAGGATATTGCGATTGGAGATGTCAAATATCACCTGGGTTATGAAGACGAAATAGAAACAGATTCAGGAATAAAAGTACATGTTAGTCTGATGCCAAATCCCTCGCATCTTGAAACTGTTGCTCCTTTGGTTCAGGGTATGGCGCGTTCAAAAATCGATTCAAGATATAATGGCGATTACGACAAGGTTGCACCAATTGTAATTCATGGCGATGCCGCTATTGCAACTCAGGGTGTTGTTTACGAAGTTATTCAGATGTCGCAACTTGCCGGTTATAAAACCGGTGGTACCGTTCATCTGGTGATTAACAATCAGGTTGGTTTTACGACCAACTATCTGGATGCGCGTTCGAGTACTTATTGCACTGATGTGGCTAAAGTAACCCGCTCTCCTGTATTTCATGTGAATGGCGACGATGTTGAAGCTATCATATTCACTGTGAAACTGGCCATGGAATTCAGGCAGAAATTTCATTCTGATGTTTTTATCGACATTTTGTGCTATCGGAAATACGGTCACAATGAGGGAGATGAGCCTCGTTTTACACAACCTTTGCTTTATAAAGCAATCGAAAAACATCCTAATCCACGTGATGTTTATGCTGAAAAACTAACAGAGTCAGGTATAATGACTCAGGCTGAAGCCTCTGCACAGAACCATGAATTTGATCTTTTTCTGGAAGAAAAATATAAAATATCAGAAAAAATGGACAAGGTCAAAGTCCGTCGGTTCCTGAAAGGTGAATACACCACTTTCGGAAATCCCACAAAGACCGATCTGATTCGTACCGTTAATACCAGGGTTAAAAAAAGTGAGCTGGTTCGTATAGCCGAAAAAATAAATACACTTCCATCGGATAAAAAATTCTTCAAGAAGATTGACCGCATTGTGGAAGATCGCAGGATGATGATGTTGGATAACCGCCTGGACTGGGCCATGGCCGAATTGCTCGCTTATGGTACCTTGCTGGAAGAAGGGTTTCCTGTTCGCCTGAGCGGTCAGGATTCTGAACGGGGAACGTTTGCTCACCGTCATGCCTCGTTTGTGGTCGAAGAAACCGATGAAAAATATTTTCCACTGAAGAATATCAGTGAAAAACAGGCTGATTTTCATGTGTTCAATTCTCTTTTGTCCGAATATGGTGTTCTTGGTTTTGAATACGGTTATGCACTTGCCAGTCCGAACGGCTTGACAATATGGGAAGCCCAGTTTGGCGATTTTGCCAATGTTGCCCAGGTCATTACAGATCAGTACATCACTTCGGCCTTTGAGAAATGGGGTTTGATGAATGGACTGGTTTTGTATCTTCCACACGGATATGAAGGACAGGGTCCCGATCACTCTAGTGCGCGCATTGAACGATTCCTGACACTTTCAGCCGATAATAATATCCAGGTAGTAATTCCAACTACTCCGGCCAATATGTTCCATTTACTTCGCCGCCAGATGCACTGGAATGTGCGCATCCCGCTTATCGTTTTAACTCCGAAAAGTCTGTTGCGTCACCCGATGGTCACCTCCTCTGTTGAAGAACTTGCTAACGGATCGTTTCAGGATATCATTGAAGATGTAGTACACCATCCGGAAAAAATTCAAAAACTGGTTTTTACCTACGGAAAACTTTACTACGATTTGCATAAGCGGCAGACTGAAGAAGGTATTGCAAACCTTGCAATTGTACGAATAGAACAGTTGTTCCCACTGAATACCAATCGCATACGATCTATTATCGCGAAGTATCCAAATCTTGAGAAAACAATGTGGGTTCAGGATGAACCATCGAATATGGGTGCATGGCAATATGTCCAGCAGTTTCTATCCGATGTGAATTTTGAGCTGATTTCACGTCCGGCAAGTGCCAGCCCAGCAGGAGGATTAATGTATCAGCACAATACCCGACTGAAAAAAATACTTGATACCGTCTTTGAGGAAAAGGTATTGGCTTAAAGTCCTAGTGTGAAATTTGATCGGAGTGTGAATGTTGTATCCGGCCCAATTGAAGATGTTAAAAGCCAGACTCAAAAAATAGTTTTCTGAAATAATAGAATCCATAAAAAACCAAATATGTTAGTTGAAATAAAAATACCCACTCCCGGTGAATCAATTACAGAAGTTGAACTTGGGAAGTGGATGGTTGCTGACGGTGATCTTGTTGATAAAGATCAGGAGGTGGCCGAAATAGAATCGGATAAAGCAACCCTGACTTTATCAGCTACCGAAGGCGGGCAGATCAAAATACTTGTGCCTGAAGGCGAACGGGTAGCCGTTGGAGTGATTGCCTGCACGATTGATACCAGCGTTTCTACAGGTAAAAAAGCGGAATCTTCGGTGGCTGAACCGGCAATTCAAATTGCAGAAAAACAGGCTGCTGCTCCTGAAAAAAAATCTGTTGTTGAAATTCCGGAGAAAGAGGAAGAATCAAAGATAAAAGTTACGCTGGTCGCCCGGAAAATGATGGAAGAATATCATCTTTCGATGGAGGAAGTCATGAGTGGCTTGCACCGGATTTCAAAAAATGATATTGAAGCTGTCCTGGCTCTTCCAAAGGATGAAAAACGTACGATCAGTTCAGAAAATAAAGCATTTTCACGCGCAGAGAAACGTGAAAAAATGACTTCGTTGCGCCGTAAATTAAGTCAACGGCTGGTTGCCGTGAAAAATGAGACGGCGATGCTCACGACCTTCAACGAAATTGATCTGAGCCGCGTCATGGATATGCGGGCAAAACTTCAGAATAAATTTGTTGAAAAACACGGTTTGAAACTGGGTTTCATGTCCATTTTTACCAAGGCGGTGGCCGAAGCGATGCAATTTCATCCTACGATCAATGCACAAATCAATGGCGAAGAAATTATTACACCTGAATTTGTGGATGTTGGTATTGCAGTTCAGACACCCAAAGGGCTGATGGTTCCGATAGTCCGTAATGCCGAAAGTAAATCGATTGCTGAAATTGAACTTGAAATTAAGTCTCTTGCCGCAAAAGCGCGTACAAAGAAGATCAGTGTGGAAGAATTGACCGGAGGCACCTTCACCATTACCAATGGCGGAACTTTTGGATCGCTGCTCTCAACTCCGATTATCAATCCGCCGCAATCGGCCATTTTGGGGATGCACAACATTGTCGACCGGCCTATAGCAGTAAATGGTCAGGTAGTGATCAGACCGATGATGTATGTGGCCTTATCATACGACCATCGTATCATCGACGGAAAAGATTCGGTTGGCTTTCTTGTCAAACTAAAAAATCTGATTGAAAACCCGGAACGCCTGCTTACCGGGGGTCGAAATCCGGAGGAAGTTATGTTGGGTTTGTAAGTTGAATTCAGAGAAAAAAATATAAAAGCTCTTTCCGTTTACGGAAGGAGTTTTTTAATATTCCTGATGCTTACTTCTAATCTGACAGTGGTTCCTGTAAGGTTTATTTCAGAAACTCTCCGAAGAAGATGCCGGTTTGTTTGATGCCGACTGGTTTAAATTCACTAAATTGGGACAATAAAGATATTTCGAAACTCTGACACCTTCAGGTTTAGTCTCTATTTGTAAAACATTGAAAATAATGCTTATGAAACCTTTATATTATGTGTTAATCCCGATTCTTTTTGGGGCATGTTCTCCGGATAAACTTCCTGAAACGAATCATCATTCAGATTATCATTTTTCGAAGGTCGAAAAATCAGCATTCGATCAGACAGAACAGGTCTATATTCCAATATACAGCGATGTTTACTATGTCGATTCCAATCATACTTTTCCACTAACCGCAACCTTGAGCATCCGGAATACTTCGTTCAAGGATAGTATTTATGTTCTTTCAATCGATTATTACAATTCTGAAGGAAAGAAAGTACGTCGGTACAACAATTCTACGCTTTTAGTCAAACCCATGGAATCGGTTGAGTTTGTGGTTGAAGAAAAGGATGATACCGGAGGTGTCGGGGCAAATTTTGTAGTGGAGTGGGGCGCAAGGGCCGAAGCTCAGCGACCTTATTTCCATGGTGTCATGATCGGCACATTCGGACAACAAGGAATATCGTTTACTACTGAAGGTATTGTGATAAAGCAATAAAAAGCCACCCGCATGTGAAAACGAGTGGCTCTATCTGTTTGAAAATGTTTGAGTTCTGTGTTTATAAACGATTAATAAATTATTCTGAAACTACTTCGAATGCTAAATCAATAATTACTTCTCTGTGTAATTTGATTTTGGCAGTAAAGTTTCCAATTGCCTTAACACTGTCATCTGAAATTGAGATCTGTTTGCGATCGATTTCGAATCCTTTGCTATTAATAGCTTCAGCCAGCATAATGGTGTTGATAGAACCGAAGATTTTCCCGGTTGTGCTGGTTTTTGCTCCAATAACAAGTTGAACAGTTTTGAGTTTTTCAGCAATAGCTAAAGCAATATCTTTCAATTTTGCTTCTTTATGAGCTCTTTGTTTCGTGTTCTCAGCCATTACTTTTTTCGCTGATTCGGTGGCGATAATCGCCATCTTCTGCGGAATCAAATAGTTGCGTCCGTATCCGTTTTTAACAGAAACGATATCATCTTTTGATCCTATTCGTGCAATATCTTGCAATAATATAAGTTCCATTTTTATTCAGCTTTTAAAATTATTTCATCATATCAGTAACATATGGCAGTAACGCGATATGACGGGCTCTTTTAACTGCTTTAGCCACTTTGCGTTGGTACTTCAAAGAGGTTCCGGTAATCCGGCGAGGTAAAATTTTACCCTGCTCGTTTAAAAACTTTTTCAAGAACTCACCGTCTTTGTAATCAATGAATTTGATTTTATTCTTTTTAAAACGGCAATACTTTTTCTTTTTGACTTCAACTGTTGGTGGGGTCAGATATCTGATTTCACTTGTATTTGCTGCCATAACTTAGTTCTCCTTTTCAGTTTTTACTTTAGATTTACTTCTTCTTTTTTCGCTGTAAGCAATGGCATGTTTATCCTTGCTGAAAGTCAGGAAGCGGATAATGCGTTCATCGCGTCTGAATTGAGTTTCCAATGTTTTTGCAAACGAAGGTTCGGCGGCAAATTCGAAGAGTTGATAGAACCCTGTCGATTTTTTTTGAATGGGATAGGCTAATTTGCGTAATCCCCAGTCCTCTTCATTGACAATCTCGCCACCATTTTCGGTGATGATGTCCTTGAATTTTTTTACCGTTTCCTTTACCTGAGCCTCAGATAAAACGGGAGTTACAATGAAAACGGTTTCATACTGGTTTTTCATAAAACTTCTAAATTAATTATACATGAATACTTTATACCTAAATTTAGGTCGCGCAAAATTATAAATATTTTGGATTTAATCAAACATGTTCCGGTTAATTCATTCATGAAGTTGATGATTTGTATACATTTTATGGATATTTCATTCAGGAACAAATGTTTAATGGTAATTTGATACGCGATCCAAGAGGTTATACTCTGTGATAATTTTCATTTTGTAAGGCTTTTATCTCCCCTCATCTGGAGGAGTTGGAGGAGGCCTTAAAATCCTTTCAGAAAATAGGCCATTGCAACACCCAGATAATTGCCGAAAGCGTAACCCAGAATTCCTGACGTTATGCCGGTAATAATGATTTCCTTGTTTTTTAGAGCTGAAGCTACAACCGGAATGAATGGTGGTGAAAAAGTTAATGCTGATATGGTAATAATTGTGGTGTCGGAATCGACCTTAAACAACCAGGATAGAAAAACGTGAACAATAATAGAACCAAATACAACCAAAGCCACGTAAAGAAATAAGTGCAGAAAATCAATCTGAAACATACTTCGCAGATCGGCCATTGACGACACAACCAATGAAAAGACAATTATTAAGTACATGCCCAGTTGAAACGTTTTTTCAATACTGCTGATGTATTTGTTGGTTCCAAGCAGTAATCCCAGTGTGGTGATTGAAAGGATGATCACCACCGTTTGTGAAGACTTGGGCATCAGCAAGCTTATTGCATAAGAAACACCTAAAATCAAAACCGACAAGCCCAAAGCTTTGGACAGCTGAATGCTGCCTCTTTTGGTTAGCATTCCAAGGTAATTATCGATTCCTTCACTTTCTTCAACGATCTTTTTGATCCTGATGTGTTCGTGGTTCTCGTTAAAATGAGGAAGAATCAGGTTGAACAGTTTCTGAGCTCCGGTAAGCAAAAACAGCAGACAGATTGATCCCAATACCAAATCATAAGTATGGGTCAGTACAAAGGTATTTGGATTTACTTCAAGGGCTGTTCCAATGGCTGCCAGGTTGGGAGTTCCGCCAGTGTAAATTCCACAAAGCATGCCGGCAACCTTCCACGATTCCTGAATCTGGTCTTTAAAAAGGAAATATCCGGCAACCACCACAATGATAAGCGATGAAATTCCAAGAATAAGCGATAAAAAAGCTTCTTTGGCCAGCTTAAGCCATCGTTTAATATCAAGCGAAAAAAGCAGCAGCGGCAGTGCTATCGGTATGGCAATCGACATGATGGTGTCCTGAACAGATCCGATTGTATTTAGAGTCAGATCGCTTTCATTTATTTGGCCTGCAGCCAGGTAGTTGAGTAAGTCTGCTTGCGGAATGTGCGGATTGCCAGCTAAAATTGTTTTGAATGCAGCGCTTGCTCTGGGGAATAAACCTATATTTCCGATCAGCAAACCGATAGCATAAGCCATTACAATCGCACCAATTTTGTTGAATGTTTTTGAAATATGGGTTAAATAGATCAATGCGACCGGGGTCAGAAAATAGAATGAGATTAAGCTTATAACGAGTATCATTGCGCCAGCATAAGATATTTGGAGTTCAAATATAGAAAAAAGCAAATGGCACAATGCTTTTCGTATCCAACAAATTTATATGAACGCGCAGGTTCCGGATTGAAGCAGCGATCAGATGATCTTATAATATGGTGGTTATTTCGGTCAGGTAATTAACCTTTCCCGGTTCGTCCAGCTGGTCGTAGGCGCTAATGAGTGTTTCGATCAGTCGTTTGATGATTATTCGGTTGGAACAAGGTTCTATCCGTTTTTTCAGGTCATTCTGTTCCTGATTATACTGAATGTAATCTACTTCTTTGGGGCCAATAATTGCTCCTTTATTCGTTGTGTTGATGTAAAAAAGTACCTGATTACTACTTTCTTCTCCATGCACCAGTGGGGCAGCACCTTTATTGAAATAGCCAACAAGCGGATACTTTTGAAAATCGATGTAATGAACTGGCAGATCGAGTGAACGTGCAACCAGCGTGTATATTATTGCAATGGATACCGGATTCCCTTTTCTGGTTTCCAAAACCCGGTTGATGTAACAATTCGATGGAGATTCCGGAGTTATCCGGTCGGTCATAAACCGGTAATGATCAAAGAATATGTGGTTCAGGATGGTAATCTTCTCCAATGATGACAATGAATTCCGGAATTCAATCCAAACGTCTTTTCTGATGTTTTCCATTTGAATCTGAATGGATTTCATTTTCAGTTCCGGATATTGATGGCGTGAAATTAAAAAGAAGCCTTCGAACAGATCAAGTGTTTTCTGACCGGCCCAACTTCTGATTTTCTCTTTGGTGTCATTGAGCTGAATCTGCTGAATGACCAATTCAATCCGTTTCTGAAGCAATTCATCCATGCTGGTTTCCCAAATATGTTCCATATGATCAACGATGGAAATGTCTTCCTTCAGAATTTCTTCCAGAACAAGATTAAACACTGATTCATCAGGGTCATCCAGAAGCGTAATCAGAGAATCCAGCTTGTTGTCATTCATATTTGTCTTGTGGTTAACTTGTTAGTCGTTCAAGTACAAGCCTGATCAATGTTTCCATCGATTCATGGTAAGTAGCGTTTGCGTCCTTTTTTATCCGGTTGGCAATAATCAGGCAAACAGTTAGCGCCTCGTGTCCCAGTAGTTTTGACAGTCCATAGATTGCAGAACATTCCATTTCGAAGTTGGTGATTTTTTGTCCTTCAAATGAGAATGATTCGATTTTTTCATTCAATTCAGCATCGGCCAAAGGCAGGCGAAGTACTCTTCCCTGAGGGCCATAAAATCCAGGAGCCGAAATGGTTATTCCCGGGATGGTATCGGATTGATGTATTTTTGCAAACAGCTTTTCCGAACAATCAACCACGTAGGGTGAAGTTAATTGTTTTCCCCAACCGGTATGTTGTTTGAAAGCGTCCTCGAAAACCAGATCAGAAACAATGTTCCGGTTAGCGTAGAAATTCAGCAAGCCATCGAATCCAATAGCCTTCTGAGAAATTACAAAAGAATTTACCGGCAAATAATCCTGAAGACCTCCTGAAGTTCCAATTCGTACCAGATTTAGCTTCCGGAGAACAGGGTTAATTTCGCGGGTTTTCAGATTGATATTCGCCAATGCATCCAGTTCGTTAACGACAATATCAATGTTGTCGGTTCCAATTCCGGTTGAAACGATCGTGATTCGCTGGTTATTGTACTTCCCGGTTGTTGAAACAAATTCGCGGTTCTGTATCAGAAATTCTATATCAGTTAATAATTGACCGATTACTTCAACCCTTCCGGGGTCACCAACCAGAATGATGTTGTCAGCAAGTTGTTCTGGTTTGAGGTGTAGGTGGAATATACTTCCATCAGCATTTATAATGAGTTCGGATGATTCGATCATATTCTTTTTTTTGGACGGACTAAACTAGCTGTTTTGAAGTTAAAAGGCAATGTTTTTGAATTAAATCGTTATGATATGGAATGATTTTAACAGGAAGTACAGTGTTTTTCTGAAATAACCATCAGATGTTCGTGTTTAATTCAATTAATCCGGAATATTTTTATTCAAAGAATTACCGGTTTTGACAGATCATAAGGAGGGTTTTCTACTTTTGTAAATGATGAGAAAGATCAATAACATTCACCTGAACGACGATCCGGAGATCTACCAATGCTTCGGATGTTCTCCGTATAACGATTTCGGACTTCATCTGGAATTTTGGGATGATGGCGATGAATTGGTTTCTTACTGGAAACCGAGGCCTGTTTTGCAAAGTTATCCGAAAGTGGTTCACGGAGGAATACAGTCAACTTTGCTTGATGAAATTGCAGGTTGGGTGGTGTATGTCAAATGTGGAACCGTTGGCCTGACTGCCGAAATGAAGGTGAAATTCAGGCGGCCATTATACATCGATCAGGGAGAAATAACAATCAGAGCCGGATTGGCAGAACAGAATACACGAATGGCAACTATTCATGCCCGATTAATCGATACTTCAGGAAAAACCTGTGCCGAAGCTGAAATCAGGTACTTTTTAGTTCCGGAAGCTGAAGCACGTGAAAAATATCACTATCCGGGCGTTGATGCATTTTATAAAACTTAGTGAGTGTTTTAATTTAACACAGAGAGTTTTAATTTCGATTAAAGAACTTGTCGTTCAGCTTTATAGATTGTACTTCAAAAAAAAGTACTATTTGAGAAAACACGGAGATCACAGAGAAGAAAAAATCGCTTTGCGATTTTAGGCTCAGTGCACTCTGTGTATTCGCTCTATAAATGAAAAACAATACTTTTGAAATCTTCAATTCAACCTGGCATTTGCCATGGATTAATACTATTTCTCTGTGGTTAAATACTTTTAATTCTATTTATAAACAATTTCTTAAAAAAAAATAAATCAATGAAGAGATTAATTTTTGCTTTTATCTTCCTGCAAATAGGCCTGTCAGGATTTACTCAATCCAGGTTTATTCCGGCCAGCAACGAAGCGATAAGATATGTCGGTCGGTTCGATTTTTCAAACCCTCAGGAAGTACGCTACGATTGGTCGGGCGTATACATGCAGTTTAGTTTCAGGGGAACCGAATGTGCTGTGCGAATGAGTGACACCGGCCACAATTATTACAATGTTATTGTAGACGATCAGTCCTCCAGAACCTTTGACGTTAAAAGTGATACAACGATTGTTCTTGCCAGCGGACTTGGAACACAAATTCACCGGATACAGATATATAAACGTACTGAAGGAAATCAGGGAACAGGCTCGTTCAAAGGAATTCTAATTTCGGAAAAGGGAGAAATGATTCCGTGGGAAAAGATTCCGAGCCGGAAAATAGAGTTTATCGGCAATTCAATTACTTGTGGTTACGGTACTGAAGGCGCTAAAGGTGAACGATGGAAACCTTCGACCGAAAATAATTACCAGAGTTATGCCCCGATTATGGCTCGTGCTTTTAATGCCGATTATCACATTGTGGCTCATTCAGGAATGGGTGCTGTGCGTAATTACGGAGATAAGGAAAAGGTTTCGTCCATTGCTATGCCCAATCTGTTTAAGCGCGTGTACGACGAAAAAGAACTGCCTGTTTGGGATTTTAAACTTTGGAAACCTGATGTCGTGGTAATCAATCTGGGGACTAATGATTTCAGCACTCAGCCATTTCCGGATAAGGCAGTTTTTAAGGCAGCTTACGAAAAATTGATCAATGATGTCCGCAAACAGTATGGTGACCTGCCGGTCTTTTGTATCGCTGGCCCAATGACTGACGAACCTTGTTATTCGTATGTAAAGGAAATGGTGGAAGATTTCAGATCGGTAGACCAAAAACATGACGTGTATTTTGTTGGCATACCAACCTATCTGATGAATCCTGAAAAAGATCTCGGATCTGATTCTCACCCCAATTACAGTGGGCAACAAAAAATGGCAGCACATGTTTTGCCGGTAATAGCCAGCGTTTTAGAATGGGACTATCAGGCAGTTGAATTCTAAATTGATTTGAGAAGGTGTTATTGAATTTGTATCTTGTACAGAAACAAAATTCAACAATCTATTTCATTTATGGTTTTTTGAAGCTATTTTTGCTGATCTATGACCAAACAGAGTACAGACAAATAATCAAAATCAACTAAATTTTTTATCATGAGTTTAAATTTAAATTTGAAGAAATCAATGACATTCATTGCACTGGCTGTTTTTGTTGCCGGTGGCGTTGTGTCGTGCACCACTCCAAAACCAACAAAAGAGGTTGGTCTCCAATTGTATTCAATCCGCGACAGTATGAAAGCTGATCCAAAAGGTACAGTTGAAAAAGTAGGAGCCATGGGTTATAAACTTGTTGAAGCTGCCGGGTATTCAGATGGTGAAATTTATGGTATGCAACCAACCGATTTTAAAGCTTTATGCGATGCCAATGGCTTGAATTTCATTTCAGCACATTGTGGCCAGGCTGTTCCTGATTCAGCAAACTGGGATGCAACAATGGCCTGGTGGGATACATGTATTGCAGCCCATAAAGCTGCCGGAGTAAAATACATTGTTCAGCCTTTTATGGATAAAGTTGGATACGAAAGTATTGCCGGAGTTCAGCGTTATTGCGATTATTTTAATGCTGTTGGCGAAAAATGTAATGCTGCCGGAATCCGCTTCGGATATCACAATCATTCAGGCGAATTTAAAGATGTTGAAGGCCAGACTATTTACGATTACATGTTGAATAATACCGACCCGACAAAAGTGATGTTTGAAATGGATTTGTACTGGATTACTGAAGGTGGCAAAAATCCGATCGACTATTTTAATGCTTATCCGGGCCGTTTCGAATTATGGCATGTGAAAGACGTCAGAGAACTAGGCGGAGCTGATGCAATAATGGATTTTAAACCAATTTTTGAAAATGCTGAGAAGGCTGGTATGAAACATATAATTGTAGAAGTGGAAGAATTCAATTCTAACCCAATCGATGGTGTGAAACAATCTCTTGATTTTTTACAAAATGCTGAATACGTGAAATAAGCGGATTCAAAATGCGATAAAAAAACCGTTTCAGATTTGGTTCTGAAACGGTTTTTTCGTTGTGTTTGTAGGGTCTGCTGAAAAAATTACATAAAACCACGAAGTGGTTAAATGTGAATAGCCCCGAATGGAATTCGGGGAAAAGATAGAACCCAAGTCCCGAACCCTGATAAGGGTTCAATCGATGTTAACGCATTATTATTGAACCCTTTCAGGGTTCCGAATCATCTCGTATTTTCATCCACCGGTTTCACCGGCGGTTATTCATATTAAATCCTTTCAGGATTTCTTACAACTCCCAGGTTGAAGGTGAAATATTGAAAGTGCATGGGTTTTACATCATCAATTCAAAT
>DASRMB010000026.1:0-16803 GCA_035648135.1 Prolixibacteraceae bacterium
CTTCATCCACTGTAATTTTTTTTTCATCATATAATTTTTAACCATTAATTGGTAGGTTTTAAATTACATTATGGAGTTGAAAAATCCAAACCTGAAGGTAAAGCTACCTTTAGGTTTGGTTCAACAGCAAAATACCCGCAATTCGGGTTTCTGTGCTTCGTTAGCAGGATCCGTCAGTTGACGGATGAAATGTAGTACTTAATTGTGATTGAACAGGAAGAGGCGCATGCAGGGAGACTTTCACGCATGGTTCCGTGAGAACGTGAGGGTGATATTCCCCTGCGTGACTCGATTGGCGACAAGTTCTAAAGTGTACGTGACACGAATAAACTAATTTGACATTAACATGGGAAACTTTAAACCCAAAAAATCAAAGACAAATAGTCAAAGTATTGAGGAATATTCAGTTAGGTGCTTAGAGGATATTATGAATCAGAGCAATCAATTGAAAACATATTTCTCTGTTAATGATAAAACCTCCAATATTGATGGTTATATTGAATTGTTGGAAGACAACTGTATATCTGGAAAAATTACAGTCCAAATAAAATCTCTTCCAAGAAGATTCTATGAAAACCCAAATTTTGATTGTCCTACATCTCTTTTCGGTTATGCAGAAAATTGTCCGACAGAACTTGTTTTTCTAATTGCAGTAAATCGACATGAAAAAACTGCTTTCTTTAAGAATATAACCCAAGATTTAATACAGAAGAATAAACATAAAAAAAAGCAGAGCACAATTCGAGTTTCATTTAACGAAGATGAAAAAATAGTATCTCAAGGTCTAAACGAAACAATTGTTGAATGGAAAAATCTATATGGAAGGTTATCAAAGTTAATTTTAGATAGCTCAAAGATTAAACAAGAAAACGAAGCACTGACTCAAGTTCTAAAAATACACGTTTTGCCTTCTGTAGACATCTCTGAAAGCTATTTGCGGAAAATTCAACAATTTATTGATAGGTATAATTTTTTGTTGGATTATGATTTCAGTACTGTAAAAAAAGTATTTTTTAAAAATGTTTGGAAAGTTGGTTTTGGATTTTCAAAGTTTGCTACGGACGAAATAGCATTCGCATTATACAATATTTATAAAGGGAAAAATGACTTAATAATTAAACAAGTCGATTCATTAGCAATTCCAAATTTTGCATTAGCGCGTTATGCCTTGCACAGCTCTGAAAATAAAATTATTGATAATCCAGAACGATTTGCATTAAAGTTGATTTCTAATGATATTGAAAAAATGCTTTCGGGGATTATATTTTTCATGTCTGAAATAACCGCGATTGAATATATTTTTGATTTTATAGAAAAGTACAATGATATACTAGAAACAGAAAAAAATGTTAACGTGCATGACTTGTATTTATTGAAAACTAAACTTGAAAAATATCCACGCATAGCTCAAATGTCTTGCTCTGTTTTAAGGGGAAATAAAGCAATAAACTTAAATACTATCTATGATGCTGTTATCTTTTTATTGGAAAAAAAGTATAATATTATAAGTAGATTGTATCCGAGAGTTTCGGAATATTCATTTATTCACAATATTTCGAAAGCAGAATCGATTAAATTAGCTTATGCTAAATTTGAATATTTATATAGCAGATTAGTAAGTTTATTTGATGCATTCGTTATATCTAATTTTCCTTCATTCAGAAATAAGATTTCTCTCTTTTATGACTGCGATATAATTATTGCAAATATTAACTATGATGAGTTTAGAGAGGGAACGCATGATTATCAAATTAGATTATATTATTTTAAAGCAAGTAAAAAAGTTCAACATTTTAATAAAAGGATAATTACTTCTCAACATTTTGAATCAAATATTTTTAAAACTAACAACGTAAGTTCCGAAACAGAACTAATTAACCGATGTTGGGAAAATAATTCTCCATTCTATGTTTACAATTTCGAATTTGATTTAGTTCGTTGTGAAAATGAACCCGACAAAGATTTTACAACAAATCGCTATATTCATTCTTCATTATGTAATCTTTTAAAGGATAGAATAAATATTTATTTCAAGGACTATTTTGAGAATGAAAAATGATAAAACCTGCTGCTCCGGATATGCAAAGGATGGCAATAGCTGGTGCAGATTTGCAAACTGCACCTCTTAACTGCGAATCTGTGATCCGTTTTAATGCAAAAGCAAAATACCCGGCAAATCGGGTTTTCCGCCAAAGCGGACAGGTGGTGCTTCGTTAACCAGAAAGTAATAAATTGAAAAGCAGTACTTCGCAGGAAGTTTATCGGGAAATTTCCGCCGTGTGTAACAGCAATATAACCAATGTATTTCTGTATTTTGCTGATCTGAAAATTGAATTTTGGAATGCACCGCTTCGTGGGCTAATCATTTGCAAACTAAGGTGTATGAACGATTTGCACGATGTTGGCAACAAACACCAAGTCTGTAATCTGACAGAGAAATAAGTATAGTTTAAATCGATAAATAATGGGAAATTTAGATTCAAAAAACAGGAAAGTTATACTGATCAAAAAAGCATCGGGGGATGAAGAACCATTTTCGTCTGAAAAACTTGAACATTCATTGTTAAATGCAGGAGCAAAAAAGGAGACCGTATTAAAAATTGTTGCAGATATAGAGGCTTGGATACAGCCTGGTGTCACTACAAAAAAGATATATTCCCGTGCATTTTCAATGCTGCGTCGTGACGAAACAACTTCATCATTCCGATACCGATTAAAACAAGCCATATTGGAACTTGGTCCAACAGGTTATCCATTTGAAATTTTAATTGGAAAATTATTTCAGCATATGGGATACCGGACCGAAGTTGGGGTTGTTGTAGAAGGCAAATGTGTTACACACGAAATGGATGTAATTGCAACACTGGATAACGTTCAGCACCTTGTGGAGTGCAAATACCATAAAGATCAGGGAAAGCAGGTTAGTGTTCAGGTGCCCTTGTATGTCCGTTCGCGTGTCAATGATATTATCGATAAACGTCAGGCGATGGCAGGATATCAGGATTTTTCATTTAAAGGCTGGGTAGTTACAAATACACGCTTCTCTGAGGACTCTATTCAATATGGTATTTGCAGTGGCTTAAATCTATTGGGCTGGAACTTCCCCGAAGGCAATGGATTAAAGGAGAACATTGAAAAGTTTAAAATTTATCCGGTTACGGTTCTGAAAAATCTAACCATAAAGGAAAAACAATATTTGTTAAATCAGGGTATTGTTACTTGTTCACAATTATCAGAGAATTCAGATTCATTGATTTATTTAGACCTTAGTAAAACGAAATACAATAGCTTAAAGAAAGAACTTGAAGACATTTGCAGGTAAAATGTATTGCTGAACTGAACAATGGTTGGATCGGCCAGATTATCGGGGTCAATCGGATTGTAATTGATTTGCTGGGCCGACGAAGCTAAACCGAAAAAGAATAGCAGGATAAAAAGGGATTATTAGAGCATGGAGTTCGACCTTGTGTGTAGATTTTGACAAAAAAACGCCCTGTCTGGCAGTGTAACCGGGCAGGGCGAGTCTTTTCAGAAATGATTAAAGTTCGCGGATCTTGATGTTGCGGAACCAAACCGGGTATCCGTGATCCTGAAGACCAATAAAGCCGTCTTTTGAGATTCCTTCAGTCCAGCCCGGAAAGTTTTTGAACTTACTTTTGGCAACCATGGCATCCCATTCCGGAGTCCACAAATTATATGAAACTACTTTCACACCGTTTTGAGTGTGTGTAACCTGTCCATCTTTTACCTTGATTACGATTGTGTTCCACTGTCCTGCCGGATGAACTGTTTTTGGATCAGCAGGAAGTATGTCGTATAACGAGCCTGCCAGATGGCTGTCGATTTTGTTGTCGGTAGCATCCACATTGTCGAGTACCTGAATTTCAGGAGCAGCATAATAAATAGGTTGGCCCGGAACTTCGCGTACATTATAAAAAATTCCAGAATTAGCCATTTTGCTGGCTTTCCAGTCGATCGAAAGTTCGAAGTTTTTAAATTTCTTTATGGAATAAAGAATGTCGCCATTAGCACCTTGTCCGGGTTTTTTGTCAGCACCGGTAAATACTTTCATGGCATCTTCTTCAAGCACCCAGTTTGCAGGCATCGCAGTGCCATTACATTGCCTCCAGCCGTCGAAGTTTTTGCCGTTAAACAAAAGTTTCCAGCCTTCTTTTTGTTCTTTTCCCGAAAGATTGTTCACTGTTTGTGAAAACCCTGGAAGTGCGATCAAAAGCGAAATTGCTAATGATAAAGTCACAAAAATGTTTCTCTTCATGATTTGATTTTTTACTAGCCAGAAGTGGCCATTTGAAATTTATTATGGTTTAGAATTATTACTTTTCAAAAGTAAGATATTCTATTGCATCTAAAGCTGAAATTCCTCCACAATTTTAATGATTTCTGGAAGTAATCAGAGTTCAGAATTCATAATTTTCCACAAAATCACCTGCTTATCTGTAACATATTCGCTGATTTCTGACTTGTTTGTTTTTAATTTATTCACCTATGAGCCAAATACCGGCAACCGAAATTAATCAATCTGAGAGCTTTTGCCTGAAATTTTTACTTTGCCTGAAATAGTGGCGATATTCAGTTTTTTCGCTTGGTTGGGCTGACCACCGCCAATTGAAAGCATTAGATTTCCGGGAACAATCAGTCGCTTGCCATTGTCGTCAACTACCGACATTTGCCTGGGGTTCAACTTAAAAGTGACAGTCTTTTTTTCGCCCGGGTTCAGGCTAATTCGTTGGAACCCCTGTAAGCTTCGGATTGGAGTCGGATAGGATGAAGATTCCAATTTAGTGTAAAATTGCACCACTTCTTCGCCCGCTACCAAAGATGTGTTTTTAACATCAGCACTTATTCCCAGCGATTCGCCGGTTTTTATGGCCTGGGTACACTTCAAATTAGAATATTGATATGTGCTATAGCTTAAACCAAATCCAAACGGGTAAAGAGGTTCTCCTTCGAAATAGCGGTAGGTGCGGCCTTTCATGGCATAGTCTTCGAAAGGAGGAAGCTGATCGGCTGATTTGTAAAATGTTATTGGTAAACGCCCGGCTGGATTAAAGTCTCCAAACAGAACATCGGCAACGGCAGTTCCGCCTTCTTCTCCCGGATACCAGGATTGCATAATGGCAGGCAAATTTTGGTCGGCCCAGTTGACAGCCAAAGCGCTTCCGCTCATGAGAACCAACACAACAGGTTTCCCGGTAGCATAAAGTATCCGAAGTAAGCTATCCTGAATGGCAGGCAGATCAATTTTCACACGGTCTCCACTGTTAAAACCTTCATAATTTACCTTCATTTCTTCGCCTTCAAGCAAAGGAGATATTCCACCAAAGAAAATCACCACATCGCTCTGAGACGCAATGTCTGTGGCCTCTTTCATGGGGTCGTAAGCCTGATTCAGTGCATATTCAAATCGAATCACACCATCTCCGCCCGATTGAAAGTATTCGATTCTAATATCATAATCTTTTCCACCAACCATTTCAAATTCTTTTTGAGAGACTGTTAGTGGTTGGTTTTGCCATTTATCGAAAATAAGTTCGTTGTCGATGTACATTCGGTAGCCGTCGTCGCCGGTAAGTGATAACATGTATTTACCTGATTCCGGAAGGTTGAGGATACCGGTCCACCGGGCTGAAAAATTGGTTTTCATATTCATCCGGTTTGGTGGATTGACTTCCCAATCGAAATCGATTTGTTTATCAACACGATCAACAACAGGGGTTCCTTCCAGCAATTTATTGTCGAAGTATTCGGCATGCAGGCCTTGTTTTTCGCCGAACGAAAGTAGATTTTGAGTTACCGCTTCGAGTTTATTTGCCGGAGTAACCCAGTTGCACCCTTTGGCAAACAGCACTTTTGTGTTGGCCGATACTTTATTTTTAATTCCTTCGAGTGGAGTAACAGCTTTAGATGGAGTTCCGTTGTAATTACCATACATGACACGTTCGTTACTGGCATTTGGGCCAATCACTGCAATAGTTTTCAGATCTTTTTTCAGCGGAAGTGTTTTGTTGGAATTCTTAAGAAGTATGATCGATTCCTGTGCTGCTTTTAATGCGACCTTCCGGTTTCCTTCTGTATCATTGGCACTGAAAGGGATTTGGGCGTATTCCACCAATTCATCAGGATCAAATAAACCCAGACGGAAACGGGCTTCGAAAAGGCGCTTCAGGTTGACATCAATTTCTTTTTCAGTAATAAGACCTGAATTTACAGCCTTAACCAAAGCAAGATAAGTATCTCCACAATTTAGGTCACATCCGGCTTTCGCTGAAATGGCTGCAGCTTCAGCATCGGTTTTTACTGTTTTATGATCGTGCCAGATGTCTAAAATAGCATCGCAATCGGAAACCACATAACCTTTAAAACCCCACTTTTCGCGTAGTATTTGTTGCAATAACATGGGACTCGAAGAACAAGGTTCTCCCAAATACCGGTTGTAAGCGCTCATTACCGACATGGCTCCACCCTCGCGAACCAATGCCTCGAATGCCGGAAGATAAGTCTCCCAAAGATCGCGTGGGTTGGTAACTGCATCAAAGTAATGTCGTGCAGGCTCAGGGCCGCTGTGAACTGCAAAATGTTTTGGAGTTGATATTGTTTTCAGGTATTTGGGATTGTTGCCCTGAAGTCCTTTCACAAAAGAGATTCCAATGCGTGAAGTTAGGAAAGGATCCTCCCCATAGGTTTCCTGTCCTCGTCCCCAGCGTGGATCGCGGAAAATGTTGATATTGGGCGACCAAATGGTTAACCCTCTAAATTGCGTTTTATCGCCTGTCCTGATCCCTTCATGGTATTTGGCCCTCGCTTCGGTTGAAATAATATCGGCCACATCGAAAATCAGGTTGGTATCCCAGGTGGCTGCCATTCCAATTGCCTGCGGGAAAACAGTAGCAATACCTGCCCGGGCAACGCCGTGAAGTGCTTCGTTCCACCAATCACAGGCAGGAATTCCCAGTCGGGAAATTTCGGGTGACACACTGACCATCTGGCTTACTTTCTCTTCCAGCGTTAAACGCGAAACCAGGTCGGTTACACGTTGTTCGACTGAAAGTGATGGATCGTGGAATGGATATTCATACTTTTTTTGGCCGGACAATGTGCTAAATGAAAGCATTGCTCCAATCGAAAAACAAAGAATTAAGCGAATTTTTTTCATGTTGTTAGTTGTTTTATTGAACTGTTTTTATCAGGTTTTGATAGAAGTTTATTGTTTTATCGGTCACCTCTCTGAGGATAATTTGAGGCTTGGTATCGTCCTCAATTATTTGAATCTTGTCCATTCGCAATCCATCCACATTGTCGAAAACAAAGGCAGGCCGATAGTCAGGGGCTTCAGCTTTTACAGTTACATTTTTTATGCTCAATCCATTGACGTGTCGCACGTAAAAGGCCCATGCCGGTAATTCACCAAACATTGAAAATTCAGGATATTCGGCTTCCTGTTCCGGAACGTCTTTCAAACGGTAAATCGGTAGAATGGCCAGTCCGTCGTTTCCGCGCCCAGGATAACTAATTTCAATGTTTTCGAGCGAAACATTCTCAACCGGATGGCCTTCGATTCCGGTGATGGAGCAAGGGAAAGGATTGTGAAAGAAGGGAAGATCTGGTCCTCGCAGATCGTAGTTTTTATCGGGCCGGTCGAATGAGATTTCTATCTTCACATTTTTAATACTCACGTTCCGAAGTATGCTGTATCGTTCGTCTTTATTGCGGTGCCCCAAACGAATAAAGATTCCGTTGCCGGTATTGGTGGCTGTAATGTTATTTACGACTATATTTTCGAGTAATCCACCATCAACGGCTTCCAGAGCAATGGCCGAGCGGAAAGTATCATACACTTTAATGTTTTCGATGGTTACATTTTTAAACCCTCCGGTCGATGCGGTCCCGAATTTTATGGCATTGGCGCTCGACCGAACCGTGCAGTTGGCAATGTAAATACTGTCGTTCCAATCGTCCTTATCGCTCGATTTCAGGCAAATTCCGTCGTCAGCCGAATTGACAAAACAGTTGGTTACCCGTACATTTTTGCAATCGGAAATGTCGATTCCATCGTTGTTCCAATAGGCATCGCTAATCACGCGCACACTGTCGACCGTGAGGTTGCGGCATTTGTCGTAGGTTTGTACCCAACTTGATGAATTTTTTATGGTAATACCAGTTATTTTCAGATTTTTACAACTACCAAAATTGATAATTTGAGGTCGCATATCTTCGTTTGGACGTTTACGCCGAAGGTTGTAATGTTGAGGGTCTAGCTTTCCGAAGTAATACAAACTA
Organism: Prolixibacteraceae bacterium; assembly: GCA_035648135.1. Classification (GTDB taxonomy): domain Bacteria; phylum Bacteroidota; class Bacteroidia; order Bacteroidales; family Prolixibacteraceae; genus Aquipluma. The sequence continues at coordinate 8,299 of DASRMB010000026.1, forward strand.
TCGATATTCAGTGCAAGTCGGCGACCTTGCCCATCGATAGTCCCTTTTCCTGAAATGCAAATGTTAGTTTGTTCTTCAGCCAAAATCAAAGCTTTCCATCGTTTTAAACTCTTGTATTGGCTCGGATCCGTGCTGCCTAGTAAAAAGGCATTCTTTTGAAGATGGATTTCAACCCCCGATTTCAGGACAATACTTCCGGAGAGAAAACGGCCTTCTGGAATTATTAATTTACCACCGCCAAGCCTGGCCAGCGAATCGATCCCGGCCTGAATGGCTGTGGTATTTAGCGTTTTGCCATCGGCTTTGGCACCAAAATCAAGCACATTTATGGTCTTTTGTTGGCCCCAAAAAACTAAGGGGAGTAAAACGAAAAGGACAACCAAGCCTTTTCTGATATAGATTGTATTCATATTCATTGGTTTTAAGGCTATCGTTTTAAGTAATAATAATATAATGCCGTATTAATTTTTGGATCATCACAATAATGCGTACCTGTTTTTTTTATGTAATTACTTTTTTAAGGTCGTTTCTATTTCGTCCGAAAGCAGGGCAAATCCTTGTTCGACTATGCCTCTCGGACGATTGCCATCAGCTATTTATTCTTTCTATAAATCTGTTGCTCCTCTGGAGCAACAGCCAATTAAACGTTTTGCCCGATTAGAATAAATTAGTGCCGCTGGCACTTTTACCTCTCAGAATAACAGTGCCCCATTGGGGAACGATATTCTGAGAAAAAGGGATGAGGCGCAGGAAACCGTCCGCGGGAAAAAGTTTTTCAGGACATAAACCTTCTTTCGGACGGAATTGCATCGGCCTTCCCAAAAGTAGTTACAGAAGAAAGAATAAAATTATTTTAGTATGAAGTCAAATTGCGAAAACGCAGGATAAATCTTATGCTGTAATTTGCCTGAAATCTACTTTCCAAATAGATAAGTACGCATTTTTGTGAAGAACCGAATTTTTAGTCACCCCTAAATCCGAATTTCATTTAATTAAGCCCGAAGGGCTTGAATTTGAATAAGCTCCGATGTAAGCCGGAGGGAGAAAGCACCCGGAATTCAAGAACCCTGGATGGCGCAATTAGTTTTAAGTTCACTTTTTTGTTCGTTTTTGCTGAAAAAAATCAAAGCGGAAGGCCATCTCAAAACTGAAAGGCCAATTCTATGCTATACTTTCATGTAATTTAGAAAAAAAAAGGAGAAGAAGATTTATATCTTCTTCTCCTTTTTAAAATATCAAACCGGATAATTAATATCCTTGATTTTGCGAAATGGCAGGCGATGAACGGTCGATTTCGGTTTGAGGGATTGGGCGAACCAAATGATGGGCATCCAATTTATTTGATTTTTTAGCCCAGGGATTCATCTTCTTGGTGCGTTCAACCAATTTTCCGGTGCGTTTCAAATCCCACCAACGGTTGAATTCGCCCAATAATTCGCGGGCGCTTTCGTCCAGAATCAAATCGATTGAAATGTTTGCTGTTGTTGCCCTGTACGAAACGGTTTCCATCGAAGTCACATCTTCAGGAAATTTTGCACATTGTGGGTCGACACCCACGCCAACAGCGCGGTCGAGAACCTTATTGTAATAATTTTCGGCTGCTCCGAGGGTACCACCCGTTGCACCTTTTACAATGGCTTCGGCAGCCAAAAGGTAAGCTTCGGCGGAGCGGAACAACGCGAAGTCGAATGTGCCAAAACCATTTCCCCACTGGATACCAGGTTGCCAGAATTTCCACATCATTGGGGTATACCCATTAATGCGGGATGTCTGAGGTTTTCCGTAATCGGCAATGGTTATGACTGTGTATTTTTTCTTGCCACCAATGTCAATTCCTCTTTTTTCGAGTGGAACTATTTCGTTCCAGGCTGGGAAATATGAAATGGTATCACCCTTTAGATAACTGATTTTCAGGTTTGGATCAGACAAGCTATACCCATAATTTGGGGCATCTTTCAATGCGTATTGTGCATCAACAAAATCGTGCGCATAACGGCTGTCTTTTTGAGGGTCGAACAAGCGGTACATGGCAGGAGCAGTCAGAAGCGGTGAGATAATACGATTATAATCGTTGGTTCTGCCAAGGTTGCCAGGTACATTTTCAACATTTCCACCGAACTGGCTATGGTAACAGTTTCCCGGATCTCCTATTGGATTTCCTTTGTCATCTCTTGCGTCATTTAAATAAGTAAGAATATCGCTGCTGAACTGAACTGCAAATACAACCTCGCTGTTTCGGTCATTCTGAAGGCCGGTATATTGTTTTAATGGATTTTCGTCGTGCAATGGGAACAAGGTTTTGTATTGCGGTACTAAGGGATAAGCTGCAATAACCTTATCGGCCCATGTGAGTGCACTTTTGAAATCGGCAGCAGTCCCTCCCAACGAATTGCCGTAGTTCCATCCGCGGGTCAGGTAAACTTTAGCCAGCAAAAATTGGGCAGCACCTTTTGTTACACGGCCATAGTCGGTTGCAGTAACGGGTAAAGCAGCTTCAGCTTCAGTCAGGTCTTTCAGTATCTGAGCATATATTTGTACTGACGGAACTCTAACTACGGCCTTTTCCGGAGCTTTTGTTTCAGTGAGTAGCATCGGAACATCACCCCATGTTTGAACCAAATAGAAATAACTCAATGCGCGTAAAAATTTAGCTTCTGAAATACGTGCGGCTTTTTTATCCGGATCAACATAGCTAATTGCTTCTGCACGCTCAATGGCAGTATTGGTACGACCAATTTCACGGTAAAGTACATCCCAAAAGATGGATAAATCACCATTTGAAGAATTTAAATTAACGTCATACATTTCAAAAGCGTTTACCTGGGTAACTATCGGATTATCAAATCCTCCCTGGGTGAAAATATCAGTTCCGTTTAAACCGATATTGATTCGGTCCTGAAAACTGATCATATCGCGTGTCAACGAATAACAGGATTTGACAAGGTCTTCATATCCGGCTTCATTGATAACATATGAATCGGTGGTTACATTCGAAACTGAATTCTCGGTCAGGAAATCTTTACAGCCTGTTCCTGCAAATGCCAGCAAGAGAACCAGGATGGAATTAATTATTTTATGGTTTTTCATTTCTTTAAATTTTATAGTCATACAAGTTGCTGTTAGAATGATAGGTTAACACCAAAAACATAGGTTGAATTTTGCACATCATCCTGATAAACCCCTGAGTTATATTCAGGATCCATCCAGATGTTATTTTCTTTGGTAAACAGAGCCAGATTACTGCCTTGAATATAACAACGGATATTGGCTATTTTCATGCGGTCGAGAATAGTCTTTGGCAGATTGTACCCTAAAGTCAGGTTTGAAATTCTCCAGAAACTGGCATCCTTGTACTTAATAGAGGTACCGTATGGGTTCGATTGCCATACACCATAATAATCATTGGTAGGATTATCAACTGTCCAGTAATTCAGGTTTAAATGGTTGTAACGATTCGATCCTAAATCACCAAAGGTTCCGGCAAGCACATTGTTTTTGAATTGAGCTCCCTGTCGGGTATATACAAATACCGACAAATCCCAGTTTTTGTATGTGATCGTATTGGTGATACCTGCAATCCATTTGGGTAATTCGTTTCCAAGAACTACACGGTCATCAACATCCGTTGCTGATGAAATCTTTCCATCATTGTTTTGGTCAACGACCTTTACCGAACCTGGTACCTGGCCATATTTGGCAGCCTCGGCAGCTTCGCTGGTTTGCCAAATGCCGGCAAACTGATAATCATAATTTGAACGAAGAGATTGGCCAACAAAAAGGCGGTTGGCGATATCCTTGGTAACGGTTCCACCATATAATTCAAGAATTTCGTTGTGGTTTGTCGAGAAATTAATACTGGTTGACCAGCTGAAATCCTTTTTTTGAATATTGACAGTATTCAGTGTAATTTCAACCCCACGGTTTAGCAGTTTCCCTACATTAGCCGTTACCGATCCAAAACCTAAAGAGGTTGGAAGGGCGACATTCTGGATCAGATCGTTGGTCTTCTTGTTGTAATATTCTGCATCAATACGAATACGGTTTTTTAAGAAGCCCATGTTTACACCGAAGTTGATTTCAGCGCTGTTTTCCCATTTCAGGTCGGTATTACCAATGTTATTTGGGGTATAACCATAAGCCGCAGTACCGTTAAAGTCATATACTGTTTTTCTCATATAAGCCTGGGTGCTGTATGGTGCTACTACATCGTTCCCAACTTCACCATAACTCAAACGTACTTTCAGATCAGAGAAAAGGTTAAGGCTTTTAACAAAGTTTTCTTCGCTAGCGCGCCAAGCCAATGCAACCGAAGGGAAAAATGCCCATTTATTGTCTTTAGCCAAAACTGACGATCCATCGTAACGTCCGGTCATGGTCAGCAAATACTTGTCGTTGTATGTATAATTAAACCTTCCCATGAACGAAAGTATTGAGCGTTCGATCAGGTTGCTTTTTACACTGGTAATTAAAGCAGCGGTATTTATGGCATACCATCCCGAATTGTATGGCAGGTTTTCAACATTGGTTCCTGAAGTTTCGAAACGTTCTTCAAGCATACTTTGGGCTGCGGTAATATTGAAATCGTGTAAGCCGGTTTTGTGCTTGTAATTCAGGATATTGTCCCAGGTGTACGAACTGTTGAAATCGAACGCGTTGCTTGCGGTCGGCTGCTTGTTTAAGCGGCCTTTTGAATCGGTTCCGGCAAACACACCATTGCGCTTATTGAAAACAGAGGCTGATAGTGATGATTTGAATGATAAGTCTTTTACCGGTGTCAACTCTATGTATCCGTTACCCAAAAAACTTGAAACCCGGTTTTCGTCCTGGTAACGTGATCTTTGGCCTTCAAGGATTGGGTTTTCTACCTGGGTGTCTTTGATCCCCATCCAGAATGCATATCCGTCAACATCTTTATCATTGGTTTCTGATGGGTTAACCAGTTCGCTGAAATTGACTGATCCGGTAGGACGAACGCGGTATGCTCCACGCAATGTCTCAGATGATCCCAAATTTTGAATACTATAGGTATAGTATGTAGTAAACCCGACTTTAACCACATTGTTTAACTTACTGTCGACACTTCCTTTTAGACTGAACCGTTCGTATCCGGTCTGTTTCAGGTTTCCTTTTTCACTAAGGTAGCCGGCTGAAAAATAATGGGTTGTATTTTCATTTCCGCCGGATAGGGCGATAACATGGCTGGTTTGAGCTGATGGAGCAGTAACCTGACTAACCCAGTCAACAGATTTGCCAGCCTCAACATTTGCCAGTTCGTTAGCTGTCCAAACCGGATTGGCCGATGGATTTTCTGCTTTTACCACATCGTTATAGGCATGATAAAATTCTTGAGCGGTCATCAGATCAGGCAGATTGGTTGGAACTTTAACACCAACATAACCATCATAGGTCACTTTAGTCTTCCCGTTTTTGCCTTTTTTAGTGGTTACAATAATAACCCCGTTTGCACCACGGGCACCGTAAATGGCAGTAGCAGAAGCATCCTTTAAAATGTCCATTGTCTCAATATCGCTTGGATTCAGCGTATTCAGCTTTCCACCCATTACTCCGTCAATCACGACAAGTGGTTCATTACTAAAACTAATGGAGTGTACACCACGAATATCGATCGAATAATCGGTTCCAGGACGTCCACTTAATTTATTTACGCTAACCCCTGAAACCTGACCTTGCAGTGCGCTGGCCAGCTGAACAGGATTGGATTTTATAATTTGGTCAGCTTTAACAGATCCAACCGATCCTGTTAAATCCCTTTTCTTTATAGTTCCGTAACCAATGGCAACCACTTCTTCAATATCTATTGTTTCTACCTCCAAAACAACATTGAAAGTAGTCTTACCAGCAATGGCAATTTCCTGTGTCTTCATTCCGACAAACGAAAAAACCAGCGTTTTGGCATCGGGAGTCGTTGTTAGCTGGAAGTTCCCGTTATTATCGGTTATTGTTCCAGTGGAAGTACCTTTCACTGCAACCGTTACGCCAGGCAAGGATTCTCCTGAAGTGCTGTTCACTTTTCCCGTGATTTTTTCTTGTTGTGCTGATGTGTTTTTCAGTCCGAATTGATTTTCAGAATTGGTGAGAACAATCTGACGGTCGCTGATGGTGTAATTAATATCAGTACCGTTAAATAAGGCATTCAGTACAACTTCAATTTTAGCACCTTTCACATCCAGATTTACCGTTTTATTGGTATTGACAAAGTCCTGATTGTATAGAAAATAAAATTCACTTTTATTTTCTATTTCGTTCAAAACACTTTCCAGTTTGGTCTGGTTAAATTTAAGTGTTAAGCGGGTTTGCTGTGAATAACTATCCACAGCAAGAACCTGAATGATACTCAGGAAAAAGAAGAATACACTCCATTTCATCATAGTAAAGCATTTTTTGAGGGCATAGTTATTCCACACCCATGGTTCTCGATTTTTTTTCATAGTTTTACATTTGTAGTGTTAATTAAAATTTAACCGTTTAGTTTTGCTACACTTTTGTCAGGAAGGTACTCGCAATACTTTCCTGATTTTTTTATACTTAATTATATCATTATCCGACGTGATAAATCGAGTCTTTATATTATACTTTTTCGACGGATTGTGATGGTTCTTTTTTTGAAAATTCCATCAACATTTACTTCCCGATTATCAAATGAATATTCAATTGGCACTGTTAACGAGATCAGGCGGATAACTTCATCAACTTGTTCCTCCTGAAACGTTGCCCGGTATTTGAACGCAGCCAAGTCCGGATCGTCCATAATAATTTCAACATTGTACCAGCGTCCAACCCGCTTTAATACTTCAGAAAGTGGTTCATTTCTGAAAACCAACAAGCCATCTTTCCAGGCAATGAATTGCTCTGCATTTACTTTTTGAACTGTTCCTGATTGTAGATTTCTGTCAAAAGTGAATTTTTCGTTGGGTACAAGGTTAACAGTATATTGTCCCTTATTTCCGTTTACATTAACTTTTCCTTCCTGAAGAACCACTTCCGTAACAATCTCATCGGCATATGCAGCAACATTGAATTTTGTACCTAAGTCCAAAACATCAAGTGACTTGGTGTGGACATTAAACGGCTTTTTGTCGTCGTGGGTCACTTCAAACCAAGCTTCGCCAATCAGTTCGATATTTCGTTTTTTCAGAAAGCTGGTTTCGTATTTTAAGCTTGAACCGCTGTTTAGCCAGCCTTGTGTTCCGTCAGGCAACTTAAAATGTGTCCGTGCCCCATGAGGCGAAACGATCTCGACCGCTGAATAAATTTCAGGAGCCTGAGATTTGAAAAAAGTAGAATATACTGAATAGAGCAGGAGTGGTAAAAGCAGAATTGCAGCTGCTTTTGTATAAAACTTTTGGATTTTAATCCGGAAGTTAACAACTGTTTTCTCCGACGCAATTTTTTGTTTGAGCTGATTCAGAACCAAACTAAGGTCTTTTGTTCCGACAGAATTATCTTCCGAAAACTCATCCCAATGTTCTTGGATGGTGTTTTTTAATTCAGTCTCATTGTTTTTATCTTCAAACCATCGACTTACCAGAACGAAATCTCTCAGCGAATATTTTCCGCATGCAAAGTTCTTAAGTATTTTATAATCTATTTGTTCTTTCATAACCGAATATCACATCTGCTGAATTTCTGATGTGTGCCAGTTATATCCGGAAAAGCATAAAACCCCTATCCGAAGTTGAACGTTTTTTTAACCGAGGAAAAGACTGAAGAAAATCATGCCTGAAATCCGGTCTTTGTCAAACTCTTTTTTTAGAAAATGCATGGCTTCAGTGATCTGGTTTTCAACTGTTTTTGGTGAAATATACATGGAGGTAGCAATTTCACGGACTGATTTACCTTCTTTTTTGCGTTTCAGGAAAATTTCTTTTCTCCGGTCTGGCATCTGATCAATGAGTTGTTCCAGTTTTGTAATAAGAACCTCAAAATCAGGCTTTGACTCAATCGAAGAATTTTCAGACGCTAAAAATTCCAGGATTTCAGTACGGTATTTTTCGTTTTTCGACTTGTTATTGAAATGTTTACGGATAGCATTGAAAGCGATGGTAAATAAATATGACTGAAAAGAAGTTTCATTTTTCAAACTTTCGTGGTTCTCCCAGATTTTTAAAAATACTTCCTGAACAATCTCTTCTGCTTCAGTTTCCGATTTCAGGTAGGAGAGCGAAAATCGATATAATTTCTGGCTGTAACTTTCAAATAATCGCTCGAATGCAAATTGTGAACCACTTCGCAATAAAGAAATCAACTGCTGTTCTGTATGGAATTGTTCGTTTTTCAATGATGAGATTACCATTTTTATGCAGACAAATGTAAGATTTATCAGTGATCAATAGTTAATTGGAAATTACTAGTGATGCGTTAATTTTCAATAAAACTGTGTAAATAACTATATATTATAATATTACAAGCGTTCTTTGATTTTTTGATTTGAATTGACTTATAGTTTTGCGCCTTAAAAGTGCAAGATTATGAATTCAGGAAAAT
>DASRMB010000027.1:0-52713 GCA_035648135.1 Prolixibacteraceae bacterium
GGGTACCCCGATCAGAAGAGTACTACCTTTTTTATTTAATTAAAATGGTATACTTTTGGATTGAATGACTGGTATACTTCTCGGATGAAATAAGCAATTTACAAAACAGACTAATATTGAACCCTTTCAGGGTTCCTGCCTGGAAATTACGCTTAACCCCCAATTTCATTGGGGGTCATTAAAATTTAGCACCTACGGCGCATGTACCTCAATACTCATTCCTATTTCAGCCTTCGATACGGCACGCTGAGCATCGACGAATTGCTTGATCTGGCGGTTCTGAACGGTCTGAAAAGCTTATGCCTGACAGATATCAATACCACTATGGGCATTCCGGAGTTTGTAAAGAAAGCACAGCAAAAAGGGATCAAACCCATTGCCGGATGCGAATTCAGGAAAGATGACGAATTGCTTTTTATCGGACTGGCTAAAAACCGCGAAGGACTGAAAGAGCTGAATGACTTCCAATCCGAACACAACCTGCAGAAAAAAACTTATCCGGCGAATGCTCCTGAATTCGGTAATGTGTTTGTGATTTATCCCTTCGGAAGGAAAAGTCCCTCCGAATTGCATGAAAACGAGTTGACAGGAATCCATCCCGAAGAAATGAACAGGTTACTGACTTCGGAATACCGGAAAGCACAGCACCAACTCGTTGTTCTTCAGCCGGTAACATTTAAAGATCAGGCAGGTTGGTTTCTGCACAAAAGTTTACGGGCCATCGATCACAATGTGCTGATCAGCAAGCTGGGCGATAATCAGTATGCCCCGACGACCGAAACGATAATAAATCCCGGGTATTTGCGGCAGGTCTTTCAGAATTATCCTGAAATCATCCGCAATACAGAAAAACTGATGGACGCTTGCAGTATCAGCTTCGATTTCACCATCGTCAAGAATAAAAAATTATTTACTAAATCGGCTTACGAAGACAAGCTTTTACTGGAAAAACTGGCGCTCGAAGGCATGGTGTATCGCTATGGAAAGGACAATCAGGAAGCTGAAAAGCGAATCGCTCACGAGCTAAAAATCATTGATAACATGGGTTTTTCAGCCTATTTTCTGATCACCTGGGACATTATCAGCTACAGTATGTCGTGCGGATTTTACCACGTTGGGCGGGGAAGCGGAGCAAATAGCATTGTTGCTTATTGCTTGAAAATCACAGATGTTGACCCCATTAAGCTAAACCTTTACTTTGAGCGGTTCCTGAATCCGAAACGCACTTCCCCGCCCGATTTCGACATCGACTATTCGTGGCGCGATCGTGAACAGGTTCAGAATTATATTTTCAAACGCTATGGACGCGATCATACAGCGCTGTTAGGTGCGACTTCGACATTTAAAGATCGCTCCATTTACCGCGAGCTGGGCAAGGTTTTCGGCCTTCCGAAAGAAGAAATTGATTTACTGGCCGACAATCCGAATGACGTCCGAAATACGAATAAAATAACCAGGCTCATCAAAACGATGACCGAAAAGATGGTTAATTTCCCTAATCTGCGAAGTATTCACGCCGGTGGTATATTAATTACGGAAGAACCCATCACCTATTACACAGCACTCGATTTGCCGCCCAAAGGATTTCCAACGACCCAATGGGATATGTACACAGCCGAAAATCTTGGCTTTGAAAAGCTGGATATCCTCAGTCAGCGCGGCATTGGACACATCAAAGAAGCGGTGGATATTATCCGCGAAAACCTGGGCGAACTTGTGGATGTGCATCAGGTTGAACATTTTTATCAGGATGAACAGGTCAAACTTCAGCTACGGACCGCTGAGACCAATGGCTGTTTTTATATTGAAAGTCCAGCCATGCGCGGCTTACTGACTAAATTACATTGCGACAATTACCTGTCGCTGGTCGCTGCCAGTTCAATCATCCGGCCCGGAGTAGCCAAATCGGGCATGATGAAAGAATACATTCAGCGGTTTCACCATCCGGAAATGATCAAATACCTGCATCCGGTAATGAAGGAACAGCTCGAAGAAACTTACGGAGTGATGGTTTATCAGGAAGATGTGATTAAAGTCGCACATCATTTTGCAGGGCTCGATCTGGCCGAAGCCGATGTATTGCGCCGCGCCATGAGCGGTAAGTTTCGCTCAAAGATTGAGTTTCAGCGCATCGAAGACAAGTATTTCAGCAATTGTAAAGAAAAAGGCTATTCCGATGAAATTGCCCGCGAAGTGTGGCGGCAGATTGAATCGTTTGCCGGATATTCGTTTTCGAAAGCACACTCGGCTTCGTATGCTGTGGAAAGTTTCCAAAGCCTTTTCCTGAAAGCACATTATCCACTCGAATTCATGGTGGCGGTGATTAATAATTTCGGCGGATTTTACCGAACCTGGGTGTATTTTAACGAAGCACAACGCTGTGGCGCCCGCATCGAATTGCCCTGTATAAATACCAGCCGTAATGAAACCCGGATTATTGACAAAATCGTTTACATGGGTTTTGCGCATGTGCAAAATCTTGAAAACGGTCTGATTGGTGAAATCCTAACAGAGCGAAATTGCAACGGACCATTTCAGGCGCTGGCCGATTTCATTCAGCGGACACCAATAACCAAAGAACAATTGATAATCCTGATCCGGGTGGGCGCTTTTCGGTTTACCGGAATAGCCAAAACACAATTATTGTGGGAAGCGCACATGTTGCTGAATAAAACCGCTCCGGTGGCCAAAACCCGCGCTTTGTTCGAAACAAAACCACGTAAATTCACACTTCCAAAACTTGAACACTCGGCCCTGGGCGATGCATGGGACGAAATTGAGTTGCTCGGATTCCCCATTTCGATGACGACTTTTCAATTACTCCAGACTACTTTTCGCGGCGAGATCATGGCCCGGGAAATGATTCACCACCTTGGCCAAAAGGTTCGGATGCTGGGCCGTTTGGTGACCATCAAATACGTTCGTACTGTGCGAAAGGAGATTATGCACTTTGGAACTTTCATTGATGTGCAAGGTGAGTTTTTTGATACGGTTCATTTTCCGCCATCACTGAAAAACTATCCGTTTCGGGGAGATGGCATGTATCTGATTTTAGGTAAAGTCGTTGAAGAATTTGGGTTTCCCAGTATTGAAGTGGAGAAAATGGCGAAAATGCCATTTCAGGCGAACCCGAAAGCGTAAATAAAATTATAGTCGATGGAATAGATCTATATCAAGCTAAAAAATAGAGTTTGACAATACTTTGGCGATATGTGTTAATCCATATTTAATCATACGCCTGACCTTATTCTCCAATTTTTTAAACCTGAATCGGCTTAACGAGGGTTCAAATCATCACAGAACACGTAATCGCATGTATATCCGAACACAACATCAGCACGTAACCGGATAGCATACAACCAATTGTTAGGGCACAAAGCAATTTTGCCGCTTTACAATAGCATCAACGAACTTTTATTACTTTTACCAACAAGACACACATGCTGAATTTATGTGGTATGAGAAACCTCGCAATCCGCTTTAACGACGGATCCGAACTCTTCCCGCAATCATTTACTGGTCTTATATCAGGATATTAAATACAGCTTAAACATAAAAACATGAAAATACTGCTACTAAATTTACCGTTCATCTTTGACCGGAAAAGTGATATTATTCTATCTCATTGTCTGGGTATCTTTCAAATTGCATCGTTTTTAAGAGAAAATAACTATGAAGTTTCAATATTAGATGCCCTTCAGGAAGGAATTGATAAATCAGAAAAATACAATAAAAATTATTATCGTGTTGGGTTAAGTGATGAAGAAATCATTGAAAAGATTTCTCCGGATATAGATTTAATCGGAATCTCAATTCCGTTTTCGCATTTAGCAAAATCAGCTCACAATCTGATTGATAAAATTAAAACGAAATACAGTGATATCCCCATCGTTATAGGTGGGGTTTATCCAAGCTCACAGCCAGAACTGGCGGTGAAATCAAGGGCTGATTACATCGTACTGGGAGAAGGAGAAGAACCAATGCTGGATCTTGTGAATTTTCTCTCCAAAAAAACAGAAGAATTACCCCATAGCATCATTCAGAAAGAGTCAGATTTAATCCATGCAAAAAATCATTTCACCAAAGACATTAACCGTTTTCCTTTGCCTGCAAGAGATTTAGTCGATTTCAACAAGTATCTTGACCGCTCTCCAAGAAATGTCAGGGGATGGAAAAGTGCCAGTATAATAACATCCAAAGGTTGTCCTTTTGACTGTGAATTTTGCGCTGTACATAGTGTCTGTGGCTATAAATGGAGGCCGTTTACCACACAAATAGTATTGGACGAAATTAATTATCTGGTAGATAATTATCAGGTAAATAACATTGAAATTGAAGATGACAATTTCACAATTAATCAAACGCGGGTGGAAGAGATACTACACGGCATTATTGAAATTAATAAAAACAAACAATTTTTATCATGGCAGGCATTGAATGGGTTACGAATTGATACATTAAATGAAGATCTTATCCGATTATTTAAAGAGTCAAACTGTCGTCATTTAAACATTGCATTGGAGCATGGAGATCAGGACATGCTGAATATTATTCAAAAGAAACTGAATCTGGAAAAGGTTGTGGAGATCGTTGGATTATTAAAAAAATACGAAATTGACTCTCATGTATTTACCATTTATGGTTATCCCGGAGAAACCAAAGAGCGGTTCGAAAATGCATTAAATTTTTATTCCAAATTAAAAAAAATAGCCCCGAATGTTATTTTCAAATTCTTTATCGCTCAACCGTATCCCAATACGAAATTATTCAAACGGTGTGTTCAGGAAGGATATTTGCCACAGGACATGTTTTCGGATGTATCTAAAATAAGTAATTTTTCAACTTCAAATAAAATATGGATAACCACCCCTGATTTTGACAAAAATGAAATCATGCGGCGCAAAAACAGGTTACGAAAAACATTGTATACTCCAAAAGAATATTTAATGCAAATTGTACGGGAGAAGCTTCCTGATGTAATTGTGGATAAACTTTATTCGATGTATCATAAACTGGCAAAAGGGAAAATCAACGCTGCATAATCGCATAACAGGCTTAATGACAGCATACACACCCTACTCTACTCATCAAATGAAGTATGGACTCGTCTCAGCAGGTGACTTGTCCGAATAGAAATTGGGAAAGGATTTACACCCGGGGTTCTTTCTTTTTAGTTATATATTCAGACAAAGAGAACTTTTAGTATTTTTGTCGTTAAGTTATCATGTAATCGGGACGGCCAAACCGTGGACGCATATTCCCAAAACGATGAAAATTTTATTGCCTATGAACAATACTGAATTCAGATATGATCTTTTTTTCGAATTATCACCTGATTTGCTCTGTATCGCAGGTTATGATGGTTATTTCAAAAAAATAAACACCGCTGTTTCAAACCTGTTGGGTTATACCATGGAGGAATTATATGCCAGACCTATTAATGATTTTGTGTATTGTGCCGACAAGCGTTCAACACAACAGGCACGAACTGAATTGACTAAATTGAAATCGCTTTTTAATTTTGAAAACAGGTATGTAACAAAGAGTGGAGAAATTGTGTGGCTATCGTGGACCTCCCTTCCTTTGGATCATGATCATTTGGTTTTCGCCATAGCAAAAGACATTACACACACAAAAAAAATGGAGGCCGACAGGAGCAAACTACTGACAAATCTTACCAACACAAATAATGATCTGAAACAGTTAACTTATACGACTTCACATGATTTAAGATCTCCGGTAAATAATTTACTGGCGGTTCTGGATCTGTTGGATATTTCCAAAATAAATGACAAGGAAGCAACTGAGTTGATAAATATTGTAAAATTATCAGGAGAGTACTTAAAAGAAACAATGGATAATTATATCGACGCTTTAAGCGAAAAACACAATACGCTAGCAAATGTGGAAGAAGTGGACTTAAATGAAAGCCTGAATAAGGTGCTCAAATCCATTAATTCCTTAATTGAAATTTCAAAAGTGACTATCCATACTGATTTTTCTAAACTGGATAAAATTAGATTCAATAAAGCTTACATGGAAAGCGTATTTTTAAATTTGCTTACCAATTCAATAAAATACGCAAGGCCCAACTGTCTGCCCGTTATATCCATTCATGCTGAAAAAGTGAGTGGAAGAAATCAGTTGATTTTTGCTGACAATGGGCTGGGATTTGATCTGGATAAAGTGAAAGATAAGATTTTTGGATTACATCAAAAATTTCACAACTTCAAAGACAGCAAGGGAATAGGTCTTTACCTAGTGCACAACCATATAACAAGCTTAGGAGGTAAAATTAGCGTAGAAGGTAAAATTAATGAAGGGGCGAAGTTCATCATGTCGTTCAAAGAGTGACAATTAAGCTACTTCGATTCTACTCCCACACAAAACCAGTTACTACTTACAATTAAAATCAATCATCTCCTGAATAGACTTGCTGCAAACCGGACAGAACACATTGATGGTGTGTAGGTTATTCATCATACAGTTGATCCAGGGGCGGTAAACACCTTTCGAAACATAGCCGCCACCTTCATAAACTCCCAGCTTTTCGTTATTTTCTTGCTTTTGCGGAGTCGGAATTTCGGTTCCTTCGGGCAAGCTGTTTTTCCATTTTTTATCAAAATCAACCAGAGTCGTCAGGTTAGGTTCCCAGGGTTCAACATCAGCAGGATAAAATTCAGAATACTCCACTCCCCCAACATATTCGTCGCCCAGACCCGCAAATAAATGGCCAAATTCGTGAATGTAAATCTTTCCGGTTTCGTCAATATGATGTGCAGCACTGATTCCGTAGAAATTATAAATGGCACCACCGCCATATTTATCGGTATTGGCCAGAATATAAATGTAATCGTATGGCGCATTGGCGGCCACATCGCGCACCCCCTGAAAATCTTTAATCATCAGGTAGCGTTCCGAATCGAATGTATAATAGGAGCCATTCAGCCGGGTTTTATTCCAGGTATTTTCAGCCGGAATATCCAAACCTGAATCTTTTGATGGAGCCCAAACACCTCGTATATTGAATTTATTTTTGTTCTCAGAATAAGGAGCATACGAAAAAAATTCGTTCGCAAATCGTTCGCAATCTGTTTGAAAAAGATCTTGCTGATCTTCGGTGTAACCTTCAGGCAACAATACGATATCCACTTTTTTGTTTGGATCGCCTGAATGAACCACATCAAAAACCGGAAGTTTCTCCCGTTCATTTTTAATGAAATAGCTTTTGGGATCAACCCTATATTCAAAAACTTTCTCCATTTCACCCTTTTTATTCCGACTTACGATTGTAACAATCACCTTTTCACGGGGAAACGGCATGACAATCGATTCCGGATAACAACAATCAGTAGTTTTCGCTTCCGGAGTGCTTTGCCATTCTCCGAAAAGTGTCGAATACCCACGTGAATAAATCAATTCATTGGTATCAGCAGTGTAAACTTCCACAAATTGATTTCCATAAACATTGGTATCAATGAGGTTTATTTCTGATCCGGCCCAGTATGGCTCCTGAATCAATTCATCGAAGTAATATTTCTCCGAATCGGCATTTCCGCAATGATAATAATCCAGGCGCAAAGTCTTATTCTGAAATAATTTACCAAACTGGGCATCCGATTTCTGTGCAAAGAATAAGGCAATAAGGAGAAAGAAAATGTATTTCATAGCAGTAAACTTGTAAAGATTATCAATATTGGATCATCGGTTTTTGTTTGCAGAACTGGCATCAAATGACCGTACACTGGGAATAGGTTTTCCTGTGAACCAAATATAGCACAATATAATTTGCCACAAAATGAGGGACAACAGGGTTAAATATTCCTTATCAATTTTCACTTGATAAAGATTCAGTGAACAAACATTCAGAATCATCGGTTACATTTGCATCTATGTATTACATTATCGCATTGATCATTTTATTGCTGGTTCTTGTTCTTGTTTTTGTGCTGAAACGGCCCAAAGACAGTGTAAAGAAAGAAACGGAGTTAAAAGAAGAAGAAAAACCGTATCAGGTAGATTTAAGCTGTTGCGGAGCGCACGAAATCTGCGAATTCGATGAATCTGATTTTAACGAGGAGAAGATCATCTATTTCAGCGATGAAGAACTGGACGAATTGCGTAATATTCGCGAAGACCAACTGACTCCTGCGCATATTGACGATTTGCGTGAAGTACTTTACACCTTGCAAAAAAACGAAATCAGCAAATGGCTAACAAGCATTAGCCGTCGCCACATCCATTTACCAGCGATACTTCAGCAGGAAGCCCGGCAATTAATGACTGAAAGTTAGTGCGCCGTTGGCCGTATTCTGCCACATAACAATTCATAACTTCATTCAATCAGCAAGAATTTATGCATCTATTTTTGCTACTTTTGAAATTCTCACAAAGTTAGTCATGCACAAGAATTGAAAAAGTGATAAAAAGCCTGAAACTGATTGTCTTTCTTGGATTTGTATTTCTGACCATGCAACTGCAGGCAATCCAACCTTTTCACCCAAAATTAGCCAATCCGGTTATGGAACCCTGGCGCTGGACCAATTTCCCCGGATATGATACCATCCGGATTGCGTGTCTGGCAAAAGGACATGAAGGCGGAATGTGGATGGGAATAGGCAACAAAGCCGTTTACTACGACGGATACCAGACCATTCCGTTTATACCCGACAGCACAACCATTCAATCACTTATTTTCGAAAAAGACAACAACCTGCTGGCTGCTACTTCCAACGGAATTTTCAGATACTCAGAGGGTGAATTCAGGAAAATTTTGAATTTCGGGTTCAGCAGTCAACGCAATTTTATAACCGACAAAAATGGCGATGTATGGATTGGCTGCGATTTCGGTCTTCTGCAAATCACAACGCAATCAATCTATTGCCTGAATCCGGAAGGTTATTTCGAAATCTCCGGGGATGGATCGGTAGTCCATACGCTCAGGCTTGAAAAAGCCAACGATTACCGCATCAATTCGGTAAATGAAATTCATTTCCCGGTGTATTGTCTTTCTATCAATCAATCACAGCAGGTCTGGATGGCGGTTAATTTACCCAATAAAAATATAGCGAACATTGATTTAAACAAGCTGCCAAAGAATTCTCCGGCATGGAAATTTATGAAAACACCGGCACTTTCCGTTACTGATATTTCAGGTATTTGTGAACACGAAAATTCGCTTTGGGTCATCAGCGGCAACGCGAATATTATGCTTTTGCAATATCAGATAAGCGAAGATAAATGGGAAAGTATCAATCTGAAAGCAATTGGCGGCGACAATGTTCAAACTTCAATTCTAAAATCTCCGGAAGGAATCCTGTGGATTGGCGGTCATAGTAAACTGTATTCGCTGACGACAACCGGATGGAGGGTTTATCAGTATCCGGAAGTTGCACTACCCCTTTCCTACATCGGAATTTATCAGGATAACGAAGAGAACCTTTTCATATTTGGTGCCAGCGGCAGTCTGATGAAACTAAATCTTTCCAATCAAAATTTCAGTACTTATTTAGGTTTGAATTTTCACAGCAATACTTCGGATGGTAAATTCTGGTTCACAACCAATACCGGAGAAGTGGTTGTAGGCGATTCTCTCCTGAAAAATTTTCAAAAATATTCATCTGATGATGGTTTAATGGATATGGCCATGACCTTGTTCTACTCGAAAGAAAGTGGCATGTGGGCAGCCGGAAGTCACAAAGGCAAAGCAGCCATTGCCCGGTTTCAGGATAACCGGTGGATATTAAAACTGTTTCCTGATTTATACCTTGGAATTGCCTACAACGGCATTTGCGAGCTGGGTGATTCAGTTATTGCTTTCCCGGTAAACGGAATACTCGAACTGGACAATACCAATTACCGCGGTGGATTTGTGACCTACAATTACAAACTTTCAGAATGGAAAAACTATTCAAAAAGCATCGTACCACAGCGAATTCCATCGATGGCACAAACGTCAGATGGTAGAATTTGGTTTTCGGGAAACAGCCTGAGTGTATTCAACGGTTCTTCGACCAGTCAGGTTGATCTTCCGGCCAATTCATCAAACTGGATCGACGATGTGGCTATTTCACCTTCCGATCAGGTTTGGGTTGCTCAGGGAGGCACCGGTTTGTTTCATTACGACGGAAAAAAATGGATCCGGCTCACAACTTTTAACGGACTGGCAAGCAATATGGTAACCAATATGCTGATCGAAAATGACAGTTCGGTTTACGTGGCATCCGACAAGGGAATTTCATTTTTCGACGGGAAACAGTTCATCCCTCAAATTATTCATCCGGACATCAACATTCAGCGCGAACGCGGCTTTCTCCGGAAATCAGCTGACGGTGCGCTCTGGATTAATCAGGCAACCCGAGAATGGTACCTGTATGACTTCAAAAACACAGTAGAAAATCCTTCCGTATTTAAAACGACGATGTATCGAAAAGAGAAGGAATCGCCCAAAACCAACATTTCATTTTCAAACCAGGAAATATCTTCCTCCGGAAATGTAATTATTGCCTACAACGGAATTGATTACTGGAATCAAACTCCGTCTGAAAAAATTCAGTTTTCTTATCGTCTGAATGATGAAGCATGGTCTCCATTTTCAGAAAAAAAATCAAGTGTTTTTCTGGATATGAATGCCGGAAATTACACCCTCGATGTCCGATCTCGTGATCTCGATAATAATATTGAACTGAATCCTGCCAGAATATCATTCAGCATTTTGCCACCGGTTTATCTCCGAATCTGGTTCATTCTAACTATTTTGACTTTCATTGGAATAATTGTTTGGCTGCTGCTCCGGCTATATGCCCGAAACAGACAGATTCACGAATTGGATCAGCTGAAACTGCGCTTGTTCACCGATATTTCGCACGAACTGAAAACCCCACTTACTCTCATTTCACTTCCACTCCAGAAGTTGCTCGACAAGGCAATCCAAAAAAATGACAATAAAGATAGCCTGGAGTTGATTTATACGAATGTTCAGCGGCTAAGCAACCTGGTTAATCAGGTGGTCGATTTCAGGCGACTAGAAGCGGGTAAAATTCAGCTCGAAATCAGTCCGGGCGATCTGATGTTACAACTCCGCAACATCACCGGCTATTATACTCCGCTGGCTCACGAAAAGAATATCCGATTCGTATTTTCCAGCAATCTTCAGGAGGTATGGGTAAAATACGATGCCGACAAACTGGAAAAAATTGTGGTGAACCTGCTTTCGAATGCCTTTAAATTTACTCCGGAAAACGAAAAAGTGGAATTAATTGCTCAGGTTGATCCGCCGCCATCCAATAAATTACAACTCTGGGTAAACGACTCCGGACCTGGCATTCCGCAGGAAATGCAGCAAAATATCTTTGACCGCTTTTACCGTTTCCGAAGTGAAAAGATCAACCGGATTCCCGGAAGTGGAATCGGCTTATCGCTGGTCAAAGAATTGATTAACCTTCACCAGGGAACCATCGAAGTCATCAGCGATGGCATACACGGCACCAGTTTTAAGGTTGTTCTGCCACTGATTCCGGCAGAGAAAACAGCAAACACTGACGTCCAAACCATACAACAAATTGACCTCAGCACATTTGAATCGAAAGGCAAAGTCACTGTTTTACTGATTGAAGACGAAGAGCCCATGCTTCGGTTTATTTCGAATGAACTGAAAAGCTATTTTCAGGTAAAAGGAGTTGGGTCAGTCGAAAAAGCATTTGAATGGCTGAATGCTGAAATGCCCGATTTAATTATTTCGGACGTGATGCTTCCCGGTATATCAGGAATGGAGTTTTGTAAAAAGCTCAAATCAGACCCTTTGACCAGTCATTTGCCGGTAATTTTGCTCACCGCACGCGATTCGGAAGAAGACATTGTGGAAGGTTTGGGAACAGGTGCTGACGATTACATCACCAAGCCATTCAAAATGAATGAACTGATTGCACGCTGTTTCAACCTGATTGAAAACAGGCGACGACTGAAAGACCGGTTTGCCAGCCAGGAAGAATTAGAAGTAAAAGAATTTGCACAAAACCCGGACGATCATGAGTTTCTGGATAAAGCCATCCGCATTGTGTTCGAAAACATTGATAATCCAGCGTTCGATGTGCCGATGTTCTGCCAGCAAATAAATAGGAGCAAAACACTTTTATACTCCAAGCTGAAATCGCTCACCGGGCAATCGGCCACCGAATTTGTACGAAATATCCGGCTTAAAGAAGCGAAAAAACTATTGCTTAATAACGATCGTCAGCATACCATTGCCGAAATCAGTTACCAGGTTGGGTTTAACGATCCGCTCTATTTCTCGCGCTGCTTCAGAAAATATTTTGGAATACCGCCTTCAGAAATGAGCAAGTAACGCAGATCGTTTGGGAAACCTGTTGGTTAAGGCAGCTCAGAAATGAATTTGAACAAAAAATTCAGGAATCTTCTTTTAATAACTTAATTTCGTTACTTCACAATCAAACATAAAACTTCAGGATCATGAAACTAAAAGCTTTCCATAAATTATCGTACGGGATGTATCTGATTGCCACCGATTACAAGGGTAAAAAAGCCGGATACATTGCAAATACTACTTTTCAGGTTACATCAACACCAGAACAACTGGCGATTTCGTGCCACAAAAAGAACCAAACGACACAGGTCATTTTAGATTCCGGCATTTTTTCAGTTTCTGTTCTGAAGAAAGAAGTGAATATGAAAATTATTGGCGATTTTGGTTTTATGTCGTCAAACGATATCGACAAATTCAACGGGATTAACACCATAACCGCAAAAACAGGCGCACCCATTGTGCTCGACAGCTCAGTGGCCTGGTTCGATTGCCGCGTGGTGAAATCGGTCGATCTGGGTTCGCATTACCTGATCATTGGTGAGGTTATTGATGCTGATGAAATTTCGGACGAGGAACCTTTGACTTATCAGTATTACCGCGAAAAATACAAAATGCATTCGCCTAAAAATTCACCAACATACATTGACAAATCAGAACTGGATGCAGAACTGACAACGACTTCAACAGAAGAAAAAGAAGATGAGCCGGAACATGAACATATTTTCGACGGGGAAAGTTATGTTTGTGTGATTTGCGGTTTTACATACAATCCTGAAGACGGCGACCCTTCGATGGGCATTCCTCCCGGTACACCGTTTGAAGATTTACCGGAAGATTATCGTTGCCCTATTTGCAATGCGAGTAAAGAGTATTTCAAAAAAGTGTAACCATAATTTATCCTACATATTTCCTAATTTTCATTTCATATGGTCATTTGAAACATACTTTTCTTGAAAGTTCCAACAGCTTTTGCCTGATGATTTTCGGGATTGGTTCGATCCAAAATTGACATCACAAAAGTGAAATCCACTATTCATTCAAAATGTGATTTTGAATGAATAGTGGATTTTTTGCAGCAAACCACGCCAACCGAACATAACATCAAAAAGTTTTTTACGAATAAAACGAACCTGCCGCTGGAATAATATGAAAGGAAGCGGCACAAAAAGAGCATGAAAATAAAGTCCGAAGTGTATGTTTTCTGGACTGAGATTTCCACGATAACATACAGATAATAAAATTAATAACTTAAATATTCGAGTGAATTTAATGTGTGCATAAGCTACTTGATATTCATTTTTTTTGTAAATTTATACATAAATGAACTTCCTTAACTCATCGATTTAAATGCCCAGACATTTAGAATGATGTTTTTTTAGCTTAACTACTATTGCACACGTCGAACACCAAGTCGGCTATCGTTTTTGCTTAAAAAAAATCAAATGGGAACCAATCCAGATGTTAAAAATCCGACAAATACTTATTTAGACAAAATTCAGTTTAGTGACATTTTTAATCTAAAAGAACTCCAGCATTTACAGGATTTGTTTGCCGAGGCAAATGGAGTAGCATCAATTATTACCCATATTGACGGCACGCCGATAACAAGACCAAGCAACTTCAGCCGGTTGTGTAGCGACATTATCCGCAAAACAGAAAAAGGTTGTGCAAACTGTTTAAAATCCGATACAGCGCTGGGTCTGAAAAGTTCTTCAGGTCCGGTTATGCACCAATGCCTGAGCGGTGGCCTGTGGGATGCAGGTGCCCGTATATCTGTTGGCGGCCGACACATTGCCAACTGGATAATCGGGCAGGTAAGGAATGATGAAGTAGATATCCAGCAGATGATAACCTATGCCGATGAAATCGGGGTTGACCGGGAAGATTTTCTGGATGCCCTGAATGAAGTACCAGTGATGTCTGTCGGGCAGTTTGATAAATTATCAAAAATGCTGTTTTTAGTCGCCAATGAACATTCCGAAAGAGCGTATAACAATTGGCGGTTGAAAGCACAAATTGCAGAAAGAGAAAAAGCCAGAGTTTTATTGGAAGAATATGAAAATAGATTCCAGGTCTTATTTAATAAAGCTCCGTTTGGTTACCATGCTCTTGATTTTAATGGCAATTTGATTGAAGTCAATCAAACGTGGTTAGATACTTTGGGCTTTACCCGTGAGGAAGTCATTGGAAAATGGTTTGGTGACTTTATTTCACCAGCTTATCTGGATGCTTTTCACGAGCATTTCCCAATTTTCAAAAAAGAAGGCGAAATTCACTGTGAATTTGAAATGGTTCATAAAAATGGCAACCAATTATTCATTGCTTTCGATGGAAAGGCCGATTATGATATGAATGGTGAATTTAAACAAACGCACTGCATATTACAAGACATTACCCAGAGCAAACAGGAAGAAAGGTTGATCAAAGAAAGCGAAAAATCACTGCGGGAAGCTCAGCAGTTGGCTCACATTGGAAGTTGGAAGTGGATTATGGCTACGGACACGGTGACATGGTCGGAAGAACTTTATCGCATCCACGGGCTCGATCCAAATTCGGCTGCACCTTCATTCTCCGAATTGTCTTCCTGCTATACACCCGAAAGCTGGAAAAGGCTGAGCAAGAAAGTAGCTAAGGCCTTTCAGAACGGAAAACCCTACGAGCTTGAACTGGGAATAGTACTTCCCGACGGCACGACCAAACCTACTTTAGCGAGGGGAGACGCAGATCGGGATGACAGTGGTAAAATTATCGGACTTCAGGGCACGGTTCAGGACATTACCAAACGAAAACGGGCAGAGGAGGCAAAGCGACATTTAGAAGAAGAACTAAATAATGTTAATCTGTATGCGCGTAGCCTTCTTGAAGGAAGTCTTGATCCCATGATTACTATCAATTTGGATGGAAAGATTACTGATGTCAACTCCGCAACTGAAAGAGCTACTGGTTTTGCGCGAAATGATCTGATAGGAACAGTTATTTCCGATTATTTTACTGAACCCGATAAAGCAGGAATTATCTATGAGAAGGTTATGCATGAGGGATTTCTTACTGATTATCCGCTTACTTTCCGGCACACATCCAATAAATTAATGGATATATCATTAAATGCGAGTATTTACCGCGACAAGAATAAAAAAATTAAGGGGATTTTGTTAGCAGCCCGCGACATTACTGCCCGCAAGCAGGCAGAAGAGGCATTAAGTGAAAGCGAACTGAAATATCGTGAATTGGTTGAAAATTCTCCTGATGCCATTGTTATTTATGCGAAAGGTAAAGTTGTGATGGTAAATAAGGAAGCTGTTCTACTGATGAAAGCATCCAGCGCAGAAGAATTAATTGGAAAGCCTGTCATCCAATTTGTTCATCCGGATTATCTGAATTTCGTGACAGAACGAATGAAAAAAATTGCTGCCCATGAATTTGTTTTGCCTATGGTAGAAGAAAAATTTGTACGGCTTGATGGCTCTGATATTTATGTAGAAGTAAAAGCGATATCAACCAGAATTGATAATAATCCATCCGTCCAAATGATTGTACGTGACATTACCGAACGGAAACAGGCAGAGCAAAAGATACGGGAAAGCGAGAGACGATTGAAAGAAGCACAGCGTATTGCACTTACCGGAAACTGGGATCTTAAACTGGATACCGGTGAACTGACATGGTCAGACGAAATGTATGCTATTTTCGAAGTAGAACCTACGAAATCTGCGGCAACTTTTGATGATATTCTGAGTGCAGTCCACCCGGATGACTGTGTTAGTTTCAATAAAGTCTGGGAAACTTTTCAGGAAACCAGGAAATCTTATGAAACCGATTACCGGTTGCTTATGCACGATGGACGGGTTAAGTATGTGCACGAATGCTGCGAAATATTCTATGATAGCGGGGGAAATCCACTACGCTCTGTTAGCACAGTGCAGGACATTACCTGGCGCAAACAAGCCGAACTTCTTCTCAAGGGAAAAAACGAAGAACTTCAAAAGAGCGATGCTGATAAAGATCGTTTTATATCTATCCTCGCACACGATCTGAAAAACCCGTTTAATGCGATTCTTGGTTTTTTGGAATTATTAATTGCCAACTTACGTGAATACAATTTGGATACCATTGAGAATCATCTAAATATTATTGATACTTCGATAAAACGAGCTTATAATTTGCTGGAAGACCTTTTACTGTGGGCAAGATCTCAGATGGGAAAAATACCTTTTGAACCACAAAAATTGAATTTTACGGCTGTTTGTCAGGATGTATTAGCGAATATGAAACTAATGGCTACGAACAAAGACATAACAATCAATTTTTCTGCAACAGAAGAGATACCTATTTATGCTGATATGGATATGTTAAAAACAATCCTCCGGAATCTGGTCACCAACGCGATAAAATACAGTAATTCAGGAGGACGAATCGAGATCAATGTTCAACAAAACGATTCGGAAATAACAATTTCAGTTTCAGACAATGGAATTGGAATAGCCCCCGAAAATGTAAGCAAACTCTTTGATCTTTCACAATTACAATCAACCAAAGGAACTGCAAACGAAACTGGAACAGGATTGGGTTTATTCCTCATCAAAGAATTTATAGAAAAACACGATGGCAAAATTTGGGTGGAAAGCGAACTGAATCAAGGCTCAACATTCTATTTCACACTTTCTGTCAAGGTCGAACCTGAAGAAAAAAACGTTAGCAACGATGTTATTTTGGGCGATGATAAAAAAAATCAGGGAAACAAGCTTAAAATTTTGATTGCCGATGACGACGAAGCCTCAGGAATGCTACTTGAAACCCTGATTGAAAAGATTGGCAAAAAATTTATAACAGCCAAAAACGGGGTTGAAGCTGTTGAAGCTTGCCAGAAGAACCCTGATCTAGATTTGATCCTGTTGGATATTCGAATGCCCGAAATGGACGGATATGAAGCTGCCCGACAAATCAGGAAATTTAACACAGATGTAGTTATTATTGCACAAACAGCTTTTCGGCTTAATGAAAACAGAGAAAAAGCAATAGTGGCCGGATGCAACGATTATATTGCAAAACCAATCAAGAAAAAAGAATTATTAGCCTTAGTGCATAAGCATTTCGAAAATTAGGTCTAAACGACAGAAAATAAAGAGAGAAAAATGAACCCATCTGGAAGGACATTCAAATTTTAGTTGCTCTTTAAAAAGCGATTTTCGGCATCATTACCAACTCTTTAAAAATCAACGACTATTCCCCACAAGAAAAAAGAAAAAAAATCAATTGGTTTTAATCCTGATTTTAGCAAATGTATCAGGGTAGTTTTCATTAATGAAATCAATGAGTTTTTCCCGGATTGCCGTTCTTAAATCCCAATTTCGTGAAGCATCTGAGCTGCTTAGCAGAACCCTTATTTCCTTATATTGTTCCGTTGCTTTGGTTACCTGTACATTAACTACCCGCTTATCCCAATCGGGTTCTCTTTTCAGCATTTCAGGTAACACTTTCCGGATACTTTCAACAGGAAAATCATAATCAACATATAGAAAGATGGTCCCGATAATATCAGCACTTGATCGCGTCCAGTTTTGAAATGGTTTTTCGAGAAAATAGGTTACAGGGAGAACCAGGCGTCTTTCATCCCAGATTTTAACCACAACATAGGTCAATGTAATTTCTTCAATTCTGCCCCATTCTCCCTCTACAATAACTACATCATCAAACCTGATGGGTTGGGTGATGGCAATTTGTATTCCGGCGAGTATCAAACCGAGACTTTTCTGTGCAGCAAAACCAACAATAATCCCAATTATTCCGGCTGAGGTCAATAAACTTAAGCCAATGGTTCTCGCCTGCTCAAAAGTCATTAATCCAATTGCAATTGCTATGGTTATAATAATTGAATTGGCTATTCCCTGAAACACGTTAATTTGGGTGAGGTACTTGCGTGCACGCAGGTTATCGGAAACTCCAATATCAAACTTACCTTGTAAATAATAGCCCACGACCTTTACTAACTGAATTAAAATCCATGTCAATGAAAAGATGAGCAATAGGCTGTTGACATGCAACAGATAAGGGTAAAAGGTTAAACTGCTGAGAAATATGTGCGTAAAAATCTTCAGAAGCACCCAATAAATTACCCATAAAGAGGGTATCTTAAACAGGTTTAAAACGAAATCATCAATCTTGCTAACTGTCAGTGATACTTTCTTCTTCAAAAAATGAAATAAGTATCGGTATATAAAAAATATAATTACAAGTAATACAATGAATGAAGCTGACGCAATTACAAGATTGACTGTTTCATTGCTAAAATATTGATCCATAAGCTTTCTTATTAAACGTCCTGAAAATTACCAATTTTTGTTTATTTTCTGTATTTTTATTGATATAACTTTTCCGTATTAAAAGGCATCAAGCTACAGAAAGTTTAAAATATGATTAAAGAAACCCATTTTGAAAGATTGGTAATTGCCGCTTACCGTTTCTTTTAAATTAAGCAGAACAAAAAAAGGGTACAAAGCTGTACAAAATTCAGGCGGTCTGGTTTCTGCAATTCTTGCGCTGTCTGAAAGCTTCAATAAGGACATCCGGAACAGAAACAGTAAAATCGTATGGACGGGCATTGCTGATAATTTACACGAGCCTGTTCCATCAAAATATTTCGAGAACGAGCATTTTGACATTGCACCGATTACGATTCCACAACAATTAAACGATTTATTTTACGGCGGTTTTTGTAACGAACTTATATGGCCTTTATTTCACTATTTCCCTTCCTATAGTATGTTTAACCCCGAATATTTTACGGCCTATGAAGAGGCCAATTCGAAATTTTGTGATGAAATAGTGAAGCTTATTAAGCCAGGTGATTTCGTTTGGGTTCACGATTACCACTTACCTTTATGGATCATCACAATAATGCGTACCTGATTTTTTATGTAATTACTTTTTAAAGGTTGTTTCTATTTCGTCCGAACGTAGGGCAAATCCTTGTTCTACTATGTCTCTCGGACGATTGTCATCATCTATTTATAGAAAAAGGGATGAGGCGAAGGAAACCGTCCGCGGGAAAAAGTTTTTCAGGACATAAACCTTCTTTCGGACGGAATTGCATCGGCCTTCCCAAAAGTAGTTACAGAAGAAAGAAAAAAAATATTTTAGTTTGAAATCAAATTGCGAAAACGCAGGATAAATCTTATGCTGTAATTTGCCTGAAATCTACTTTCCAAATAGATAAGTACGCATTTCTGTGAAGAACAAAATTTAAACGGAATTGGTACTTTCAGTATCAACTTGTTTCGCTGGCAAAATAAATACAGAAAGGTAAAGCTAAATTATTTTAAAACCATAGTTGCCAAAGGAACCTTAATTGAATCAGAAGGCGAAACCCGGATTAATTTTTAAGTCAGGTTCATTTTTCATGAACTCTGATTTTTACTTTCAGCTTAAGCTCCGGACAAAATAGATCCTTAACGAATACATCCAATTCTGACTTGTGTGGATTTTCTCCACAGTATTAATGCGGATTCCACACTTTCTCTTGATATACTGACTGATTGCCTTCTTTTTATTCGTCAGGTAACAATCTAACTAAATGCATCTTACCACAAACACCCGGATTTAGGTCTATCGGTTGACCATTCTGGTTATACTTTTGCAAGAAGATACATAACATTGAATATTTACAAATTCTAAAAACAAATACCATGAAAAAAGTTATGATTTTATCCGCAGCAGCTTTAATGTTAAGTTTGGCCATGCCTCAGTTTGCTGAAGCTGCAACTGTTCAAAATGAAAATTCAATCATGCAGGTTAAGGAAGTCCAATATCAGGAAATTACAGCAGCTGATCTTCCGGAAGCTGTAAGTAAAACAATTGCTGAAACTTTTGCCGGATATACCACAGATAAGGTTTTCCTGGGAGACGATGGAACCTATAAGGTAAACGTCACTAAAGGCGAAGATCAGGAAATTCTTTTCTTCGATGCCAAAGGCGCATTGCTGAAAGCTGAAAAACCAGCTCCCGCAGAATAAATAACGGGATACATACCGAAAAACAGTTTATTCATAAATTGTTAAAATAACGATTGAGATATCGTGCATCAACCTCTGTCAAAAAATAATTTGACAGAGGTTTTGTTTTATATAAATAACCATGAAAGAAGGGTTCATCCCACAAATTAGTAACTGATAATTTGGAATAAGATTGAATTGCTGTGGGGGATAGTGAAGAGAATCAGAATTCCGGGTAGAGATGCACGGCTGTGCGTCTCTACGGTTGAAACCTACGAATTGAAATGTTATTTTTCTTATTGGGAATATTCTCGAAGCAAATGCCAGAATTGTCAAAACTGTTTACCCTAAACCTTTTGATTGAAGAGTACAACAGAGGGTTTGTTTTAAACAGATTTCATCATTCTTGTGGATTATATCCACAGTTTCCATGTGGATTACACACTTTTAATCAGAGGCAAAACCAGTCGTAACTATTTATTTAACAATACAAAACACACTACAACTGACACTTACACCAAACACAGAAATCAGTGAAAAGTTTGGACTTGCTTTTGCCTTACCATACACAACAATGAATAATCACAAATTTTAAAACAGATACCATGAAAAAAGTTATGATTTTATCCGCAGCAGCTTTAATGTTTGGGTTGGCAATTCCTGAGTTCGCAGAAGCTACAACTGTTCAAAATGAAAATTCAATCATGCAGGTTAAGGAAGTCCAATATCAGGAAATCACAGCAGCTGATCTTCCGGAAGCTGTAGGTAAAACAATTGCTGAAACTTTTGCCGGATATACCACAGATAAGGTTTTCCTGGGAGACGATGGAACCTATAAGGTAAACGTCACTAAAGGCGAAGTTCAGGAAGTTCTTTTCTTCGATGCAAAAGGTGCATTGCTGAAAACTGAAAAACCAGTTCCCGAAAAATAAAGCTCAGAATCCAAATATAAGACACACCTTGAAAAAGGAGTTTATTCAACAATTAGTTGAATAATGCTTAATAACTCGTGTCAAAAACCTCTGTCAAAAAAATTTGACGGAGGTTATTTTTTTGCTAATTTTGCACCAAAACACTTATACTAAAAGGTGATGGTTCACGTTTAATCAACATCGGAACAAACATGGTTAAGAAAAATGGCAAATATTCTGATTGTTGATGATGATGTAACTTTTTGCCTGATGTTGAAGAAGCTACTTGAGAAGCATCAATATCAGGTAACAACTGTATTCTCTCCGGAAGAAGTAAAAAGGATAGTGCAGAAAGTATTTTATGACGTTGTTTTAACCGATCTCCGAATGCCGGATGTTAGCGGTATGGATATAATCAGACTGATTAAACTTGAATCTCCAAAAACTCAGGTGATCATGATGACCGGATATGCTGACATTACAACAGCGATCCAGTCGATAAAACAAGGCGCTTTTAATTATATTCCCAAACCATTTCAACCCGAAGAGGTTTTAAACATTATTCGTGAGGCACTTGAAGATGTAACAAAAAAGCATGAAATAAAAAATCACAAAAACAGCTTGAAACAAAATGATTTTCTGGAAGGGAAAAGTAGCGCTTCAAAGCGGTTGAAAGAATATATCGGATTGGTGGCTCCTACCCAATTTTCGGTATTGATTACCGGAGAAAGCGGAACTGGGAAAGAATATGTTGCCCGATCTATTCATGCTTTAAGTGATCGTGCCGATAAACCTTTTGTTGCTGTTGATTGCGGTGCAATCCCCTCAGAATTGGTTGCCAGTGAATTTTTCGGTCATATCAAAGGTTCGTTTACAGGTGCCATTACTGACAAGACTGGTCATTTTGAGGCTGCGAACGGAGGCACCTTATTTTTAGATGAGATTGGAAATCTTTCATACAATACCCAAATTCAACTGTTACGTACTTTACAGGAACGTTTAATAAAACCAGTCGGAAGCAGCCGCGAAATTCCGGTGGATGTAAGAATCATTGCAGCCACCAATGAAAATTTACAATTAGCACAGGAACAAGGTAACTTTCGGGAAGATTTGTATCACCGGTTAAATGAATTCCAGATAAAAGTACCACCCATTCGCGAACGCCGGGATGACATTATGCTTTTTGTCTATCATTTTCTTGACCAGACCAATGCAGATCTCAAAAAGTCAGTTTCGGGCTTTGATCCGGATGTTGAAGCTGTTTTCATGAACTATAGCTGGCCTGGAAACTTGCGTGAGATGAAAAATGTGATCAAACGTTCAACTCTACTTGCTCCGCGAGAACAAATCAGCCTGAACGAAATTCCTTCCGAAATATACAATCCCTCCAAAAAAGAGAATCAGTTTAAGCTATTTAACGAAGAGAATGAAAGTGAACTCATTCGAAAAGTATTGAAGTCAGTCGGTTACAACAAAAGCAAAGCCGCCCGGCTCCTGAAAATTGACCGGAAAACGCTGTACAATAAGATAGAACTATACAAGATTGTAATCCATGATGAAAAACATGGCCAATAGATTCTACTGATTAGTTACTGTGAATATTTTCTTCTTTCTGAATTGTTTGAAGCAATACTTCAATTTTTTCCAGAGCAGATTTTCCCAACGAAAAATAGTGGTTGTTGTCTATCCTGGTAAACCCTTTTCGTTCCAACTGGCTAAGAAGTTCGACAATCTCATGGGCTTCCAGCTGGCGAAACAGGGTAAGCATTTTATGTGACAGTTCTGAAATGCCATTTTCGTTTTTTTCCTGAATGTATTTTCTGAAAAGGCTTGCGTTTTGCTTACCTGTTGTTATAAATGAAACCAATATTTGGGTGAAGCTTTCCGGATCTCCGGCAGCGAAAGCAGCAAATTGTGAAAGATTGTAACCGTTTTTCTGGTTGATTTCCGAAGCTATCTGGCTCTCAACAGGTACAGGTACTATTTTCTGTTGTTGTTGTCCGGAAATAGCATCAATTAATGTCTGAGCATAAAACGGTTTCTGAATGAATGCGGAGAACTCTCCACATTCATGTTGTCCGTTACTACTTCCAGAAATGGCAATAGCAGTAATTTGCCCGCCATTTTTCCTCCGAATTTGTTTGAATACCTCTACTCCGCTGATTATAGGCATTTGAATGTCGGTGATTAGCAGATCAGCACAACCTTTTGTAAATGAACTGACAGCTTTTCGCGGATCGCTGAAGGAATGCACAACCATTCCAGCCGATTTCAAAATAATGGAAGTCATTTCAAGAAGGGTTTGATCATCATCAATAAGCCATATTATTTTTCCTGCAAGATCTGCTTTAATTTCCTGACTTTTTCCGATCTTAATTTTCGTGGAATCACCTGCTAACTGTTCCTCCTTTTCAAGCGGGAAGACGATGGTGAAATGGCTGCCTTCACCCGGCTTACTTTCGAGCTTGATAGAACCACCCAGCAAATGGATCAGTTTTTGGGTAATTGTAAGTCCCAGCCCAGTACCTTCGTATTGTTTTTCCGTAGTGGTGACCCTGGCAAATTCTTCAAAAATACGCTGGATGTTTTCTTCTGAAATACCTATTCCGCTATCTGTCACATCCATTTGGATCTGGTCAGTCTTTTTTGAAACGCGGACCGAAGAAACCTGAATCGCAACTCTCCCCTCTTCTGTAAATTTAAGTGCATTCGAGATCAAATTGCTCAATATTTGTGTGATCCGTACAGGATCTCCGGTATAAACCAATGACGGTGAAATGTTAAACTGAAGTTCTAAATCAACATCTTTCGCCTGAGCCTGGGGACGGAATCCTTCCACAATGTCATCAATCAACAGTTTTAAATTAAACGGAATACTATCAATGGACAACTTCCCGGTTTCAAGCCGGGCCAGGTCGAGCAGATCATTAATCAGCTTCAGAATATGACTTGAAGAAGTTCTAATATTTTGCAGGTATTTCTGATGCCGTGGCGATACAACGTCATCATCATTCTCTATAAATCCGGTAAAACCAATAATTGAATTCAGGGGTGACTTCAGATCATGGGTGAGGCTCAGCATCAATTGTTCTTTACTTTTAAGCAATGATTCGGAATAAGCTTTTGTCTTTTCAAGATTTATTCGGTAGTGCTGGCTTTTTGAGATATCTTTCAGAATATTGACTAAAAAAAAGATGATTGTACCCAGTGCGAAGATTCCGACCAGAATAATCTGAATGGTTGCTTTTTCAATACGGTTTTGTTGCTCATTAACTTTCATAAAAGAGTTGAACAACTCATCTTTTTCAATATCAGAAAGCATTTGACGCAATTGCAAGGTGATTGTACGATCATTCGCCAATACTTCCTGTTCTTTTTGTTTTAAACGTGTTTCAAGGCTAACATTTTCATCTCTGATTTCAGTCACGATAGCCGTTATAAAACCAGCAATGGAATCAGCAGAATTGTCTTTATCAACTAAACTGTCAATCTTAACCGACTGAGTTGTCCAAACGTGAAGACTTGAGTCAGCTTTGTTCTTCGAGGCAAATACATCGGCAAGACGTTCAAAAAATTTCTTCTTTTCTTTCTTTACATAAACCGAATCACGATTTGTTGTTACGTTCTTGTATACCGTTGAGTAGCGTTCAATTGAGTCTTTGACTGATGGTATTTTTTTCAGGGCCTGCTGATAACGAACTTTTGATGAATTCTTCTTTTTGATGGCAGATAATTCTTTCAGGTTTTTCTGCTTTACCTTCAATAGTTTTTTAATACTATCCGTATGCATTTGTTGGATTGGATTGTTTACCATTAAAGCCAGTTCATCAATCTGGATACTGATTGTATCCATAAGTTTCAGATAGTCCTGGTAATGTATGCTTTGTCCGGTTTCCGCATAACTTCGTTCCAATCCTTCAGCCTGATATAGGTTAGTTAAAATATTATTGACGTAAATGAATTTATTATTGGCCGGATTGAAATCAACCTTCTCCTTTGAATAATGAAGTATTTCGGAATAGATGACCCAAATTGTCAGTGACGCTAATATTATAAGAGTAAAATACCCCAGAAGAACCTTAATTTTAACAGATTTCATAAAGTGTTATCTTTTTTACACAATTATTCATACTAAATAACGCTGAAATTCACATTCAAGTTTCTCAAACTCAATTTAAATTTTTATTTGAAATAAAAAAAGAGCGCAATTTGCATCGTTAAAAAGTGTCGGAAATATTGTCATTGAAAACGAAATCATCAACTTTGGGCTTGTCGGCAAAAGAGGAACACTATTTTGGATTCTAAAAACAACTTGATTTTCGCCGAACATGCCCCAGTTCCATTCCTGATTCAGATACTTATTTTGCCAGAAAGAATAATGATCAGCCGAATAAAGATAGCATGCTTTGTCGGCTCCTCCGTGGTAACGACGATCGAGAACATGATCGTTCACAACATCTTCTGCCCCAAGGAAAATGGGAGTTTCAACTGAAAATAAATACCTGTTTCAGCGTTTTTCCCGCGCCATTCGATGATGATAGGCTTTCCAATGTTGGTTGATACAATTTCAATAGCCTGTTCTTTCAGAATAATGTTCTTCTATTTTTCAGAAATTAAATAGACCAAAGGCTTATTCTTCGTCCAGTATTTCCTGAACACGTCCAACCTCACCGGTTTCCAGTCTTACTTTTATTCCATGTGGATGGTTGGGCGAATTCGTCAACAGGTTTTTAACGATTCCTTCAGTCAATTCGCCAGTTCGCTGGTGATGTTTTTGCACAATATTGACCAACAATCCGGGTTTTACATCTGAGCGTTTTCTTCCGTCCATAATCTATCTTTTTAGAAGTAGCAAAATAACGAAAAAAAATCGATTGGTTCTGAATAATCTAAATCGGTGCTCTTGCACTAAAAAATAAAGCCCTTCAATCCGAAAGGCTTCTGAAATCGACCGACTGTCCGATTTTGAATAAAAAATCTCACAATACGCTGATTTTAAACATTAAGCGACAAATACTTTAAAAATTCGTCTTTGCCTGATTGGTTTTTAAAAATACCACCATATTCAGCAGTAATCGTCGAACTGCCTTCATCCTGAATTCCGCGGGAAGACACGCATAAATGTTTGGCATCGATTACAACAGCCACGTCTTCGGTCTTAAGAATACGTTTCAGTTCGTTCGAAATCTGAACAGTCAAACGTTCCTGAACCTGTGGTCGCCTGGCAAAATAATCAACTATCCGGTTGATTTTCGACAAACCAATCACTTGTCCGCTCGATACATAAGCGACATGAGCTTTTCCCACAATTGGTAAGAAATGATGTTCGCAGGTCGAGTTCAGATTTATATTTTTCTCAACCAGCATCTCGCCGTACTTAAATTTATTATCGAAGACCGAGATTTTAGGTTTGTTTTCAGGATTCAGACCCGAGAAAATCTCTTTGACAAACATTTTTGCCACACGGTGTGGTGTTCCGTTCAAACTGTCATCGGTTAAATCGAGCCCTAAAACATTCATAATGTCTCGGAATTTATCTTCGATCAGGAGCATTTTCTGCTCGTCACTGAGCAAAAAAGCATCTTCCCTCATTGGCGTTTCCAATGATGTAGCAATGTGGTTATCTCCGATCAAATCGTGTCCGTTCTGATCCATCTTATTTTGTGGCAAATGCGTTCCATTAAATTTTGGCTTTGCCGTTTCAGTTTTTAAAAACCCATTTACTTTCATTTATTTTCCTCCTGATAATTTTAAGATCTACAAACAAAAACAGATTGCTTTTATTTTTGTTTAATTATTTATATTATTTTTTAAACACTTTAACTTAAATTAGAATCAATTCATTATTTTACTGTATGTTACACAAATTTATTTTGAATGTAAATTTAAAACAACCAATAATCAGCACTCATTTTTTCAATAAACATCATGAAAACAAATTAGTTCAGAAACTCAACTCATCTTAACTTTCCATTAACAAAGATCATAAACGACCCAACAAATTTTACGAGGAAACAAAATTTTGAATAAAGCAAAAAGGGCTACCTGAAACAGATAACCCTTTAACCAATAACTGAATAAATTCTAATCAGGAGAAACTAAACCAATACCTTCAATATTTTTATAAACCTGTGGATCACCTTTATATCTTATTTTTCCGACTCCACTAATTGTTGCATTTAGTATTTCCGTTGCATAAACACTTCCGGCCCCAACGCCTTCAATTTTGATATCACATCGTTTTGTTTTCAGGTCAATTGCATCAAGATGGCCAGCACCCGAAATAGAAGCGTCCAATTCGTCAGCAATACCATCAAATTCAAATTTGACTCCCCCCTCTCCGATCACTTTGACTTTCCTGGCTTTCATGTTCATTTCAATACTTGCACCTCCTTCAACATGCAGGTAAAAATCGTTTAAGTCAACATAGCCCTTGGTCTCCAGACTTATACCACCCTCAATCTCCAATTTCTCAAGATCTTTGAACGTGATATACAGGATTAATTCGTCGAAATTAAAATGCTTCTTAGTGATTTTCAGGCTTAGTGATTCGGAATCCGACTGAACATCAATGTATTTAAAATTATCTTCATCGGTTTTTATTCTCAATCCAGACTGGATCCCCTGCTCAAGTATGACCTTAAAACCACCTTCCAGATAAATTTTCGTAAAAGGCTGAACGTTGTATGTTCGGGTATCGGTATCGTCCCAGGATTGCTCAACAGGCATTACCGGGACTGCAAAAAGCTTGGATACCAATAAGCCGAGAGCAAAAATCAGACTGGTTAATCGGAGAAGGTACATAATTTCAAATTTTACTGGTTATCATTTAAAAATCGAAACTATTAAAACTGGCGATTTAATCAATCTTATTTTCGACGAAATACTGATTTTCTTAGGTAAGATGAAATTTTAGCGAATTAATCTGCTTGCCGGAATAGTCATAAATCATCAGGTAGGTGATATTAACTGTTTTCAGATTTATCTTCAAGCAGCCTTTTTAAATAAATCAGCATATAGAGAGGCAAAAGCAGTCCGATGATCCACATAACCAGATCAAGAACCCGAAAATTATCCGGAGTAAATACATTCATTCCAATAGCACCTAAAACAAGAATCAAAAAAACAAATAGTAGTGCCAAAATAAAGGGTTTCCGTGTTTTACGAAGCAGGATACATAATAAAAACCAGATCAAACCAATTCCAACTCCCAGATAAGTCTGATTCAATTCACCTTTACCATATTTCAGAAAACCATAAATAATCGGAAGAAACGACATGACATACAAAAACCGGAAAATACTTCCAGTCAATCTCTGTTGTTGATAAGCATTATTAATTTCCGGAAACAACGCGAATTTATAAATTTTTCGTTTTTGAAATTCCGGAGACAATAAATCCTGTTCTGAATGAATGAGTTGGCGTTCAACTGCAATTTTTACAGCTGCATCTACTGCATCCTCCTGATAATCTTTGTGATTCCTTAAAATTTCCAGAATCTGATCGTCAGTATGGTTTGTATATTGCCTGTAAAATTTCATCATTCCAAAATGTTCCTGATCTGAATTATTCATTGTTGTTTTTTTACAAAAATAGGTCTTTGAATTGATTTGTCACATTTATGACTTGAATCTACCACATTATATCAAAAAAAAAGCCGGCACAATTGCACCGGCTTAAACTATTTTCAAGATGTTTGATTAAGTGTTCATCGCACCACAAACGTTAATAACCTGTCCGCTGACATAAGAAGAGAGATCCGATGCAAGAAAGAGAGCAACCTTCGCAACCTCGTCAGTTGTGCCGCCACGTTTCATTGGGATATTTGCTTCCCATTGTTTGCGGGCATCTTCCGGGATTTTAGCCGTCATTTCGGTAATAATGAACCCCGGTGCAATTGCATTTGAACGAATTCCTCTTGAACCAAGCTCTTTGGCAATTGATTTGGTAAAACCAATAATTCCTGCTTTTGATGCAGAATAATTTGATTGTCCGGCATTTCCACTTACTCCAACAACCGAGCTCATATTAATTATTGAACCTGACCGTTGTTTCAGCATGATTTTCTGAGCAGCTTTCGTAAAGTTGAAAACCGATTTAAGGTTTACGCCAATCACTGCATCCCATTGATCTTCAGTCATGCGCATCAATAATGTATCTTTAGTAATACCTGCATTGTTTACTAAAGCATCTATCGCACCAAAATCGGTAACTATTTCATTCACTACCCGATCGGTATCTTCAAAGTTTGCTGCATTCGATGCATATCCTTTGGCTTTTACACCCATAGCAACCAATTCAGATTCCGTTTTTTTCATGTTCTCATCCTCAAACAAATCGGTGAAGGCAATGTTACAACCTTCTTCAGCAAATTTGACGGCAATTGCTTTACCAATGCCTCTCGATGCGCCAGTAATTATGGCAGTTTTTCCTTCAAGAAGTTTCATGTTAAAATATTTGATTTACGAATTTTCGAATTACAGGCAAAAGTAATAAAATATGCGAAACTGATAGTTCTTCACAGGTTCAAGTTTGAATAACAAAAGGTAGCTAGTCTCTTCAAATAGTGTATTTTTGTAGCATTAAATCTTTAATTCATGCTCGATCAATTAACCATCTGTGCCATAGCCACTTCTCCTGGAATGGGGGCGATTGCAACTATTCGTTTATCCGGAGAAAAAGCGATTGAAATCGCGGATTCTGTATTTCAGTCGCCTAAATCAGGCAAAAAGCTGGTGGAACAAAAACCCAATACGCTGCATTTCGGAAGTATTTCGGACGGAGATGAACTGATTGATGAAGTTGTAATTTCGTTATTTCACGCCCCTCATTCATTTACCGGCGAAGATGTAATTGAAATTACCTGCCATGGTTCTGTTTATATCCAACAACGAATATTACAATTATTGATTACCAAAGGGGCGCGAATGGCTCTTCCCGGAGAATTCACCCAACGTGCATTCCTGAATGGCAAAATGGATCTTTCTCAGGCTGAAGCTGTTGCCGATTTAATTGCATCGACCAACCGGGCAGCACAAAAAGTAGCTATCAACCAAATGCGTGGAGGTTTTTCATCTGAATTATCGAAACTGCGTGGCGAGTTGCTTCATTTTATTGCCATGATTGAACTGGAACTTGATTTTAGTGAAGAAGATGTTGAATTTGCAGATCGGGAACAACTTAAAAAGCTGGTTTCCAAAATTGAAGTTATACTCCGGAATCTCAAAAATTCGTTTCAGCTCGGAAATGTGATTAAGAATGGTATTCCGGTTGCCATTATTGGCGAAACAAACGTAGGCAAATCGACACTACTTAATGCTTTCCTGAATGAAGAAAAAGCGATTGTTTCCAATATACACGGTACCACCCGCGATGTGATTGAAGATGTGGTGAATATTCATGGTACTGCTTTCCGCTTTTTCGATACTGCAGGAATCCGCGAAACAACCGATGAAATTGAGACACTCGGCATCGAGCGTAGTTACAGCAAACTCGATCTGGCCACAGTCGTCATTCTGGTAGTTGATACCCAAAATGATTTTGATGCTGTTTACGGAAGAATCGCCAAAATAAGGAATAGAATTGTGGAACAGCATCTGATTATTGCCGCCAATAAAAGTGACATTGGCATGCCGGAAACAATTGCAGATCTAAGAAATATGCAGTTGCAGACCAATGAAAAACTAGTCTTTATTGCCGCCAAACAAAAAACCAATCTGGATCAATTAATATTGGAAATGCAACACGCAGTTTCGCTCGACTCAATTGGCGAAGATGCCGTCATTGTGACAAACATACGTCACTTCGAAGCATTGTCCAAAGCGCTTGAATCCATTGAAAGAGTACAACTTGGACTCAACAATCTGATCTCCGGAGACCTTTTGGCGCAAGACATTCGTGAATGCCTGCTTTATCTGGGCGAAATTACCGGCGAAATCTCAAACGATGAAATTCTAGGACATATTTTCAAAAATTTCTGTATCGGCAAATAATTATGATTATTATCAATTAGCAAATCGCAATATCAATCATTAAAACATTAATAATCAATTACTTTTCAATTTTTAGTTTATTACTAATAATTGAAAATACTGCTTGTTTTGATCAAATTTGTACCGCATTTGTACCGCAAAATAAAAAATTGTATATTTAGCTTAATTTTTACTCACAGGTTGTACACAATTTGGACTATGGTGGACTATAGTAGACTATAGTGGACTATAAATTGGCGAAATAAATGAGTAGCAGATTAGAAATAGAGAAAATTTGTGAATGGTGCAGCAAACGTTTTATTGCTAAAAAAACAACAACAAAATATTGCTCACACGATTGTAATTCAAAAGCTTACAAATCGATTAAACGTGGTGATAAAATCAAGAAAGTCACCGAACAAATTTTTATTGAGGAATCCCAAAAACCTCTAAAGCAACTGAAGGAGAGAAACTATTTCAAAATTGCAGAAGTTGCTCTATTGTTAGGTTTAAGCAGGCAGTCTGTTTATAACATGATTTATAGTGGTAAGTTGAAAACGTCTCAGTTATCAAGTCGATTATCCATAGTAAGCCTTAAAAATATAGAAGAGATGCTTGAAAGTTCTTCTACCTATGAAACTCGTAAAGTTAAAGAGCCAGAACTTATTACAGAATTTTATTCTATCAATGATATAAAGACCAAGTTCAATGTCAAAGAGAGTTGGATTTATCGAATATCTAAAAGCCGAAATATTCCTCAGATTTTAAATAAAGGCAAAAGTTATCTTAGTAAAAAACATGTAGATAATTATTTTAAACAGAAAAGATTTTTTGATAATCAAAACATTAAAGATTGGTATTCTGTTGCTGAAGTTGGTGAAAACTACAATATGACCTTATCTGCTATCTATAGTTTTGTTTCTGCCAATAAAATTCCCAAAAAGAAAGATGGCAGAACTGTTTATTATTCAAAAGAACATTTTGATCTGGCCAAAGGGAGGGAATCACCAAAAGAGCCTGAATTCTATACAATTGCGCAAGCCATGAAAAAGTACAATCTTACCCAAGATAGTCTTTATGCTCATATTCGAAGTAAAAATATCCCCAAAATAAAAGAGGGGCGTTTTATTAAAATTTCGAAGTCTGTTGTCGATCGAATATTTGAAAAACCTATAATATTTTATTGATGGGTAGTACAAAAGTAACTTTACGGAAGAGAGAAATATCTAAAGGCCGATATTCTCTTTATTTGGATTTTTATCCAGCAATACGCCTTCCTGAAACAATGCAAATGAGTCGACGTGAATATTTGGGGATATATATCCAGATAAAGCCTCGCACTGAAATAGAAAAGGAATACAATAAGGAAATGCTATCAAAGGCTGAAGCAATTCGTGCTGTT
This sequence comes from Prolixibacteraceae bacterium, assembly GCA_035648135.1. Taxonomy (GTDB): domain Bacteria; phylum Bacteroidota; class Bacteroidia; order Bacteroidales; family Prolixibacteraceae; genus Aquipluma. The sequence continues at coordinate 32,595 of DASRMB010000027.1, forward strand.
CGGGTTCAATCAATTGTTAATGAAAGTTTTGGCTTTTTAGACAAGAACAAATGCAATGCAGATTTTTTGGATTATTTCCATCAGGTTTCAACCAGAAAAGACCCAAAATGGAGTATGGTATATGCCCATTTTTTAAAATTTGTAAAAGGCAAATGTACATTTGGTGATATTACGGTTGATCTTTGCCGAAAGTTTAGAGAATATCTTTTATGTACGAATCAGCTCAAAAGCAAAAAATTGAAAATTTCACAGAATTCGGCTGCTGCTTATTTCTCTACTTTTCGCTCATTATTAAAAATTGCCTTCCGAGATAAATTGATAAACGAAAACATCAATGAATTCTTAGTGAGTATTGAAATAAAAGATTCTAAAAAGGAATATTTGACTTTGAATGAGCTAAGAATCTTATCCCAAACTCCATGTCCAATCCCTGTTTTAAAATCGGCATCATTATTTTCGTGCCTGACGGGACTGCGTATCAGTGATATTTTAAAACTTGACTGGAAAGAAATAGTCTTCGCTTCTGATGGAGAATACTGCATGAGACTATGTACAGAGAAGACAGAAACAGAAACCACCCTACCAATAAGTCTTGAAGCATTACAACTTTTTGGCGCGCGAAGCACAGGCAAAGTATTTAAGGGCTTGGAGCGCAGTATGACCCAAGAACCATTAAAAAACTGGATTACATTAGCAGGTATTGACAAAAACATAACTTTTCATTGTTTTCGACACACATTTGCTACACTGCAAATTGCCTTAGGAACAGATATTTATACTGTATCAAAAATGTTGACTCATAAAAACGTTTCCACGACACAGATTTATGCCGATTTGGTAAATTCGAAAAAACGTGAGTCGGCAAATAAAATTAGTCTGAAATAAAAAGATTCGTATTATCTTTAGGATCAGATGGAAGACAAGAATATAGAAAATATCATTCTGTACCTGATTGTAGGTTTTGCCGGAGGAGTTTTTGCCACCATTACCAGGCTGTTTACTCTTATGATGGGCTTTGATGCCTTTACTGCAAATGCCTGTTTTTTTCTGGCGATTATAGTTTCATTTATGGTCTATTTGAGTATTCAGGTGGTTTTACGTAACTTGTTGCTACCCTGGATAGGCAAGATCATTGTGCTCATCCCATTTTTTAGACGTAATATAAACGCAATAAAACCAACTGAAATCCAAAGTCTTGACATTAAAGCTGAGTTACATGCAGAGTTACATTCAACTAGCCTTGACGAAATTAGAAAAGCGCATCACCTGGCTGAAGAAAATAAGCAAGATAGAACCAGGGCAACAGCCATTCTTTATACTCAAACCATATTTGCTCCATTTATTTTAGATCAGGATTTGAACCGTTTATGTCATTACATTGATCTTTACTCCGAGAGAAAAGAATTAAACCAAATCACTCCTATAAAAGTCAGCGACCAGATAAATACAACAGATGTTTACCATTTTGGATGGAACTTATGGAACCATTTTCGCATTTCCGATCAAAAGGGAATGGCTATTTTCTTAAAAAAAGTATTTGCTCCTACACTGAAAGAGGTGACTGATATAGAAACCATCAAGAAAAAATTGAGAATTCAGGACCCAAACTGCACGATCAAGCTGAATAGCAACCTATTTGAACAAGAATAGTCACTGTCAATAAGTGTTTTTGAGGTGTTTTACTGGTGTTAATCGTCACCAGTAAAACACCTTTTTTATTTGCACATAAACCATTAAAAACAAAGAATATGTGTGCAGATAAAATTACATTCGACAAGTTACCCGAGGCGGTCGCTTTTCTCATTCAGGAAGTATCTCAGATCCGTGAGTTAGTCGAGAAAAACAAACTACAATCCGTTGAAAAACGAAGACCCATTGAAATTGATGAAGCTTGTAGCCTTGTAAAGAAAGCCAAACCAACCATTTATGCCTTGGTTCGAAAAGGGTTGATTCCATGCTACAAGAATGGAAAAAAACTCTATTTCTTTGAGGATGAACTTATGCAGTGGATCACCAACGGGAGAAAGAAAACAATCGATGAGATCAAAACTGAAATCGAATCGGAACTATTTATAAAAAGGCCTCGCCAATCTTTTGCGCATAAAAATTAGGTCTGTAAACTCAAAGTTATGGACACAAATATTACAGCAAAAGGTATTATCAGCGAAGCCTTGAATTATACAGACCAATCCATTGGAGCAGAATTTCCGGTGCACGTCTTTCCTGAAAAGGTACGGGAGATTATTTCTGCAACTGGTGAGTGCCTTAATTTTCCAACCGATTACATTGCCTCCTCGCTGTGTTTTGCTTTGTCTGTTGGAATTGGCAATACCCATGTTGCAAAAGTAAAGGAGGGCTGGACAGAGCGTGCCATTTTATATTTGGCGCTTATAGGTCGTCCCGGAACCAATAAGAGTCATCCATTAAGCTTTGCCCTTCAACCGCTGTTTGAACACGACGCGGAAGAATCTGTAAAGTTTAAGATGAAATATAAGGAGTATGAGGAGTTGTTATCTCGAAGTAAGAAAGAACTGGAATCTCAAGGAATCTTAAATTTTCCGGAGGAACCGGTTCTTAAAAAGTTTGTAGTTTCTGATGTAACACCCGAATCCCTGGCTTTTATTCATGAAAACAATAAAAGAGGCATCTGCCTTTATTCGGATGAGTTAGCTTCCTGGTTTAAAAATTTCAATCGTTATACCAAAGGTTCAGAAGAACAGTTTTGGTTGTCATTATACAATGGCAAACCAATTATTCTGGATAGACGCGGTGCAAAAAACTCTGTTTCCGTAAAGCGTTCATTTATTGGCGTAATCGGCACGATTCAGCATGGGGTATTAAAAGAACTGGCAAAAGGGGAACGAAACCAGAATGGTTTTTTGGATCGTATTCTGTTTGTTTTACCCAAAAGCACTGAAAAACAATATTGGAATCACCGGCAGCTTCCACTAAACATCTTCCCTCTCTGGCACAAGCTGATGAAAGAACTAATCAATCTGGATTACCAGGTGGATGAAAACGGAGATCCGGTTTCGCTTGAGCTTCCGTTTGAAAATACGGCCAAAGAACAGCTTTATGCCTGGCAGCGAAAAAATACGGATCTCTATAATTCGGAAAGCAACGAAGATATGCTGGGTGTGTATAGCAAACTGGAAATTTATGCTGTTCGATTTTGCCTGATATTGCAAATGGTCCGATGGCTGTGTCGGGAAGCAGAAAAAGAATGTATCGACTCGGTTAGTGTGCAGGGAGCAATTGAATTAGTTGAATATTTTCGTAAAACGGCACACCGAGTCCAATCATTTATCGGGTATACTACCCGACTGGAAAAGCTGCCTACGGACAAAGTAAAACTTTATCATGCCCTACCCTGTAATTTCTCAACTTCTGAAGGAATTAAGATTGCTTCAGACTTTTCAATCTCAGAAGATGGGTTCAAACGCTTTTTAAGCGATGCGAAAGAAAATCTGCTGGATAATTACAAACATGGACACTACCGGAAATTGATTTAGCGCATTTTCCGCACTATTCACACTTTGATGTGTAAGTCAAAGATATTCAAACAATTAAAAATTTATTAATCACTGCATTTTCCCGCTTTTTCAATTCCTGAAATTCAGCAAAATGGCACTTTGCTGATTCATTTGCGCATTTTGAAAACGACATAAAATTCACAATATCAACATATTGATTTAGAAAGTGTGGAAAGTGCGGATAATTTGAAGAATAATGAAAACGCACAGATTTATATTAGAACCATACAAAGGCAAAACCACCCGCCACAATTGCCCATCATGCAAAGAGAAAGGCTGTTTTTCACGCTACATTGACATCGAAAGGATCATTGAATTTCCGGATCATGTCGGGCGTTGCAATCGCGAGAATAATTGTGGTTACCACTTTACTCCAAAACAACACTTTGAACAGAATCCGGAAAAAGCTGAACGAATCCACAATTTTGCACCAAGCACACAAACAGTGCAGCAACCAAAACCGTTAACCGTCAGCTTTATCCATGAGTCCATTGTCAGCCGTAGTTTAACCCATTACGATCAAAATAAACTCTGCCAATTTTTGACTTCTGTTTTAGGTATTGAGAGAACATTGAAACTGATGAAACAATACCGGGTGGGAACAGCAAACTATTGGCCCGGAGCAACCATTTTCTGGCAAACGGACTCATCGGGCAAAGTCCGTACCGGTAAAATTATGCTATACGATCCATCTAATGGCAAGCGGATCAAAAAACCACACAACCATATTTCATGGGTGCATTCCATGATTGGTGGTAATGAATTTAATCTTAAACAATGCTTTTTTGGCGAGCATCTTTTGAATCAGAACAAGGCTCTTCCCGTCGCTATTGTTGAAAGCGAGAAAAGCACCTTAATCGCCTCTTATTACCTTCCCCAGTTTTGCTGGATTGCTTCAGGAGGGAAATATGGGTGTTTTAGGGATGAGAACTTGACGATTCTTAACGGCCGTAAGATTGTGCTTTTTCCTGATTTAGGTGCATTTGATCAATGGAACCTCAAAACAAATCACATGCAGGAGCTTGGATACGAAGTTAAAATATTCGATTACCTGGAACGGAATGCCACTGCACAACAGCGCAGGGAAGGTTATGACATAGCAGATTTCCTGCTTCAGATCCAACCGGAAGAATCCAATCTTCAAATGATGACAAACAAAAATCCACTACTCAAGAAACTAATTGATCACTTCGATCTGGTATTGGTGCAGAGCATAAAAACAGTTTCGGAAAATCAAATGTATTGTCAAAAACGAAAAGGTATCAGACTCTGATCGGGTTATGTTTTGGTCTCGCTTTGGGTGGGGAGCAAGTTTGTGTTTTGGTCTGACCAAAACCTTGCTCTACGAGGCCAAAACATCCCGCCGGTCTAATCTGAACAATTAAATCACCAATCATGAAAACAATAAAAAACAGGAACACAAATGGCCGGCCGACCAAAGGACCAGCAGAAAAGAAAGCTTATAAAATAACAATCAAAATGGCTACTGAAGAATATTATTCCCTCAAAGCCAAAGCACGTTCCGCAGGAGTTAACCGTAGCGAATTTATTCGCCTTTGTATCCGGTCGAGTGTGGTTAAGCAACATCTCACATCAGAACATCTGGGATATATCCGGCAACTTAGTGGCATGGCCAATAACGTAAACCAGATTGCCCATAAAGCCAATGCCGCCGGGTATTCGGCTGTTCACAAATATTGCCTTTCTCTAAACGAGCGGTTGGATAACGTAATCAAAAAAATTGAAGATGATTGCTAAGATTGTACAGGGTCGAGGATTCCGGGGTGCAGTAAACTATATTCTTGAAAAAGATCATGCCCGGTTGATTTATGCTGAAGGGGTGAGACTGAAAGACAAGGAATCCATTATCCATAGTTTCATTGTCCAGCATAAGCTGAATCCCAACATATCAAAACCAGTCGCCCACATCTCTCTGAATTTTTCGGTTCAGGATAAGAGTCGGTTGACCGATAGGTTTATGGTTGATGTCGCTCAGGAATACATAAAAAAGATGGGATACCAGGATACTCAATACATCATTGCCCGGCACCACGACACTGACCATCCTCACATTCATATCGTGATAAACCGTATTAACAACAATGGGAAACGGATTTCCGACCAAAATGAAAAGTTGCGGAACGTGAAAATTTGTACGGAACTTACCCAAAAGCACAGCCTTTATATTGCTTCAGGAAAAGAGAATGTAAAGGAGCATCGCTTAAAAGAACCAGATAAAACCAAATACGAAATTTATCATGCGCTGCAATCGGCTATATCTAAATGCCGGAGTTGGCAGGAATTAAAAACAGAGTTACTCAAATCGGGTATTACAACCGAATTCCGAAATAACGGAACTACAGAAAAAATACAAGGAATTCGGTTTGGGAAGAATGGGTATGAGTTTAATGGTTCGAAAATCGACAGAGCATTCAGTTATTCAAAAATCAGTTACCAGCTACAAAAAAATGAAAAGTTGCAACAGATTCAGATAAACAAACCAAACCAACTAAGCAGACAAGGCAATACATCGGATCTTTCCCTGGGTCTTGAAAACGCAGCTTCCATCTTGGATGGACTGTTCGATCTGATGAAACCATCACCGGTTTACGATGAAAACGAAGATGAATTATTTCGGAAGGAAGCCAAAAGACGAAAGAAAAAGAAAGGAAACCGATACAGACACCGATTGTAATCAATTTAAAAATAAATACTTATGGGTATCAGCAAAATGGATTCTTCAGCAGTTTATGCCCTATTCGAAGAATTACAACAAAAGTTAGATGAATTGGGCAAAAAGGCATTAACAAACGACCAGGCGGATTCAACTCTAAATTCAGATGAGCTAATATCTCTTATCGAAGATTTACAAATCCAGATTAATCAGCTGCAATTTACACCAGAACAAATAAAGGTATTGCAGACAAATATGGCACAGTATTCCACCTATTTCCTTGGCAAGGTTAATGACAGTCTAAGAAAGGTTTTTACTGAATTTAAAACGGTAATTACTCCAATTGATGAAAATATCAACCTGATAAAGTCTCAAAAAAATGTGGTCATTCGCAATGAGCATGTTTTTATCGTGGATTTTCGAAACAATAAGGCAGCTATTACAATAATCAGTTTGGCTTTACTTATTCTAATTTCATTGGGTGGTAACTTTTGGCAATTCGATAAGAACAGCCAATTTAAGGATAATGACCTCAAGTATCGATATATCAAATCCACCAATGGGATTAGTTCGGAAAACGTGGGAAAACTTGAAGACATTTTTCAATATAATCGGGATAAGAAACAGATCAGGGAGATTCGGGGAAAAGTGGAGCAATATGAGATGGAAATAAAAGAAATTGCCGAAAGATTGGAACGTGAAAGAATGAAAAACGCAAAAGAAAAACGATAAGGCAAATTAGCATGAAAATCTATTATTACAGCTTAATATTCAATTTGGAATAGTTCTCGTCGCGTAAAATGTACGGTATAATTAGTGGTTCGTTTTTCGAGGTTCCAAAATGACAAAATAATAGGAAATTCTCTTCGAATAAGAATATTGACTTCTCAATTCCCAACAACATTTTCAGTTCAACATGTTGCTGACACACGCGTTCCAAATAGCGCTGACTGCGGGCATACTGAAAATTCTGGATTCGCTCCCCTTTTTGCTTTCCCTGGCGAGCTTTTTTCAATCGTCTTTCATCGAAATAGTTAAAATCGATGATTCCAATTCTGGGATTGAACCGATTTTCGAATCGCATTAATGTTCGTCTAAATTTCCTTGACACATGACAAAAATGTCTATTGACCTTATTTATAATCAATCTTTTTAGGTAAATCAACATAACTAAATTGGAAGAATCATTTTAAAAGGAGTAGATTGTTTTGTTCTAAGAAATAAAAAAATGATTCCAAAGGGAAACCTTTTACTTACGATAATTGCAGTTTTTGCTTTTCAGATAATTTCTCTTGCTCAGGAAGATGCTATAGCTACCATTGGCACAAAAGTGTTTTTGCATGACAATAAAACCTGGGTTGATGCCAATAATGTTCACAACAATAGCTTCAAAGCAAATACAATAACAAAGCTGGAGATACCAAAAATCAATGGAAACGAAGTTGTCATATCTCATATAGGGTACTCTCTTCTATACAATGAAGCCCATGAACAAGCAAGTTGGGTTGCATACGAACTAACCAGGAAAGAAACCAATAAGCTATATGATCGTACCGACAAATTCATTGTCGATCTGCTTGTTAAACAAGAAATACATATACCACAGGAGACTTCAGTTTAATAGAAATAAAAAGGAATAAGATGATAGGAATAATCCGAATGTTATCAGGATCAATACTTCTGGTAAGCGGACTGATAATCTTCAATTTATCTTCAAACAACACAAAACAAATTGAGATAAACACAAAAGGTGATCAATTGGCAGAAGTGGTATTTTCCAATAAAGAAATAACCAAAAATAAAAATGATAAAATTCGTAAAATCGAAGATAAATAATCTAAAATAAATAATGTTAAAAAGACTTATGCCGAAGTGTTTTTGTTAATTTCGGTGATTGTTTTCATCCAATACATCAACTGAGAAAAAACGAGACATCTAAAACCTACAACATGCGCGGATTTTCATTTTCATGGAAGAGATTCTTAGGAGTTTCCGGGATAAAACAGCAGATTGCACGAGGAACAGGAATTCCAACTACACAAAACGGATTAGAACGAAAAATTGGGAGTGCAATCATCAAAGCGATTTTCGGAAAGAAATAGAATCATTAATCGAATTATTTATGACAAGGGCTGAGAAATTGAAAGTGCAATTAATCAACAAATTAATAGTTGAAATAGAAAACTTAAAGGAAGGACACATTAATGGCGTGTTAACAAAAATTGAAATAGCGAAAGATCCTGTACCGTTAATTAATCCGAAAACAGAAAATGACGATGATGATTTCGAACATAGTTCGAAAGTAACATTTGATGATTTTGAGATAAGACTTGCGATCATATTTGAGGATAAAGATTATAAGCACTATTTATTTTATAGAGTAGATGGGAGTGCTAATATTTCTTTCGATGGGAAAGACTTTTCAGCATCAATTGCTCATTTTAATTTTTGCAAATAAATACATGATTTATAAATACTATTCTCCATTGCCTCGTAGTTTTGAAGCGCTTAATAGTGAGTATTTCTGGTGCTCAAGAAGACAATATTTAAATGATCCTTTTGATACTCATGGTGAAATAATAAATAGATTCCCGATTTTTAAGGAAGAAATGCGAAGAAAGGGTGTGAATGTTGATACATATGCAACTATCCTGGACAGATTTGGAATCTGTTGTTTCTCAAAGACTGAATTAAATAAGCACTTGTGGTCTTTATATGCGGATTCATACAAAGGGTGGGTTTTGCAATTTGATGATGAGGATTTTGAAAAAAAACTTTCATCTCAAGAAATTGGTAAAGTAACTTACAGAGATGTTCATTATTCATCTGAATGGCCAAATCTTGATGATTTTGATACCCAAATCCCTATAAACAAAGACCATACAGCACCAATTAGAGGTTTAATTCATGTGATTGGGAAGTCGACTGATTCTCTATTTGAATATTTATTATTGATTAAGGAGGAATCTATCTGGAAAATCGAGGAAGAAAAAAGGATTATTTTGGGAAGAAACTATTCAGATTCTCATCCATCAAAAGGAAGTACAGGTTATCAACTGAACTGGCCGAAAGGAATTTTGAAAAGTATAATCATAGGTCATAATATCGTCTCCGAAAATTTTGATAAGATGAAGCATATTGCCAGATGCAAAAATATACCACTATACATGACTCACACTGTAAATTCGGAATTGGGCTTTGAGCTTGACATTAAAGAAGTTGACTTAACCTAATTTCTAGTTTATGAAATGCACTAACTGCCAGGGGGAATGGATACCACCTCAAAATGTTTCGTTGAGTAAATGCCCATTTTGCCAAACCGATATAATTCAAGCTTTAAACACAAAAACAGCAGATCTTACACCCGAAGTAATTCTTCGAAATATGCTCACTGTTTATGGCATGGAGTTGTTGCAAAACGAACAACGGCTCTCTGCTATGATTGCTGATTTGTTAGCCCATGATAAGAAAACTAAAAAACTCCTGCTGTTTTCGGTAAAAGAAAAAGTGCCGCAACAAATGGCAGCTTTCGCCGAAAGCGACCAACGCGAGTTAAAACTGCAAGCTTTACAACACCATTTGCATGAAGATGCATTTTTACATGAAGATGCAGCCAGGCAAATTATTAATATTTGGGACTTAGCTCTTGAATTAGAAGAACCCGATGAATCTTTTGAAATTGTTTGGAAGCTTGGATACTGTGGTTTCCGAAATTCAAAAGGGAAAATGATTACTCCATTCAAATATGAAGTTGCTGGTAAATTCTCGAATGGTTTAGCTTGGGTTGAATTGAACGAGAAATTTGGCTTCATAGACAAATCCGGGAAGGAAGTTGTTCAACTTAAGTATGATAGATTTGAATTATTCAGTCATGACAAGGATGAAGATCATCAATTTAGTGAAGGATTAACTATTGTTAAATTAAACTTCAAATACGGGTATATCGACAAGAAAGGTATAGAAATAATCCAATTAAAATATAGCAATGCTGGTTCATTCAAAGAAGGTTTAGCTACTGTAAAACAGTTAAAATGGGGATTTGTCGACAAATATGGGAAAGAGGTAATACCTTTAATTTATGATAATATTAATACATTCAATGAAAATTTCGCACCTGTTTGTTTCGATAACAAATGGGGATTTGTTAACAATATTGGCAAAAAGATATCTCTGCTAATTTATGATGAGGTTTTTTCATTCAGTGAAGGTCTGGCAGGTGTAAAGTTAAATACTAAATGGGGTTTTATCGACAAAAATGGAGTAGAAATTACAACAATTAAATATGATAATGTTTATGGATTCTCGAATGGTTTATCTTATGTTGAAATGAACGAAAAATTTGGCTTCATCGATAAATATGGTCAGGAAGTTATTTCGCTTAAGTACGATAAATATGACCGTTACAATCATTTCATTAATTTATATAAATATCCATTTTTTGAAGGTTTGACCATAGTTGCATTAAATGGCAAATTAGGTTACATAGACAAAATAGGTAATGAGATATCCCCGTTGAAATATGATGAAGCTTATTCCTTTAGTGAAGGCTTGGCTGTGGTTAAATTAAACTCCAAATACGGTTTTTTAGACAAAACAGGTAATGAGATAATCCCGTTAAAATATAGCAATGCTGGTTCATTCAATGAAGGTTTAGCTACTGTAAAACATTTAAAATGGGGATTTGTCGACAAATATGGGAAAGAGGTAATACCGTTGAAATATGATGAAGCTTATTCCTTTAGTGAAGGCTTGGCTGATGTGAAATTAAACTTCAAATACGGGTGTATCGACAAGAAAGGTATAGAAATAATCTCAATAAAGTATGAAGAAAGAATAAATTTTAACAGAGGCTTGGCTTTGGTTAAATTAAACTCCAAATATGGATATATCGACAAGACTGGTATAGAAATAATACCAATAAAGTATGAAGAAAGAATAAATTTTAACAGAGGCTTGGCTTTGGTTAAATTAAACTCCAAATACGGATATATCGACAATGCTGGCATAGAAATAATACCAATAAAGTATGAAGAAGAAATAAAATTTGACGAAGATATATTTCTGGTTTTGTTAAACGACAAATACGGATTTATCGACCTAACTGGTAAAGTAATAATCCCTTTGAAATATGACCATGCTGATCCATTTTGTGATGGCTTGGCTAGGGTTCAATTAAATGATAAATGGGGGTTTATCGATAAAACAGGCAATGATAAAATCCCTTTAAAATATGACTTTGCAAATAGTTTTAACTGGGACTTTGCAGTAGTTAGATTAAACGGCAAAAAAGGTTTTATAAACAAACGAGGCGATATTGTTATTCCAATTATTTACGAAGATGCTAAGGACTCCGAATATTATTTAGCTGATGTTAAGTTAAAAGGGGAATGGTTATCTGTTGATTTAGGTAATTATTTGGATGAACTTCGTTTCTAGAATAAGCATATGGATATGTAAATTAAAGTAATATGAAAGAATTTAAACCCTCAGAAAAAATAGAGTTAAAGGTAGGTGGAAGCGTAACCATTAAAAATAAACTGGGCGAAGGTGGCCAGGGCATTGTTTATTTGGTTGATTTAAATGGCTCCGAATATGCGCTAAAGTGGTACACACAGCCGTTCAAACAGGAGTTTTACGATAATCTGGACAATAATATCAGCAATGGCGCACCAACCAGTGCTTTCCTTTGGCCACAATTTCTTACGGTGAAAAAAGAGAGTCGTTTCGGATATATCATGCCTTTGCGCCCGCCGGAATTTAAAGACTTCTCCCATTTTCTATTGGCTAAGGTGCGTTTTGCGAGCTTGTCTGCTATGATCAATGCCGCATTACAGATTAGTAATGCCTTTCGCGATTTGCACCGTAGTGGTCATAGCTATCAGGATTTGAATGACGGGAACTTTTTTATTAATCCACAAACAGGAGCGGTTCTAATTTGTGACAACGATAACGTCGCTCCGTATGGAACCAACCTGGGCATCGCCGGAAAATGTCGTTACATGGCTCCTGAAGTGGTTTTAGGTAAAATTCTGCCTAATGCAGACACCGATCGATTTTCGCTGGCAGTGATGCTTTTTATGCTCTTGTTTAACAACCATCCGTTGGAAGGTAAGATCATCGCCGGAGTTCCGTGCATGACTGAAGAGAACGAACGGCGGTTTTATGGCAGCAATCCGATTTTTATTTTCGACCCCCAAAACGATGCTAACCGCCCCATGATGGGTATTCATACTAACGCGATACGTCGTTGGCCGCTTTTCCCAAAGTTTATTCATGCCGAATTTATTCATGCCTTTAGTAGCGAAGGCATCCATGAACCAAATAAACGCAATCCCGAAAACGAATGGCAAAAACTATTCGTGCGTTTGCGTGACGAGATGGTAAAATGTAGTTGTGGCGGAGAAACCTTCATTAATCCGGGTGCAGCAGAAACTACTTGCATTAATTGCAAACGAAAAATAGACAAACCTCTGATGCTAAAGATTGGGCGAAACAAATTAATCATGTATCCGGGACAAAAAAGCTATGCCTGCCACACCAAATCGGGCAGTGATGATTATACCACAGTAACCGGAGAAGTGATTCAGAACAAAAACAACCCGAATTTATGGGGATTTCGCAATTTAAGCTCAGACATATGGCTCTGCTTCATGCCCGATGGAACTCCCAAAAATGTGAATCCCAATGGAGTTGTGCCGATTTTCAAAGATGTAAAAATTGTGTTTGCCGGAGGAATTAAAGGAGAAATGGTTTAATCAAGATTTCTGTTTGATAATAACAACTTACAAATCATCACTAAATACAATAAATATGAGCTTATTAGATGCTGTAGCAATTCCTCGCCGAACCATGGTGTTATTTTTCTTAATCGATACCTCCGGAAGTATGAGCGGAGATAAAATCGGAGCCGTAAACGAAGCCATTCGGGAGGTGATTCCCGAAATCAAAGACATTTCTTCTGAAAATGCCGATGCCCAGATAAAAATTGCAGTCCTCGATTTTTCATCCGGAGCCAGATGGCTGTACGAACAACCCATTGATTCTGATCAGTTTGTCTGGAACAATTTAGAAGCCGGTGGATTGACAGACATGGGAATAGGATTAAAAATGCTAAACGAAAAATTATCTCGCAGCCAATTCATGGCCGATTTGATTGGCTCGTATGCTCCGGCTATTTTTATGATGTCGGACGGCGCTCCTACTGACGACTACAAAAAAGAACTCGAAGTACTACGGAAAAATAATTGGTTCAAAGTAGCGATTAAAGTAGCTGTTGCTATTGGAAATGATGCGAACATAGAAATTTTAAAAGAATTTACCGGAAACGAAGAATGTGTATTGACCGTTCGTTCGCCTGAGGCTTTGCGCAAAATGATACGTTTTGCCAGTGTAACAGCGTCACAAGTTGGAAGTAAAAGTTCAGGTGTCGGCATAGATAGTTCAGCTGATTCAAATCAGAAAGCGGCTGATTTCACCAAACAAATCAAAGATTTTGAGAAGGATAACATCGAAGTGAACGATGTTCAGGAAGGTTGGTAAGCTACTATTCAAACAGTTAAAATGTCAAAATTAGAAACGTTTCACGTTACAACCATTGGTGCATCGCATATCAAAGACGGAAAGGTATGCCAGGACTTCGCTTTGAGCGGTAAAGGCAGCGAATATGCTGTTGCTATCGTTTGCGATGGGCATGGTGGTAACAAATATTTCCGCAGTGACCGGGGGTCGCGCCTTGCAGCAGAACAGGCTCATTCCGCCATTCGTGAGTTTATGAAGAGCAGGTTTTCCAAGTCTAAAAATGGGGGAAAGATGGTTGATACTATCCTTGCAAATCCGGATGTTTTTATGAAACAATTGTCGGCCAATGTAATCTTTCGCTGGCGTGAAGCCATAGCTGAAGATTACCAACGAGAGCCATTTACAGAAACCGACAAAGCAATTTTGACGCCAAAAGAATTGACTGCTTTTCAAACTGAAGAGGGTTGGGTCTCGGCCTACGGAACCACTTTGATTGCTACAGTCAGAGCAAAAGACTTTTGGTTCGGCCTTCACATCGGAGATGGAAAATGTGTAACTGTAAACTCTGCCGGCGAATATGCGCAACCCATTCCCTGGGACGAGAAATGCTTTTTGAACCAGACCACTTCTTTATGCGATGAACAAGCGCTGAGCCGCTTCCGGTATTATTTCGGGAAAGAAGATTTGCCAATGGCTATTTTCGTTGCTTCCGACGGAGTGGACGATACTTTTGGAACTGACGAAGCTTTGCATGGTTTTTACAAAACCATTTTGCAACTCTTTTCAGAGAAAGGCATCACTGAAGGAAAGGCTGAATTGCAATCCTATCTGCCCCAATTATCTAAAAAAGGGAGCCAGGATGATATTTCAATTGCAGGGATTTTGGTAAATAAGGAGTTGATGAAAGTAGAATGAATAAGTTAACAAAAACCATAAAAAAGCTGATTTCCGAACGCGGCTTCGGTATCCTTGAACAGGAAAAACGGTTGATTGCCATACTTGCCGATCTTCACCCCGAAGATAAGCGTAACCGATATTTGATCGGACTTTCGCTTCGCGCCGATATTCCTAGAAAATTGCTTAGCCTTAATAATGATGATGTTACAGATAATGATCATAAAATTAACTCAATTAAGCACTTCTTTAAGGAGGAATTCTTTCTTGAAGAGGGTGCAGTTAGATTGGTTTTTGATTGCTGGATCGAGGCAATAAAATTAACCCCGGAATTTTTTACCGAAAACGTAAATGCAGTAAATTTCAATATGATAGCTATCAAAGGCGGCACTTTCCTTATGGGCAGTAACGAGTATGATGACGAAAAACCTTTGCATTCAGTAACGGTTAGTGATTTCTTTATGGCAGAGACCCAGGTAACGCGGGTACTATGGAAAGCAATCATGAGCAGTAAGCAATATGATCGTAAAGGTGATAACTTGCCGGTAGATTATTTGAGCTGGGGCGATGCACAGGACTTCATAAGTAAGTTAAATGTAAAAACTGGCAAAACCTACCGATTACCAACCGAAGCAGAATGGGAATATGCCGCAGGCGGCGGTGAAACCAACCGTACAATATGGGCCGGCACCAATGATGAAAACAAGAAGCACAATTACGCTTGGTACGATCCACAAAGCAACGGTACTTTCCACCCTGTTGGCATCAAACAGCCTAATCCTTTGGGGCTTTATGATATTGGCGGCAATGTGTGGGAGTGGTGCAGTGATTGGTACAGTGCTGATTACTATGCCAACTCACCGCAAAACAATCCAAAGGGTGCTTCAACAGGCCATTCGCGTGTGTTTCGGGGTGGCGATGGGTACCCAGATGCATCTTTCTGCCGGGTGGCCATTCGCGGCCGCACAGCTCCCGGCAACCGCTGCTACTATTTGGGTTTCCGCTTAGCTCTTGTCCCATAGTTCAAAAACCAAATCAGGAGGCTTCCCTGAAAAAAGAATGAAAAGGTAAGTACTTGGCCGAAGTGATTCGCAATAATCGGAATGGATAAACAACACACGTCAATTTGAAGCCGTCGAAATAGACCGGCAAACGAAATGGTAAGCCAATATGAGGCGCAGAAATTCAAGAGTATCGGATAAAAGTTCAAAGAATTAAGTAGTCATTATGAAAATATGGGCAGTTGTTTTTCGACGATCAGTGTGCAATTGGTCTACAAAAGATGTTGCTTCCCGGAGTATTCATGATGATTTTACGAATAACAAGTGATAACGAAATATCAACAGGTCATTCGCTTGGAATCAATTTTGGTTCGTAGCTTCAGTCATTAATATTAAATTATTAATTGAATAAATTCATAAACAGTAATCACATAAAAAATGCATTTCGTTATATTACATCATGCCTGATGGTTGTAACTGTTACAATCTTGCTTTTACTGGTTGGACAAGTGGTCTGACAAGAAAACAAATGATATATGAGCCAATCAACCCAGGCATTATTGTACTGGACAGCGGAAAAGTAAGGTTTCACTTACCGGAACAATTTTCCGAGACTTCTGCATTAATTGAATATTTTAAAAAATTTGATCCTGCCATTTTGTGCTGGTTCGAATATGAAAACGATTTGAAAGAGAAATATACGATAACGGTAACCAAATTTGATTGTTTAAAAGAAATGCCAATGGAAATTGCTTTTAATGAGAGTATTACGAAATACAATTTAATAAATGAGGGTGCAGATATAGCTAAATTAATGGACTTTGGTATTTTTGATTTAAATGGAAACGATACAGGTATAAAATGACCAGGTTGTCTTATTGAAATAATGGGTTTAAATATTTTAGGTTGACCTCAACTAAATTCAACCTTTGTTGAAATCGAAGAATAATCTAAAATAAATGATGTTAAAAAGGTTTGTCCCTAAGTGTTTTTGTTAATTTCGGTGATTGTATTCATCCAATACATCAACTGAGAAAAAACAAGACCTCTAAAACCTAAAACATGCGCGGATTTTCATTTTCATGGAAGAGATTCTTAGGTGTTTCTGGAATAAAACAGCAGATTGCAAGAGGAACTGGTATTCCCACCACCCGGAATGGATTGGAAAGAAAGATTGGGAATGCGGTGATTAAAGCAATTTTGGGTAAGAAGTAATCGATAAACTATGAAATGCACCTCCTGTCAAGCTGAAGAACAAACCCCTGAAATAATCCTCCGAAAATTGATTGAAGTCTACGGGAAAGAATTGTTGCAACAAGAGCAACGGCTATCTGGTATGATATCAGACCTTTTTGCTCAAGACAAACGTACCAAAAAGATGCTTTTGCTCTCAGTAAAAGAGCAGGTGCCTCAGCAAATATATGCTATTACCAACAACAACGAACGCGAAATCCGATTAAGCGCTATTCAATTGCATATGCAGGAAGAGGTTTTCTTAAATGAAGAAATTGCAGTTCAGATAATATCTATATGGCGCAATGTATTCGACAGGAAAGATCCCGATGACTCTTATGAAATTGTTTGGCGACGTGGATTTTGTGGGTTTCGTAATTCCATAGGTGAAATGGTTACTCCTTATAAATATGATGATGCCAACCCTTTTAAGGACAATTTGGCACTGGTCGTATTAGACGAAAAATACGGTTATATAGATAAAAAGGGTAATGAAGTGATCCCACTAAAATTCTATCGTGCAGTTAGCTTTAGTGAAGGTCTAGCTGCTGTTAAGTTAAACTGGAATTCAAAGTGGGGCTATATAAATTGCCAAGGGAAAGAGGTAATTTTCTCCGACTACGATAAAATAGGATCGTTTATCGATGGGTTAGCAAAAGTTGAAAAACACTATAAAACAGGCTTCATCAATAATAGTGGTAATATTATTATCCCCTTGAAATATAATAATGTATCGCTATTTAGCGAAGGATTAGTCGGGGTTCGTAACGATAGTGATCGATGTGGATTTATCAATAAAGATGGGGAAGAAATTATTCCATGCATATTTGATACTGCATATTCTTTTTGTAATGGTTTAGCCTTAGTTTGGAAGCGTGATTTCCTAAACAACGGAAAGTACGGATTTATAGACAAGCTAGGGCACAAAGTTATTCCTTGCGAATATAATGATGCTAAACTATTTAGTGATGATTTTGCTCTTGTACAAGTTGGTACTAAGTGGGGTTTTATTGATAAGCAAAATTATGTGGTTATCGCATTTCAATATATTGATGCAATGTCATTCAATAAAGGACTTGCCCCAGTTCGTTCAAAAGAATACAAATGGGGTCTCATTAACAAAAAAGGAGAATTAGTCCTCCCTTATAAATATAATTCTTTCGGAGAATACTGTAATGGTTTGGCTCCTGTAGAAATCGGCGAGTTTTGTATTAAAGGGAAATGGGGATTTGTTAACGAGGAAGGGGAAGAAGTCATTAAATGTAAGTACGACGAAATTGGTGAATGGTTATTTAGTAATGGATTGGCTGCTGTTAAATTAAATGAAAAATGGGGTTATATTGATAAAAAGGGACAAGAAATAATCCCTTTAATATATGATGCTGTGACAACTTTTAGCCATGGTTGGGCTGGAGCTTATTTAGAAAATTCCGGATGGGGTTTTATTGATACAGATGGTAATGTTTTAATTCCATTTCATTTTCCTTATTGTGAAAATGAAAGAGAGCATAAAGGTGAAGTAGGAATATATGGGAGACCTTCAGATTGGTCGGTATCTCATATCGTCTATTATAGTGCTGATGATTGCTATTCAATCAATAAGAAAGGAAAATTAGAAAAGGTTAACATATTTTAAAATTCATATGAAAGAATTTAAACCCTCAGATAAAATAGAATTAAAAGTAGGCGGAAGCGTTACCATTAAGAAAAAGCTTGGCGAAGGTGGCCAGGGTGTAGTTTATTTAGTCGAACTGAATGGAAAAGACTACGCCCTAAAATTTTATACACAGCCCATTACTAAGGAGTTTTACGATAATCTTGACAACAATATCAAAAATGGAGCACCGACCAGTGCGTTCCTTTGGCCGCAATTTCTTACGGTCTGGAAAGAGAACCATTTTGGGTATATCATGTCCTTGCGTCCTGATGAATACAAAGACTTCTCCCATTTTCTATTAGCTAAGGTGCGTTTTGCGAGCTTGTCTGCTATGATCAATGCCGCATTACAGATTAGTAATGCCTTTCACGATTTGCACCGTAGTGGTCATAGCTATCAGTATTTGAATGACGGGAACTTTTTTATTAATCCACAAACCGGAGCAGTTCTAATTTGTGACAACGATAACGTCGCTCCGTATGGGACCAACGTGGACATCGCCGGAAAATGTCGTTACATGTCTCCTGAAGTGGTTTTAGGTGAAAATTCTTCCTAATGCTGACACCGATCGATTTTCGCTGGCAGTGATGCTTTTTATGCTGTTGTTTAACAACCATCCGCTGGAAGGTAAGCTCATCTCCGGAGTTCCGTGCATGACTGAAGAGGACGAACGGCGGTTTTACGGCAGCAATCCGATTTTTATTTTCGACCCAAAAAACGATGCGAACCGCCCCATGATGGGTATTCATACTAACGCGATTCGTCGTTGGCCGCTTTCCCCAAAGTTTATTCATGCCAAATTTATTCATGCATTTAGTAGCGAAGGCATCCATGAACCAAATAAACGCAATCCTGAAAACGAATGGCAAAAACTATTTATGCGTTTGCGGGATCAAACCGTTCGTTGTAATTGTGGCGAAGAGACTTTTATTGATCCGGATGCAAAAGAATCGAGTTGTGTGAACTGTAAACGGAAGTTGGGAAAATCGCTAACCCTAAACGTTGGTAGAAGTCGGGTTATCATGTACCCTGGTCAAAAAATATACAGCTTTCATACACGGTTGCTCAAAGAGGATTTCACTACCGTAGCCGGAGAAGTAATCCAAAACAAAAACAATCCAAATTTGTGGGGGGTCAAAAATTTAAGCACCGATGTATGGACTTATACAATGCCGGACGGCAAAACAAAGAACATAAATAACAATGAGGTATACCGGTATTCAAAGATGTAGAAGTTTTGTTTGCCGGAGGAGTGAAAGGGGTGTTAATGTGATAGGCTTAAACAACAATTAAAGTAAATTACAAACAGTATCAAAAAAGAATATAATAAATCATGAAAACAAAAGAGGCACTTAGAGGCATAATTGATACATTAGGTCGAAATGTAATTTCTGAAAAACGGAAATTGAATGCTGTAATAGCAGATATAATATTTGATGATAAAAAAATGAAATTTTTACTTGAACTAAGAGACTGTTTAAATTTTATTTTTTAATTCTATTAAGCATTAGTTTTATCATTGCAAACTGAATCATAGCTTCACTTGTGTCTGTTCTGTATTCGAAGTCTTTACTTAACCTTCGATAACTTTCAAACCAGGCAAACGTTC
>DASRMB010000028.1:0-3916 GCA_035648135.1 Prolixibacteraceae bacterium
TGGTTGAACGGCCACGACATGTCGTGGCCATACACCGTGGAACAATGCAGGAACTCGCCTAATGGCAGCAATTCCGTATGGTCACGATACATCGTGACCGTTAGTGAAAAAACCAAACAAACAAAAACAAATTAAAACAAAACGAGCGGTTTAAATTATGCTTGTGGGTGGTTAGGAGTGGGTAGCTGTGGTGGGTGGTTTCCTGAATGGCCACGACATGTCGTGGCCATACCAGACTGAACAATACAGCAGAAAATATATGTAGAATATAGTTATCTTTAATACTAAAATTTATACACGTATGGATTTTCATAACCGAAAAAGCATAAGGCAATGTAATCACGATTACAGTCAGCCATGCAGCTATTTTATTACTATAAATATTAAGATGGGACAATGCTTATTTGGTAAAGCCACATCGGAAAATGAAATCCAACTCAATGAACTTGGCAAAATGGCACAAAAGCTCTGGATCGAAATTCCTGACCATTTCAATCATGTTCAAATGGATGAGTTCGTCATCATGCCCAATCATCTGCATGGAATTATTCATGTTGGCAGTTTGCATGTCCACGACACGTCGTTGACCTACCCGACTGATCAATACAGGGACTTACCAATCACCTTTGATGTAGTGCAATACATCGCTACCAGCAATAAACCAAACACAGCCAATCAATTCGGGTCTTTACCCAAAGGTTCTTTAGCTGTAATAATCGGTCAATATAAATCTGCTATTACCCGTTGGGCCAATCAGAATCGGCTAGGAGGTTTATTTTCATGGCATTCCCTTTTTTATGATCGGATTATTAGTGATTCCACTACGTTAACGGCAGCTCAATTATATATCCGCCAAAATCCAGCTAAATGGTGGAAGAAATATCGGGATCAGTCATGGTGAGTTTCTGAAAATTGAACAAACACAACCTACCGCTGTGATTGCCTGAACGGCCACGACATGTCGTGGCCATACACCGTGGAACAATGCAGGAACTCGCCTAATGACAGCAATTCCGTATGGTCACGATACATCGTGACCGACAACAAAAAAACAAACAAAACAAAAACAAATTAAAACAAAACGAGCGGTTTAAATTATGCTTGTGGGTGGTTGGTCGATGCTGTTTCCTGGTCAGTAGGTACCGTTTTCTGGTCAGTAGTTACTAGGTGCTCGTCAGTAGTTGCTGGGTGGTTGAACGGCCACGACATGTCGTGGCCATACAGGGCTGAACAATCGGTTCTTTTCGCGTCAACTTTTCCATTACCTTTCAACTTTTAAAATTCACAACCAATGATCTGGGAAAAACGATGGTTTCAGTTTACAATTCTAATGGTTCTGGCCTTTATCTGGGGTAGTTCGTTCATCTTAATGAAAATCGGGCTGAAGAGTTTCAGTCCTGAACAGGCAGGTGCCCTGCGCATTTTCCTGGCCTCGCTGGTGTTGCTTCCGTTATCCATCAAACAGCTCAAAAAACTTAAACGTAAAGATTTACCCAGTTTGCTGATTGCAGGTTTTATCGGTAGTTTTTTTCCTGCATTTCTGTTTATGAAAGCCGAGACACAAATCAACAGTTCGCTGGCCGGAATGCTCAATTCCCTCACTCCGGTATTTACCTTAATGGTCGGAATGCTTTTTCACAAAACGGCATTCCGGTGGATGCAAGTCGTTGGTTTGTCAATCGGACTGGCAGGTGCTACCGGACTCATCCTCGCAGGCGAAGGATTTCACTTGGGAACCATCAATAGTTATGCTCTTTATATCGTTTTGGCCACCGCATTTTATGCCATCAGCATCAACCAGATCAAATCAAAGCTGTCGCATCTGACAGGTATTCAAATCACCTCCCTATCCTTTCTGTTCATTGGTCCGGTGGCACTTATCTATTTGCTCACCACCGATTTCACACCCGTATGGGCAAATCCTGACTGGCCGGTTCATTTGCTGGCTCTGGCTGTACTCGGCATACTCGGCACGGCTCTTGCCATGCTGCTGATGAATAGCCTGATTCGCTACTCCTCGGCTGTCACAGCCTCATCAGTCACTTATATCATCCCCATCTTTGCCATCATGTGGGGAGTGCTCGATGGCGAAAGAGTAAGCGTTCTCCACCTGACCTGTATGGCGGTTATCCTGTCCGGTGTTTACCTGATCAGCCGGAAAAGCTCAGGCAACCGGCATCAAATTAATTCGGATTAATGTTATTGATCTGATGACAATACCAATCCTGATTTGTAACAACTTACTCATTTCATCCCCGTATAACTTTAGGTTAAAATAATTGCTGATTAATTAAAATCCTTGTACTAATCTTTTTTTTCAGTTCCTTTGGAATTCGAAACGAACGATTTTCAGGTTTCAAACCCTTTACCCCGATCCGTTTTCAGAAATAAATACAAAACCATCATGAACAAACAACTAAAAGATAAACTTTCGATTCTTGCAGTCGACGACAACCAGATGAACCTGATGGTCATGAAAAGCATGTTTAAAAATCTTGAATACGAGGTTTTTTATGCCGACTGTGGTCAGGGAGCGATTGATATGGCGCGCGATCTGCATCCTGATATGATTCTGCTCGATGTGGTAATGCCTGACATCAGCGGGTTTGATGTGTGCCGGACTTTAAAGGAGGACAACTATTTCAAAGATGTCCCGGTGATTTTTATCACAGCAGCCGACGAAATTGAGTTTATAATCAACGGTTTCGAAGCCGGAGGTGTTGATTATGTTGTAAAACCTTTCCGAAAAGAAGACATACTGCTACGCATCAAAACACATTTTGAGCTGAAACTGACGCGTGACCAGCTCATGGAAACGACCCAAACACTGACAGAATTGAATAACGTGAAAGACCGCCTGTTTTCTATCATTGGTCACGACCTTCGGAGCCCGATCGGCAACGTAAAAATGGTTCTTGAATTTATG
The DNA here is from genome assembly GCA_035648135.1 of Prolixibacteraceae bacterium. Taxonomy (GTDB): domain Bacteria; phylum Bacteroidota; class Bacteroidia; order Bacteroidales; family Prolixibacteraceae; genus Aquipluma. The sequence continues at coordinate 2,927 of DASRMB010000028.1, forward strand.
TCGAAAGGAATTATCGACCCGAGCAAAGGCGATGAGTACAAAAAAACGGTTCAGGATCTCCTCCGCACAACTGACGAGGTTTTTTCACTGCTCGAAAATCTGTTGGCATGGTCTACTTCCGAAAGCGGAAACCAAAGTATCATTCCTGAAAATATTAATTTGAAGGAAGCAGTGGTGAGTATTGTCAATCTGTATCAGGCAGGAATCAACAACAAGAACATTAGCCTGGACATCAATATTGATCCGGAACAGGTCGTTTATGCCGATCTGAATATGATCAAAACCGTCATCCGGAATCTGTTTTCAAACGCCATCAAATATACACCTTCAGAAGGGAGCATCAGCTTCAACTCCTGGCCCGAAAATGGAAACGTTAAAATCGGGCTTTCGGATACTGGACGAGGTATGACACCGGATGAGATCGCTAAAATACTTGATCCAAATATTTTCTTCAGCACTGTTGGTATCAACAAGGAAAGCGGCAACGGTCTTGGACTAAAATTATGCCTGGACTTCATCAAAAAAAGCGGTGGCCGGATCTGGATCGAAAGCACTCCGAATGTTGGATCAACGGTATTCTTTACCCTGCCTGCCGAAAATAAAGATGTTGTTGCAGACGAATCGAAGGCTCTGATTTGGTAGTTTAGTGTTTGGGCACCGGGTTTAACCGAAATCAGGATTCGGTGTCAAGACGCACTTCCGTGCGTCTCGGCGAACATTACACTGTAGGGAATGGTATAGAAGACGCGGCGGTGCATCGCGGCGAAATCGTTCTGTAATTGCGGCGAAGACGTAGACCATGCGTATCGGCGAACATCATTCTGTAATTGCGACGGAGACGCACGGCCGTGCGTCTCTACAAAAAAACACCGTGTGTCTCTACGGAAAGAACAAACGGATTCATCCAATAAATAGAATTTTGGATTTCGTCCGTCCAAATCAATATCGTCATTTGTTGCGGGAATTAAATCCATAGCAACCATTCAAATC